>NZ_CP045503.2:0-337500 GCF_007004545.3 Shewanella eurypsychrophilus | reverse complement strand
AAGGCAGAACCTAGGATAAAGGCTGATTGCGCTAATGCCGCTAATGGCTCCGCTTTACCATGGCCATATCTATGGTCTTTATCGGCTGGGACTATCGCATATCGAATTGCGATGAAGTTAACTATTGATGCTAGCGCATCGGCAAAAGAATCTGTCAGAGACGCTAACATACTGGCTGAACCTGAATACATCCAGGCAGCCATTTTGATAGTAATGAGGGTCAAGGCTGTTGCGACTGCAGCGCGACTAGCTAACTTGACCCAAAAGTCGTATTGGGAAGTTTGGTTCATGAGTTCATATTTCTACTATATATAGCTATTAATTTCTTATTAAGAATAGCAAGCAGGGGAAGCCTATGATCTCAGTGTATATCAATTCACCTCTTAAAACTGATGACTAGTGCCCACCTTTACGTTCGCCTTTACGTGAATGGCTCTTTTCAAAGTTTGCTTTAAACTGCACTTGCTGCTCAGGAGTTAAAAGTTGGTAGATCTTATTTTGCACTTTTACCATGCTAAGCCTTTTAGACTGGCTATGCTCTTGCCTTGTCTGCATCATCTCTTGTGCTTTAGCCTCATCAAAACTGTCTGCGGTGATCAGAGCTAAAAACTCAGCTTTCTTAGCTTGACGCTCTTCCTTTGTTGGACGAGTATCTTTCATCGCTGTTTTCTGCTCTTTCATTAAGGATTTTATTTCAGTTTTTTGCTCAGCGGTTAAGTCTAAACCTCGATACATTTTGCGCATACCACCATGGTGGGACTTACCCTCACTCTTCATATGGTGTTGACAGTCTTGCTGCCCTTCATCTGCGTACACCGCTGAGCCCATAAGGGCAGTACTTGCTACGATTGCGAGTAATCCTGCTTTCAAAGTGTTCTTTTTCATATCACTGACCTTTATTTGTGGGTGAGTTATCTCACGTCATTCAACACAATCAAGTTTAGCGAGTCCAATGTAAGTCAGGGTTTGTACAAGGTAAAATATTGTAAATTTAGTGTTCACATCTATTTCAATATCTTTTTAATGCATCCCGTTACCATCTTTACTTAGACTTACATTGATAAACTGCAATTGACATCTAAAGAGGTATACTCACCTTGTTAGCATATTCATTTAAGGTTAAAGACATATATGAACCAGCTGTTACTTATCGACGATGATTTAGGCTTATCTGAATTATTAGCACAACTTCTGGAACTTGAAGGCTTCGAGCTCACTCTTGCACATGATGGCCAGTCAGGACTAGATTTAGCCCTCAGCAATAATTACGACCTCATTTTACTCGATGTTATGCTGCCCAAGTTAAACGGGTTTGAAGTGCTTAAATCCCTTAGATCGAAAAAACAGACCCCGGTATTAATGCTAACAGCACGCGGCGATGAGATAGATCGAGTCGTCGGACTAGAAATTGGAGCCGATGATTACCTACCTAAACCTTTTAACGACCGTGAACTTGTTGCCCGTATAAAAGCAATAATACGCCGCACTCAAATTAAACCTGAAGAAGTTCAGCCAACAGTCTATGAATATGGCGATATAACACTAGATCCGAGTCGTCAGGAAGTCTATTGCCAGGAGCAGCTACTCATACTTACCGGAACTGAATTTGGTTTATTGTTCGAGATGGTGCAAAACAGTGGTGAGCTCATCAGTAAAGATGATTTGAGCGAAAAAGTGCTCAATAAAAAGCTAATGCCATTCGATAGAAGCTTAGATATGCATCTTTCTAATTTACGTAAAAAATTACCTGAACGTACAGATGGGCGACCTAGAGTTAAGACCATTCGTGGAAAAGGTTATATCTGGCTAACTTGATGACTGTAAGTAAACTTCCCAATCGAATATTTATTAAGTTGCTGCTCGGCTTCTGGTTTTGTAGCTCCTTAATTATCGCCATTGTTGGCTTGCTGCCTTTATTGCAGCAAAATCATGATCGTGCTCCCTTGCCTCCACATTTAGAAAGGATGCTGACAAGGGTTGCCAATAACATCAGTGAGCGCTTAATAAGCGATCCACAAACCATCAACACAAGTCGACTTAAACGCCTTACCCATCTTAGAGATAGAAATGACAAACCTGTTCGTTTCTATATTGTCGATCATCAAGGAAGAGTCATTAACTCTCATAAGGTATCACGGGGTTTACGACGATTCATGCTGATGTCCGATGAAGTCGACCGCCCTATGACTCATCAATTTAAGAGTGAATTGATCTTTGGACCCTATAAATTTAATGCGGCAGGAGAGCAATACTCAATTTATGGCAGGCTAGCCGATCACCATCCACGCCCTTGGTTTTTCTTTTTTGCCGAAAATAAATTACTGACCTTAGGTTTAGCCATCATATTATCGGGACTTTTATGTGGGCTACTTGCTTGGCACTTAGGTAAACCTCTGCGCACACTAAAGTTAACTGCAGACTCATTGGCCGCTGGAGACCTAGCTAACCGAGTAGATAAATCGACCACAAAACGTAAAGATGAAATTGGTCAACTCGCTCTAGCATTTAACAGCATGGCTGATTCGGTTGAAAATATGGTGCACAGCCAACAAAGGTTAATTAGTGATATATCTCATGAGCTGAGAACCCCGCTCACTAGGCTGCAATTAGCCTTGGCACTGGCTCGAAAAAAGGGACAAGATACAGCTGAAACTCAACGAATTGGTTATGAAGCTGAACAATTGGAGCAGATGATTGCTGAATTGCTTGAGCTTTCTCGAGTTAAGCTCAACATTCACGATACTAAGCACCTAGTGTCTCTCAATGAAACCTTGAGCCAGGTACTCGACGATGCGGACTTTGAAGCGGCTCAGCAGGGTAAAGTGCTAGTGATCGATATTGATGATGCGATCTCACTACCGACTAATCCCAGGCCTCTTGCTCGGGCCATTGAAAACTTACTTAGAAATGCAATTCGCTATGCTGAGCAACAAATAAGCATTACAGCTCAATCATCAGAGAAGGAAGTCACAATAACCATTGCTGATGATGGACCAGGCATTGAAAATGAACAAGATCTAAAGGCTGTTTTTGACCCCTTCTATCGGCCTCAAACAGCTCGAGAAAGAGAGTCTGGCGGCTGGGGGCTAGGTTTAGCTATTACTAAGGCAGCCATTGATGCCCACCAGGGGGAAATCGTTGCAGATAACCTGACTCCCCATGGTCTCAGAGTCACTATCAAGCTACCGAGTTAGCTAGTTTTAACCCATTTTGAATACGTAAATAGTGAGACTAAGAGCCGTAATGGATGCTCACCAAGGGGAAATAGTTGCAGACAACCTGACTCCCCATGGTCTCAGAGTCACAATAAAACTACCAAACTAGCTATTTAGAGTACGTAAATAGTGAGACTAAGGACCGTAATGGATGCTCACCAAGGGGAAATCGTTGCAGATAACCTTGCCTCCCATCGTCTCAGAGTCACTATAAAATTACCGAGCTAGCCATTTAGAGTACGTAAATAGTGAGACTAAGGACCGTAATGGATGCTCACCATGATCTCAGAGTCACTATCAAGCTACCGAATTCGCCATATTCTGTTGATCATGCACTTGGTTATAGTCTGACAGCCAAGCTGAAAATGCGAGTTTAGTGGGAATACGTTTATCTGAATGTCCCATCAGGTGAGTGAGTGCATAACTGAATTGATAATACATCTGCACGTCACCGCTATGCTTATTAGCATCGTCGCTATTAATCATGGCGCCGCGTAAATAGTTGACCACGAGTTCAGCCCTGTCAAAACCAGCAACATCACCGACTTGGCTAATCAGGTCCTTATTCCATTGCTCATACTGAGAATGAAGTTTCTCGAAGCGGTGGCGGTAATACTCAGTCGCTTGCAGTAAAATCTCAGTATTGGGCATCACACGTTCTATGACGAAACGTTGATTAGATAGCGTATCTCGTAGACGACTGCAGTGGTGGAACAGAATTCGCTTGAGAGGATCGCTATAATTGAGATCATCTTCTTTGGCTTGGCTCAGCCAGCGACTGTAATCGGCACAAGCTACTGCGACAATAAGATCGGCTTCCGAGGTAAAATGATTGTATATGGTTCCTTTAGAGATCTGGCTTGCCTTCACTAAGTGTGAGCGACACAGATCGAATGTCTTATGCCCTTGCAGACATCTTTGAGCGACCTCTATCAAGTAATTACCACGCTGCTCCCAGTTACTCATCATCAACCCCGTCACACTTCCAGTAAACAATCTAATTTCAACTTCACAATCATAAGGTAACAAGCTTCACTCAATTTCGATATTGAGTAATACTGGTAGCACTATTTACTATTCCAATATCAAAAACACCCTGACTATGCTTAAGATTGAATTATTAGAAGGTTTTATCGCTGTTGCCGAGTGCGGAAATTTATCCAAGGCTGCGGAAAAGATCTGCCGAACTCAATCAACCCTGAGCCTGCAAATTAAAAAGCTTGAGGAGAGCGTGGGTCAGTCATTGTTACTGAGAGATAATAAAGGTGTCACGCTAACAGAGTCGGGTGAAACCCTGCTTAACTACGCATATAAGATGATGCAACTAAACTCTCAGGCGCTCGATGAACTGAAAGAATGTCAAAACAAAGAGGTGATTCGCTTCGGTGTTCCTACCGACTATATTAATCGTTACCTCGATAGCTGCCTACTTGAGTTTATTCGCGAATTCACCTGTATCGAATTAGTCATAGATACCGATGTGAGCGGAAATCTCTATAAACGCCTGCATCAGGGCGAGTTCGATGTTATCGTCGCGACTCACTGGCAAGCACCAGCACCAGGGCATGGTGAGCTACTGTTTGAACGCCACTTTCACTGGGTAGCGGCCAAAGGCGGCAATGCCCACAAGCGCGATACCATACCTATGGCACTCTACCCTGAGAACTGTCCTATTCGAGCTCAGGTCTTTGCCAATCATCAGATATCGATGCGTCCGATTAATGTGCTACTTTCCACTCCATCGCCAAATGCCCTGTGCATGGCGGTTGAGAATGACTTAGCCATAGCCCCTATCGCTGAGTTTCGTATTAACGACAAGATGGAAATTCTCGACCCGGTTGAACATAATATTCCTCCTTTACCTATCTTTAATGAGTCTTTGTATCTCAACCCAAATACACAAACCGAGGCAACCAACCAATTAATTACTCTGATTAAGGCGAATACTGAAAGCCTGTCTACCTCGCAATAGACAAAGGTTTATTATCAAGGTAACCGAATAACAATCAAGCTTCCACCTGTAACATCGGTATTTAAACCCTAGGCTTTAACACAAAAAACACCAATCACACGCCAGTGATTGGTGTCGGCACAATAGCCAAAAGATGTTTATGAATAAGCTACCGGGAGCTTTGGTAACTTATCCAAATCGCTAACTTCCAAATCCTTTAGAAGTAGTAACCGAAGTTGATGTTGACACGCTTGTCCCAGTCATCACCCATCTCAGGAAGACCAACATGGTCGTTATTCGCCGTTGAGAAGGTCATGTTCTTACCCATGATGAAATCGATCATGGTGTAAGTTGCACCTGCAGAGATAGCAACACCTGTCACGTTTTGCAAACTGTCATCATAGCTGCTGTCGGCCACATCTGGAGTCATCAAACCAAAATCGTTATAAAACTTCAGACTACCCCAATCCGTTGTGACAGTTTTAGCGATATTCGCGCTGTAAGCCTGCCCTTTTGAGGCAATTTCATATTGCCAGCTAACCACAGAGACACCAATTTTGTTTGCATCTGCGCTATCTGCAGCATCATATTCATACTGCATAGCTTGCAACTGCAGATTCCAGCCGTTAAAGCTGCTATCGAGGTGGGCCGCTACAGCATAACGATCACCTGTATTACCTGTTTTACTATTGTAGATCTGCCCTGCCTCAACCGAACCACCAAATGTGGTTGAACCACCTTCATGCTCAATTTTGTAGGTCTGACGCAGGTTTAACTGGTTGGTCTCTTCGTTATTGTACTCGGTACCATTAATGGTGCCGGTATAAAGATCGGTAGCATAACGTTTGTTTTCACTTGCACCGTACTCGGCATTCTTATAGAACGCCATATCGGTATGCCAGCCATTTTTCTCATAAACCGCTTTTACACCAATATCATGGTCATCTTCAAAGCCAAGGTAGTAAGGAATACCGAACCAGAAGCTATTAGAGATAAAGCCAGGGTTACCAAATGGGACCTTGTTAATACCAAATTGAAGCTGCCAGTCTGTATCCAGATCATAATAACCATAACCGTATTTAATATAATCGGTACTGGAAGTAAAGCGATACTCCGCGGACAAGCCCCAATCACCTTTCTTACCATTAAACTTGATAGCAGCCATGTCAAATGTTAGATCGCCGCCTTTATCCTTTGAGCTTTCACTGTAATCCTTATAAGCATAGTTAACTCGTACAGCACCACCAACATTAATCCCATCTTCAGCCTGAGCCAAAGTAGAAACACCAGATAGCGCAATAGCACTCGCAACCATAGACAACAGAATCTTATTTACCTTCATCATCACAACCCTTTATGTTTTATGTTTTATGTTTTATGTTTTACTTAAGAGTTTAAACTTGATATTTCACAGAGCTAGATGCAATACTAATATTTACTATTAATAGATACTAATATTTACTATTAATAGATATTAATATTGCAATAAACCAGAAATGTTATTTTGGAATAATTAGAAATTAACTATTACCACTTTACTTTAGTCAGATCACACTGAATGACTTCGCCGCGATTTGCGGGTGTACCTGGATTTTTAGCCGACTCGCACAGCAATGTTGTGCCATAGTCATTACGCTTGTCATTAGCATTACTTCTTGCCCACACAGACACAATTGCACGCTCTTCAGGCTTAGCTTCACAGCTGCCATCGACATCAAATGCATGAATGGTATTTTGATGGAAATACAATAAGGAATCTTGCTCAGCACTACCCGCTTGCCACATCGAAGCTTCATTCACCTGACTCGCATCAAACTGCACTCGACGCATCTTGTTATCTTCTTTTACCGTCTTAACCAATGGAGAGTCTTCTCTGACAGCAAAGCTCTTGAATTGGTTGGTACATGCCGGCTTACGCATGTTGTAGTAGATTTCTGATATGGCGTGATTGTGGTATGGATATAAAGTATCGACAGATTGCACCGTCATTCCCACTTCAGCACCCACTTTTTCACCATTAATCTCATCGATGCGCAGCAAGCCCCAATGCCCAAAGATTTCGGCGTAGGCGTAACCACCACGGATATTATTGAAGTTCTTATCGTTGCGTTTGCTCTCTTCACCATACATAGGGAACCAGCCGGCAGCAGCCCATAAGTTTGGCAGTGCATTAGCACTCACATCGTATGGAAAAGAGGATGGCATTTTCACTTCATCACCGGTAACCATCTTGGCGAAGTTTTTAGTGAAGTTCAGCCCTATCTTTCTGACCTCTTTATTGGTCACTTTAGTATTAAAAAATTCTTCGAATGATGTACGCTTGGCCCATTGCGCTACTGGAGAGTTTTTCTCTAATTCGCCACCTGGGCTATAGATCCAGCTAACATCTTTTCGCGCACCAAAACATTGCTTGGCTTTTTCTGGGTTGTTGATCACCTGATAGATATTTTTCACCATGATCTTCATATCACGACGATCCATGATGCACATCTTCTTGCCACCTTCGGTGGAATCAAACAGTGCTTCATCAGAGTTAATGCAGCTACTCTCTTCACCATTTGTTAATGCTAGGGCATAGGCTTTTAAATAAGTGAGAGTCTCATCCCAGAGGATATCAACATACTTCTGATCTGCTTTGGAATACTCTGATACTTCACCCAAACACTTGAACTCAGCATCTTTAATATCATTCCCATCAAGAAAGCTAGGAGTTTCTACAGCATAAGCACTATTAGCTAATGCCAAACTTAAAAAAATTACACTTTTTTTCATAATCGTTCCATCACCATATCGTATTACATTAAGAATATTTTATTTATTTAATTAACTTTTATATTCAACCAGGAAGATCTTTTAGCATTACACTTAAAACTTAAATTCATTATATTGTAACGTTTTAATTAAAACTGACTTTGCATCTAAAACTAACACAGCAACTAAAATTGGTTTAACAACATTGAATTGAATTCACACTTACATTTCTTGCTGCATAATTAAAAATTCCGCTCATCAATATCGAGTTGAAATGACAAACATATCATTGACTATTAAATTCAAAATCCGCCCTCCTCAAAATATAGAGGAAGGGGTTCACTAAAGACTAATAAGACTAATATCAATTATCTTTGCAGGGATATATATTTTCTTACTAATCTATATGAATAAAATTTGAAATGACTCAAATACCAACCGTAAAAGATGGGGCATTTACGGTTGGTGTTATAAAAAAACCGATCAATCGGAATTTTTACTCTTTATGCTTATCAAACTTGAACGTATGACAGTTGCTGCACATAGGCTTCTTAGGCTTATGTTCACCATGGCATTCCTGACACGGAAGATCCTTACCATAGTGCAGGTTATTGTGTGGATTCTGCCACCTGTCCTCTTCGCTACGCGCTGTCTGCTCGGCTAAGTCATCAATATCATGACACTGCAGGCAGGCTTGATCAGATGGGAACTGCTTGATGCCATTGTCATGACATGTCTTACAATCCTTACCGATCACCTCTTTATGATGATCACGTAACTCTACCGCTTGAGCCGATAAACTCACTAAGCCAGTTAAGACCAGTGCGAGTACAATATTTAACTTTTTCATTATTGATTCCTCTTATTACAGGTCTAATTAGGCTTTCATCATGCTACGTGCTGCAGTCATACCCATTACCATACACTCTGGAATTGAGCAGCTACCTAAACGGCTAACACCATGAATGCCACCACAAACTTCGCCCGCGGCATATAGGCCTGAAATAGGTTTACCGGTAAAGCTATCTTTAACTTCAGCTTCTGTATTCACCTGAACACCACCTTGGCAGTAGTGCACTTTCGGCCACAGGCGAACCACGGTAAATGGGGCTTGGATATACTTATCTTTTGCCTTGGTCATGTTCTTACCGAATTGGCTATCTTCGCCGGACTTAACGTAGCTGTTGTACTCTTCGATCTGCGCCTTAAGCGGCTTCAGTGGTACTTCGAAGTGCTTAGCTAATTCTTCAATCGTGTCAAATTTCCAACCTACGTTGTACTTGATCACTTTCTTGGTATTAGGATGCTTCTTTGAATCCTTATAGCTGGTGATCAAGATAGGAGGTAGCGCCTCGCCTTTCTCATCACGACAAGAGAGTTCTGCATCAGCACGAGTCTTACGGTCGGCAATTTCATTCATGAAACGCTTACCAGTCAGACGGTTGATCGCCATTGAATGAGGGAAGTTATAGATAGAGTAGTTAGACACATAACCGAACCCACCTTCATCAGGTGATGCCCAAGGGCCAGACTGGATATGTGCAAGGTGAACAGGAATAGCCCCTAAACGGAACATCTCATACATACCTTCGCCCGTCGCGCCTGGTGCGTTAGTACAACCCACTTCAGCAGTCAAAGTTGGGTCTTGCGCCATACGAAGATCGATATTCTGAGCGAAACCGCCCGTCGCCATGATCACACCGCGCTTTGCTCGGATCTTAATGACTTTACCTGGCTGATCTTCACCGAAGTGATAGTTCTCACGCATTTTCACGCCAAGAATTTCGCCTGCCTCACCCACTAAGAAACCTTCAAACTTAGAGCGGTTATGTGTCTTAACACCGATCTTTTGACACTCTTTATAGAGAGGTTGAGTAATACCGGCACCACAGCTCACAGTTGTCTGGTAAGTACGGGCAACCGAATGACCACCTAACTGCTGTAAGTATGGATGAAACTCGGAGCCCGCATCCATAGTCATCTGTAGCGCTTCAACTGCATGCTCAGCCACATGTCGTAGTAACGCCTCATCGGCAACTCCACGCCCCGACTTCATCTGATCGGCAACCATTCTTTCTACTGAGTCCTGCACACCTTCTTTCTTCTGCATAGGCGTACCGGGGGCAGCAAAGAGGCCACCATTGATGGCTGAGTTGCCACCAAAGTAAGACATCTTCTCGAAGATATGAACGTCTTTTGCACCTTTACGTGTGGCTTCGATTGCTGCAGCTAAGCCAGCAAAACCAGAACCTATAATTAACACCTCAACTTCTTTGTCCCATTTAACTCCGTCCGCTTTTTCTGAAATGGCCATTGCTGGTGCAGCTATTGCCACGCCGGCAGCTGCTCCCATTCCTTTTATGAAATTACGGCGTCCAAGCAGATTGTTATTGCTCATCTGTCATCACCCTTTTTTAGTTTTAATCGACACTGTGATCATAAAGGTGGAATCAGTTCCAAAATGGGAGTTACAAAACAGTGTCCAAAAAACAATTTGATAACATGCCAAAAGTTAAACCTAGGTTCAAATTCACTTATAATTACAACTTTAGAGGTATTTTGGATTCGATTCCAAAATGAGATTCAGCGTTAGAAAGAAACGGAAAACCAAGCGTGGAGCACGTCATGGTGTTACTGTTATGAGAGAAAATACTAAATAAGTATGTATGGAACTAGAAGATATCTACCGGCAAGATCTCAGTTTGCTTATCGCATTACAGATCTTGGTTGAAGAGTGTAGTGTTACTCAAGCCGCTAAGCGCTTACATCTGAGCCAATCTGCCACCAGCAGAATTTTAGCTCGTCTGCGAGAAATGCTTAATGACCCTCTCTTTACCCGTGTAGGGCAAAAATTAGTAGCAACTCAATTCGCCCTCGATTGTTATTCACAGTTACAACAACCTACAGGGCAACTGATTGAGCTACTGACCCCCAAAGAATTTAGCCCAAGTGAATGTCAGCAAAAATTCACCATCGCCGCCACAGACTATGCGATGCAGGCACTCGTGCCGTTTATGTTACCGGAAATTTACAGTAAAGCGCCCAATATCAAACTTGAGGTCATACCGGTTCAGCATAAAGAACTGCAATCACAACTGAGCCTGCAAGGGGCTGATCTGGCTATCTGTCGCGCGATCAGTCAGACCCAGCAGCTGAGTCAACAAGTTCTCGGAAAAGTGGGAGTTAGCTGCTTATTATCACCCGAGCACCCATTGGCTGATTCGCCACTCACACTCGATGATTACTTGCATTACCCTCATGCGACAATCGCCATCAGTGACGGGGTAAAGTCTCTGGTTGATGCCGCTATTTCTTTGCATCCTGACCGTAATGAACTCTTGAGGACCTCTCATCTGGACTGCGCGCTTGCCTTGCTAAAATTTCATGATTTAATCATCACTTTGCCAGAAGGTATGGCTGAACTCGCAGCATCGAAGCACAGGCTCAGACTTAAGCCACTTCCCTTTCAGATCCCAGAATTAGACTACAACCTATTTTGGCACTCTAAATCTGAGTTGGATAAAGCCCACAAGTGGTTAAGGGAAGAGATAACGGCTTCAATTCGTCAACTACTTAAGCAATAACCCAGCTAAGTTCAACATCTAGTTTCAATAGCAAGACAATAAAAAGCCCTGCAAAAAACAGGGCTTAAATGACAAAGTTACGGAGCCGTAAAGTTAAATTTTAACTAGCACTCGGCCAGTGATCTGTCCTTTAACTATCTTATCGGCATAAGCCGCCACTTCATCGAGTTCAATTGTCTGAGCCGCTTGCTGAAAATAGCTGTCCGGTAATAGCTCAATGACTCGCTCCCAAGCTGCTTGGCGCTTATCCAAAGGACATGAAACCGAATCGATACCGAGTAGGCTTACACCACGTAAAATAAACGGCATCACTGTCGTTGGCAGTGCAAATCCCCCCGCTAAACCACAAATAGCCGCTGCGCCGCCGTAGTTCATTTGAGCCAAAGCCGTTGCCAACACTTTATTGCCTACAGTATCGACAATGCCTGCCCAACGCTGCTTGTCTAACGGTCTAGTATCTTGCTCGAGTTCACTACGATCTATGACTTCACTGGCTCCGAGTGAACGTAATAGCTCGCTGTTTTGCTCGACACGTCCAGAACTTGCCACAACCTTATAACCCAGTCTCGCAAGTAGAGACACTGCAACAGATCCCACTCCTCCACTCGCACCAGTCACTAAAACAACTCCTGACTCAGGTGTAACCTTGGCATCTTGTAGTGCTTGCACACATAACATGGCAGTTAAGCCCGCTGTGCCTATCATCATCGCCTTTTGGGCATTACAAGCTTGTGGCATAGGAACCAACCAGTCGGCTTTTACGCGTGCTTTCTCAGCCATGCCACCCCAATGATTTTCACCCACGCCCCAACCCGTTAAAATGACTTCATCACCTTTTTTATAACGTGGATCGGCTGACTCACTCACTACACCAGCAAAGTCGATACCCGGTACCATAGGGAAATTACGAATAATGCGCCCAATTCCCGTTACTGCAAGTCCATCTTTATAGTTCAACGATGAATACGCGACATCGACTAGCACTTCACCTTCAGGCAGATCAGACTCTTGGATCTGAGTGATACTTGCTAACATTTTTTTGTCTTCCTGAGTTAAAACCAGTGCTTTGAACATGATGAACTCCTCTAAAATGATGCTATCAGCATAATGCAAAACACATCATGCTTGAAATGCATATTTTGCATGTCATCTATGCAACGAGCTCATAATCTATGACTAGTTAGGAAATAAGCAAGAAGAGAGCTGTATTAATACTTCAGAGCTAATTTGGCCTAAAATGTCCTGAGTACTTTCATCGATACTAAGATCCGCAATATAAGGCAAAAGATCGGCAGATTGTGCCGTGATGACTTCATAAAATATCAATGCTGTTAAAAAACGCCCATTTTCACTTGCATGGTTTCCATCGTCAGCATACAAATTTAAGGCTAGGTTTCTTGAAATCACTTCATCCCAAACAGGTCCAATAGGTGCCACACAGCTTGACTCTTTCGCTGCGATACTTAGATGTAAGTCATACACTTCTTGCCCTTCATTACTGTTACCTTTTTGGGGGTGTTCTGGGTACAAGATAGGAGTCGCACTTATTCCTTTAGCGTACTGTATCCAACTAACCGCAGCATCTGTCGAATAATGATAGGAACCTGACTGCGAATATTTTTGTCCCTGAAGAATCACATGTGACCATTTTTTCGAATAGAGAGTATCCACTGCCACAGTACTTTTTATTGAATCATCCAAAAAACCTCCACCAGCATTAACTATCTCTACATTTTTATGCGGTAAGCCAATCTTTATCATGCGGGTTATAATGGAAGATAAACCCACTGTATGACTATTTCCATACATGAGTATTTTATAGTCATCCAATTCCTGATTATTAGGTAAATCTAAACCATTAACTATCCCTATTTCGGTTGTTACATTTTCCTCTAATATCTCAGCCACCTTGGGCTGAGTGCTATCACCACACGCGGTGATAAATAAGCAGTATAAGAGCATATACAGGGCTTTTATCATTACAGTCTCCATTTATATTATTGCCACTTGTTGACCCACAAATGGATAACAATTAGATGGGGACAACTTGATGCTTATCTTGCAAAAAAACAATAATCAAGACAAAATGAAATGATAATGAAAAAACTATGACGATAATAATCATATAGATAGGTATGGATGCTTTTTACTTTTGGTGAGTTACAAATCAATACTCAGGAGAGATCGATCACTCGGAACGGAGACGAAATTCAATTCGAACCTAGAGTTTTTGAGCTGCTTATTTATTTTTGTAACCACCCTGAAAAAGCCATATCTCGACAAGAGCTCATCGAGCACGTCTGGAATCAGCGTACTGTAAGCGATGCCGCTATCAATCGTGCCGTCAGTGAACTCAGAAAACTGATTGAAGATGAACCCAACAATCCAAAGTGGATACTTACCGTTAGTAAAGTCGGCTATAAGCTAAATGTAACTCCGACAAGCCTCTCCTCTTCAAAGTTAACCAAGCAGCCTGCTCAATCAACAAATCACAGTAGAAGCTTAACTCGTTATCAATGGGCGATACTCATATTGACGATGTGTCTTGTTATAATGGCCTTGTTGTACTTCGGCACAAAAACAAACTCAGAAAAAAAACTCAATATTAGTGAAATAATCCCTATCACAACAACAAAAGGCATCGCATTTAACCCTGCCCCTGTAACAATCGAAAACAACGTCGTATACCTTTATAAAGCTAATTCAAATGATTTTTCACAGATTTGGAAAAAGACGATAAATGATCAAGCATCGGCAATAACAGCTGATAACTATTATTATACTGATGTTGTTTATGGAAAAAAGAATCAACTATTTGCATCTCGTTTTAACAACTTGGTAGATAGAAAGTGTGAAATTGTCTCTATCAATTTAGTCGACCTTGAGATAACCCCTTTACTAGAGTGTGGCCAAAGAGCCATTGTGCAATTGGCATATAATAGCAATCAGCGCTCTTTATATTTTAACAATCGTGCATCAGTGAATTCTCCTTACTCGATTTATGCCTATCATGGCAACACAGGAAGGGTCCAGCAGATAACGTTAGCCACTCAAGGGCATAATGGACGAGGAGATTATCTACTCGCAATATCTCCAAATAAAACACGCTTGGCTATTGTCGAATACTCTCCCTCCAAAAATACAGTTATCAAAATACAGGATCTTCAAACACAAGAAATAGTCTTATCAATCACTATCGACCAAGCTCCAATAGCCATTTCGTGGCTCACAGATGACACCATCATCTCCACTAACCAAAATGGAGTTTACTCCCATAGCTTAACGTCTAACGCCACAGCAGCTATCGCTTTAGATAAAGACTTAGGCAGGATCACCAACGGATTTGAACCAAGTTCATTTTTGGTTGAAAAACAAAAAATCATTGCAAATATATACCGCAGAAGTCTTGTATCAACAGGTAAATTAACAGAGGCATTAACCCATGCCGATTCGGTTAGCCATACTGCGAAATTTGCCAACCTATCGCAATACTTTGCCTATATCTCAGATAAGAGTGGCACGCCAAATATCTACATTGGCTATGAAGGAAAGCAAGATATTGCCACTAATTTTCAACCAAAGATAACAAGCATCAATCACCTAGCTTGGTCTCCAGATGACAAATACTTAGCTGCGAGTATCAATGATTCCTTGTACATATATGAGCGAGCAGAGAATCAATGGCGAGCAGTAGCCCCTAAGTTTAATAAGGTTCATTTTGTTCATTATGCCAATAATCAACAGATACTTTTTAGTGCTGAAAAAGAGGGAAGCTGGCAAATATGGTCACTAACTCTAAACGATATGAAGGTGGAACAAGTATCCCATTCTGGAGGGTATAGCGTTCAAAGCGACAGAGCAGGCCTTAAGATTTTACTAACAAAATTCAACCATCCAGGTCTATATGAATTAAATTTACACACAATGAAAGAGGTCATTGTTCTTTCGGATTTTAAAATAACATCCTGGAATCGCTGGCAGCTTATAGGTGAACACCTCTATTTCATATCGGATAAGCAACTCATAAAATACAACTTAGCGACTAAGGAAACGCAAAGTATCGCAGAGTTTTCACAAAATCAGCCAGAACACTTCAGCATCTCATTTGATGAACAAGAACTCATCCAAACACAGATTGACGAAAGTAAAAGCAAAATTTGGCTATTGAAAATACATCAAGACTAAGCCAGCAAAACATTACTTATCAGTTCTGATTAAATGATGTTCCTGCCCCCAATATAAAGCAAACTCTTCCAGTGTCATCCCCGACTTATTGGTTAGTGCCACATCACATTTGTGAGTGTACAGGGTGCGGACAATACGAAACTCAGCCTTAATCATGGCTCCCATGATGGCGGTGTTGCCTCGCTTATCCTGAATGCAGGCATCGGCCCCTTTTTGCAATAACAGTTCAGTAGCTTCTTGCTGTCCCGCATAGGCTGCGACCATCAGGGCGGTGTAGCTCTTTTGGTTAGGGTGATCTATCGGAAATCCTCCATCGAGAAAGGCTGCCAATACTTCAATATCTCCCAATCTCGCGGCAGCAAAGAAATAACTTGTCAGCTCATCGACCTTGCTCTCATAGGCTGGTGCATTTTGTGCTTGGCTTTCATCAAGTACATTGGCTTTTACTGGGAAAGAATGACTCAGTCCCACGATGAAAAATGAAATTAAAATGAAGTAGAGTCTCATCTATCTTTCCTTACTAACTGTTGTATTTCTTAAAAAATGCCCGCAAGACGCACTCTCTAAACAGGGCAGAAAAGAGCTTAATATACGTCTTGCGGGACTTAATCGATAACAGCTTAATTCAAACTAGGTCATGGCTACATCTTGGCGCTTTGCTTCACATCACTAAGGTTACCGTCTACAGCTTTAGTTAGTCTTTGACCGAACTCTTTATCGGCGCGATAGAAATGACTTAGCATCTGTGTCTTCACGTTAATGTCACTGACCTTGCCTAAGTCACCAGCCAGGTTAGTGATCAAATCTGTTTTATCTTGCTTACTCAGGCTACGGTAAAGCACACCAGCTTGGGAGAAGTTATCCTGTTTAGTCATGGCCTTCTGCTGAACGTATCCAGTCAGCTGAGTGTTTACCGCCTTATACTGCTCATCTTCGGCTAAATCTAAGTGTGCACTCGGTTGATAATTGATATCGGAACGAGTATTACCGTAGTTTGCAGCGCCTTCCTGATTGTGATTTATCACCTTAGTCTTTGCTCTGTTGATAGGCAGCATGGAATGATTAGCCCCTAGACGATACATCTGGGTATCGGCATAAGAGAATATTCTCCCCTGAAGTAAGCGATCTTCCGATGGCTCGATTCCGGCAATCAAGTTTGCAGGTGAAAATGCAGCTTGTTCAGTTTCCAGAAAGAAATTATCCGGCATTCTATTTAGCGTCATGGTGCCCACCTTAGTCTCGGGGATATCCAGCCACATCTTAGTCGCATCTAACGGGTTGTAATCAAAGTCACCTAGCTGCTTTGGTGATAACACTTTCACATACAGATCCCACTTAGGAAAATTGCCTTGGCCTATCTCTCGATAGAGGTCATCTGTCATATGGTTAAAGTTTTTACCTTGTACTTCAGCAACTTCTTCAGGTCGCAAGCCTTTTACACCTTGCTGACTCTGCCAGTGAAATTTAACGTAATTGACTTTATTGTCTTCGGTTACCCATTTATAGGCATGAACGCCCCAGCCATCCATCTCACGATAGCTTTTCGGCGTGCCTAAATTGGTATAAACCCAGGTCAACATATGGGTCGAACCTGCTTCGTGGCTAAAGAAATCAAAGAAGCGGTTCGGATCTTGAATATTGGTCACTGGAGATGGCTTGAGTGAGTGAACCATATCCGGGAACTTGATTGCATCTCGAATGAAGAACACAGGCAGATTATTACCTACCAGATCCCAATTACCCTCATCAGTATAAAATTTTGTCGCAAAGCCTCGTGGATCTCTTAAGGTTTCAGGAGATCCTTTCGAATGAATAACTGAGGAGAAACGCACGAATACAGGTGTCACCTTGCCTTTTTGCGCAAAGGGAGTCGCACGAGTCAGTTCACTGAAATCACCACTGGCAACAAATTCGCCATGTGCTCCGGCGCCACGTGGATGTACCACACGCTCAGGAATACGTTCACGAGCAAATCGTTGCAGTTTTTGTATTAACTGAACATCCTGCAACAACACACTGCCATTACTACCAGCTGTAATTGAGTTTTGATTATCACCAACGGCTGCGCCGTTATCACGAGTGATAGTCTCGGCTTGTACGCTAAGCGTCAAACCCATAGATATAAATAAAAGGCTCTTGGAAACATGCATATCAGTTCCTCCATATGCATTATCTAAAGCTCTTTTCTGCCTGCAAACAGTATATTCGAAAAACGAATTAAAAGAAGAAATCTAAATCGATTAAGGTAATCAATAAACTCTATTAGCGATCACTTAACTCTTAATGCCTAATACTTTTAGCTTGCGATAAAGGGTATTGCGACTGACGCCCAAATGCTTAGCACATTGAGTCACATTCCCCTGAAACTGCGCATAGGAGGCAATGATATTGCTATTAACCACATTCTCTAATTCACGACCTTCTAGATCTGTATCGCATACGAGATCTACTGGTTCTTGAGCCAATGTTTGCTGTAAATGGTCTGGTAAGTGTTGCCAGCTAATCTCAGCCTCCCCTTCGGATAGTAAACATACCACCTGCATTAAGTTATCCAACTCACGTAAGTTTCCAGGCCATTGGTAGGCCAACAACTTCTCCAGAAGTGGCCTTGAGATGCACTGCTCTCTGACTCGATATTTTCTATGCAATTTATGAATAATCCGCTCAATATCACTACGCAACCTTAAGGGCGGCAGGGTCACTTGTAAGCCATTGAGCCGATAAAATAGATCCAGCCTAAACTGGCCATTATCGACCTGCTGTTGCAGATCAGTATGAGTTGCAGCAACAATCTGAATATCCACCTTATAAGAACGGTTACTGCCAACAGGAGTCACCTCTTTCTCCTGTAATACTCGCAACAGACGACTTTGCGTTGCCAGGGGCATCTCACCGATTTCATCCAAGAACAAAAAGCCACCATCAGCTTGACGAATTTTTCCTAGATAGCCATTTCGATTCGCCCCGGTAAAGGCACCCGCCTGATAACCGAACAATTCAGATTCAACTAAATCTGCAGGTAAGGCGGCGCAATTGACCGCTACTAGCGACTGGTTTCGACGCTGGCTTTGACTATGCAACTTAGTCACGAATTGCTCTTTCCCTACCCCTGTCTCACCCAATACCAGTAGCGGAATACATCTGCTCACCACCTTGTTTGCTTGCTGCCATGCACGCTCCAATTTAGGGTCTTTAAAGCGCACCGCGACTTGATGCCCCAATACCTGAGGTTTAGTTGGCTTAATCGCTTGGGTTTTTAAATGCAGTTCTCTATGTTGAGATATAGCATCATTTTCTGACCACTTGTTACCTATGTAGCGCCCAATATCCTCGCCTAAGCTTGGCGCATGCAGCAGTTTCTTCGCCATAGAATTGGTGCCCAAGATCTTACCTTCACTGTCTGCAATAACGATCCCCTGCCAACCTGAATGTATCAAGGAAGCCTCCTCGGCCAAGTCTATACGGTAGTGACTATGTGGCAGATGACAGAGTAGAGCAGTTTCAACTTGCTGTGCCAAACTAGATACTAAAAGTAAGGTCTGTTGAGTGTGTTTTTGCTGCTCAGTGGTTATATCGATAGCGGCTATCAATTCACCAGAAGGCGAGAAGATTGGGCTGGCAGTGCAGCTCATAAATCTATGTTGCTTGATAAAGTGCTGCTCACCTACCACAGAGATCGTTTGCTGTGCCGTTAGTGCTGTTCCAATGGCATTAGTGCCTTTGTGTTGCTCTTGCCAGTTGACACCAACATCTAAGGCAACGTTAGCTAATTTGTCCGAATACTGACTCACCCCCCAATGGCAAAGCACATAACCTTCGCTATCAGACAAGATCAATCGACTCTTGGTGTGCGACATAAGTTGACTAAAAAGAGGAAGTGCATGCTTTTGAACCAGCTCGATGAGCTGTTTATGATGGAAATGACGATCTTCCAACGCGCCGCGATCTAATCTCATCTCTTCAGGGTTGCTAGCCTCAGATAAACCCGCTCCCTGACTACGAAGCCAAGAATCAGATAACCAATGCTGCATATTTAATTGCTGAGTGCTGAGCTTTAGTGTCATAGCAGTGTTCCATTTTGGCACACTTACAGTGTGCTCTTATGTCACAGTGCGCAAGGCTTCCAGTGCAACGCCTCTCTGGTTTTCGCACATTAAGACATCAAAAATTAGTTTTTCATCATACTGTTACCTCACAAATATCACAACTCCTGCCAGCTTGGCCCGATGTTTGCGATATCCCTCTAGAAAGCTCACATAAGCAGAGAAAATCCTTTGCATTTTAAAACAACAAGATACACCACAAGTATCGGCTATCTATTTAGCAACAGCGATCTAACAAGACAAATTAAAGGACAAATAGCATGAACTACGCACAACCTGGAAGCGACGGCGCCAAGATAAATTTCAAAAACAAGTATGACAACTATATCGGCGGAGAATGGGTAGCCCCAGTCGGCGGCAAATACTTCCAAAATAGCTCACCGATTAATGGCAAGGTGTTCTGTCAGGTGGCTCGCTCAGACGAGAGAGATATCGAACTGGCACTCGATGCGGCACACGAGGCCAGAGAATCCTGGGGAAAAACCTCCGTCACAGAACGTTCTAACCTCTTACTAAAAATTGCCGACCGTATCGAACAAAATATCGAATACCTAGCCATCGCCGAAACGTGGGAAAATGGTAAGGCGGTACGTGAGACTCTCGCCGCCGATCTGCCCTTAGTTGTCGATCACTTTCGTTATTTTGCCGGTTGCATCCGCGCCCAGGAAGGCAGCGCCGCCGATATCGATGCCAATACCGTCAGCTATCATTTCCCGGAGCCATTAGGTGTCGTCGGTCAGATAATTCCATGGAACTTTCCCATGTTGATGGCGGCTTGGAAAGTCGCCCCAGCACTAGCAGCGGGTAATTGTATCGTCCTTAAACCTGCTGAGCAGACTCCGGTATCTATTCTGGTACTCATCGAGCTGATAAGCGATTTGCTGCCCGCGGGAACCCTCAATATCGTCAATGGTTTTGGCACCGAAGCTGGACAGGCTCTGGCCACCAGCAAACGTATTGCCAAACTGGCCTTCACCGGCTCGACAAATATTGGTCAACATATTCTCAAGTGTGCTGCAGAGTCACTGATCCCCTCGACGGTGGAACTAGGCGGTAAGTCCCCTAATGTATTCTTCGCCGATGTGATGGATCACGAAGATGAGTATCTAGACAAGGCCATCGAGGGCATGTTGCTCGCCTTCTTCAACCAAGGCGAAGTGTGTACCTGTCCATCGAGAGTACTTATCGATGAGTCTATCTATGACAAGTTTATCGCTAAGGTGATTGAGCGTGCTAAGACCATCAAGCAAGGTGATCCACTCGATACCGATACTCAAGTTGGCGCCCAAGCTTCTAAGGAACAGTTTGATAAAATTTTAAGTTACTTGGCAATAGGCAAGGAGGAAGGTGCTGAGCTGTTACTGGGCGGCAATATGTGCACGCTCGAAGGAGACCAGAGTAGTGGCTTCTATATCGAACCCACGATCCTCAAAGGCACTAACGATATGCGTATCTTTCAGGAGGAGATTTTTGGCCCGGTTATCTCAGTGACCACCTTTAAAGATGAAGCCGAAGCCTTGGCTATCGCCAATGATACCGAGTACGGCTTAGGCGCTGGAGTATGGACTCGCGATATGAACAAGGCGCAGCGCATGGGACGTGGCATTCAAGCCGGACGCGTGTGGATTAACTGTTATCACGCCTATCCAGCTCACGCGGCATTCGGTGGTTATAAGCGTTCGGGTATCGGACGTGAAACTCACAAGATGATGCTAGATCATTACCAAAATACCAAGAATTTATTGATAAGTTATGATGTTAATCCACTAGGATTTTTCTAACAATCGGTAAAAATTAAAAAGTAGCACATCCACAGCCATACCTTTCATGGGTATGGCTGTTTCGCTCACTACATCTAAGCAGTAAATCTAAGTGCTAAATCTAAGTACTAAACCTCATCACCAGGACAACTTCAAAGCAAACCAAGCAAACTGCGAATAGATAAACCAGTATTCACACTTGATTAAGTGTGAATGCCACCCACGGATTTACTCTTTGGAAATATTAACCTCACTGTTTTTCACTTTAGATAATAGTTAGTACGAGGTAGATTAATAACCATGTTTTATAAGTGGATATCACACCATGACCCTGCAGGAAAAACTGGCACTAATCGTTAGAGACTCAAGACTGTCTCCAAAGCAAAAATCGAATTATCTAGCATTAGAAGCCGATTCAAGTTTACCTTACCTCTCAATTTCTGAAGCCGTTACTCAGGCCAAGAGTACAGGTATCATCTGTGATATGTTTGAGGGTAATGCGCCATTCAAACCACGTTATGTTTTACCCGATTATGCTAAATTCTTGCAGCAAGGATCTGATTACCTTGAACTGCAAGCTGCTCAAGATCTCGATGAAGCACTCAACGCATTGACCATCATCTATCACCACGTTCCCTCGGTGACTAATATCCCCGTTTATCTGGGTCAGCTTGATGAGATTCTGATGCCTTTCGTTGATGGCCTAGATGAAGAGCTAATTTACCGAAAAATAAAACTCTTCTGGATCATGCTCGATCGTACGCTTCCCGACGCCTTTATGCATGTCAACATAGGGCCAAGCGACAATATCATCTGTCGAACGATTCTTAGGGTCGATGCCGAGCTAAAGCAGATAGCGCCAAACCTCACCTTTATGTACGATCCAGATATTACACCGGATGCGTTATTGCAGGTCGCCGCGAGTAACATCTGCGAATGCAGCAAGCCGCATATCGCCAACTATCCCATACACAAAAATGCTTATGACAAACAGGGATTCGGAATTGTAAGCTGTTATAACTCATTACCTTTAGCAGGTGGCGCCAATACTTTAGTCCGCCTTAATCTTAAAGAGGTCGCACTTAAAGCTGACAACATAGAGGGTTTCTTTAGCCAGACCTTGCCCCATTATTGCCAACTAACCTATGAACTGATCGAAGCACGTAGCAAATTTCTCCACCAAGAATCACACTTCTTCGACAGTTTTCTGGTCAAAGAGGGGTTAATTGAGGAGCAAAGGTTTGCACCTATGTTCGGCATTTACGGCATGGCAGAAGCGGTAAACATATTGCTGGGGAATCCAGAGTTATCAGAAGTGGCATCAGAGAAGCCGAGTAAGCATTACGGTCATAATAAGGTCGCCAATGACCTAGGCCATCGGATCTCTGCCGCGCTGGATAGCATAGTAAAATCTACTCCCGTCACCTATGGCTACCATGGGCGTGCTCTCCTGCATTCACAAGGAGGGATCAGCTTAGATATTGACGTGACTCCCGGTGTACGGATCCCTTATGGTACCGAACCCGATCCCATATCCCATATACGAGCGTTAGCCGCACATCACCAGTATTACACTTCCGGGATCAGCGATATTTTAACTATCGATGAGACAGTAAAGTCTAATCCCGAAGCCATGTACCAACTCTGTAAAGGGGCACTCAGCTTAGGTTTCCGTGAGTTTACCGCCAATGTAGCCTCTAACGATTTAGTTCGAGTCACAGGCTACATGATTAAATTATCCGATATAGCTAACTTCAAGCAGCAAGGCTCCCGTACCAATACCACAGGTTTAGGTGCTGAAGCGGCCGCTAATACCGGAATTTTAAATCGCAAACCAAGAGTCACGAGTCATGAGCAATCGCCTGTCTACGCTAAGTAAAACGGCGTCAGTCAATCAGATTATCAACTTCTCCTGTGTCGATGGGCCTGGAAGCCGGCTGGTTATTTTTTTGCAAGGCTGCAACTACAACTGCAAGAACTGCCACAATCCGCATACAATAGACAGGTGTGATAGTTGTGGTGATTGCATTGAACACTGTCCTACTCAAGCCCTGATCATGACATCAACGGGTGGTAAAAATACCATCCGCTGGAATAGCGACTTATGCTCAGAGTGTGACACCTGTTTAGCCGTATGCCCTCGGCAATCCAGCCCTAAGACTCGAAAATATAATGTCGATCAGCTGCTGGAAGTGATCCGCGAGCAGAATCCATTTATCTCGGGGATAACCGTTTCCGGCGGTGAAGCATCACTACAGCTTCATTTCGTTAGTGCCCTATTTCAGGCCATCAAGACCAGTGATGAGCTGCAGCACTTATCTTGCATGATCGATAGTAACGGCAGCCTAAGCGAACTCGGCTGGCAAAAGCTTCTCCCCTATATAGATGGCGCAATGATAGATCTAAAAGCCTGGCAACAGGAGACCCATAGGTACATCACGGGTCGTGATAACCACAAGGTATTTAGGTCTCTAAAACTACTAAGTCAGCACAATAAACTCTATGAAGTACGATTATTACAAATACCTGGCGTGACTGATTTTGAATCTGAAATTGATGCGCTGGCAAGCTTCTTAACTCAGCTTCCTTGTGAGACACGGATCAAGCTCAATGCATTTCAACACCACGGTGTAACGGGAGAAGCATTAACATGGCAAACCTGTTCAAAGGATAATATCGAAAGACTGGCAAGTCAGCTGACAGCGCGAGGCGTAAAACCGATAATTTTGCCCAAAGTTTATATTTAACTGCCGCTCATTACCCGACTACTTCCAGCTGACAATCATCTATGGCCATTCTTGTCACGCGTGTAAACAAAAACGTATTTACTTGTCAGCTCACAAGTTAGTAAGTACCTGTTGTCGGTTCATTTGGCTAGCTTGGTATTTGGGTGTCATCAGGCAAGCATGGCTTCGTTGATATTTATTGCTTGCAGCAGGCCAATATGTAGCTACTTCTGTGGGTCGCTGTAAAGCCACCCCTGGCCGCTCTGCGGTTTCATCCTTGGAAGCGAAGCGCCTCTTGATGACATGCTAAAATCTGTTGATACAGCCAACGATGCGCCGGATCATTCATACTCGGTCTATGCCAAACTAGGCTATACACCACCTCTCCATAACTAAAAGGCAAAGGCTTTATCTGTAAACCTTTCGCCTGAAAGGCCGTTTCGGCCCAACGACGAGAACAGGTAAACAACAACTCACTGTGGTGACACATCAAGGCTGCTGCACCGAAATCCGGTACAGAGATAGCCACTTTACGCTGCAACTCTTGTTGCGCTAGCTGCATTTCAAAAAATGGCGTATTGAGATCCTTATCAGTAATACCGATATGACCGTAACTCAAATAATCATCTAAGGTGAAAACCGGCGCTTTATTCGCTTTATTCAGTAAAGGGTGCGCCGGACTCATCAGACAAACCATCTCATCATTAATCAATGTCTCCCACACAAGATCGCTCTGAGTACTAGGTGGCTGGCTACGATCATGGGGTAAAATGATAAAGTCCAAGGTCCCTTTCGACAAGCCATCGAAACCGACACTGTCCTTCGACCAGATATCCAAACGAATATTAGGTGCCAGTGCCAACACATGTGCACTTAACTTAGCCGCCAGTAGCTCAAAGGTACTCTCTCGCATGGCTAACGAGAAGCGTCCCTGATAACGAGCGGGATCGAAGGCTTCTTGTGTCATGATCTGATTCATATCATTGATCATCTGATGCACACTTGGACCGAGGCGGCGTGCTAAAGGAGTCGCTACTAATTTATTCCCATGACGATAAAACAGCTCATCATTCAAGCTACTTCTCAGTTGTCCCAGAGTCTTACTGATTGAAGATGGACTTAAACAGAGCCTCTGTGCACTGGCGGTTACGCTGAGGGTATCTAGCATCACATGCAAGGTGATCAAATGCTTCATACTGATACGTGAGAGTTTTATTAAATCCATTACCTGTTCCATTTACCAAGTGCACACTAGCTATCAGCTGCTTGAGCTGAGTATACCGAAAAATGGGGTAATACCAATGCGCTGCGCCTGAATCTGGAACAAAACAAGCGCCGTTTTCTACCCAGCAATATTTCCCGTATAATCACAGATTATTACCTATTCAACTTCTTAGCAGGTCAGCATGTTTCATATCGCACTCTTTGAGCCAGAAATCGCACCCAATACAGGTAACATCATCCGTCTTTGTGCCAACAATGGCTGTCAGTTACACCTGATAGAGCCTCTGGGCTTCGATCTGGAAGAGAAGAAACTTCGTCGTGCTGGGCTAGATTACAGTGACCTAACCCGGGTAACCCGCCATAAAGATTTTGAAAGTTTTTTGGAGGCAATGGCTGGAAAACGCATCATGGCATGTACCACCAAGGGCAGCAGACCCCATACTGAGCTCGCTTATGAGAAAGACGACGTACTGCTGTTCGGACCTGAGACTCGCGGATTACCGATAGAGATCATCGAATCACTTCCCACGACACAGCGTCTAAAAATCCCGATGATGGCTAATAGCCGCAGCCTCAACCTGTCAAATGCAGTGGCTATCATCAGTTATGAGGCATGGAGACAAGTGGGTTTCGAAGGGGCGTTATAAGCAGATCCTAGTTCCTAGATTCTAGATCCTAGGAGCTTTATGCAGGGAAATAGGCATCATCTCGATGCCGCGATAAAAGAGATATCTATCAGTGTCATCGTCAAGATATTGCACATTCTGCAGCCATAGCCAGCCGGGGGCTTTACGTTCAAATCTGAGTTGAATTAGCGCGGGACGCTTATTTAGTTCTCCCTCGCCCAGCAAGGTATAATTGCCATATTGACGATACAAGCTAAAGCTTTGATATTTGTCCTCGGTGACGCCATCAAAATAGGTGAGAAAAGTCGACTCACCTCTATGCCTGAACCACCAAGTTTCACTAAATTTATGGTTAGCATTGCGACTTACAGAGATAAGTAATTGGCGTTGGTCATGAGAACAGATCGACTGTACTGAGACCTGAACTGGCAGCTGCTTTAACTTAGCAGCACTCCCTTGCCAATCACCAGCCATGGCCACACAGAATTCACTAAACTTCACCTTTTCAGCCCAAGATAAGCAAGGAAAAAGCAGTACAAGCAATAAACCTAGTCTAAAACAACTCGATATCATCTTCTGGTGTGGTTTGATGTTGATCCTTATAAAGCTTTAACGCTTCATGTACCGGGACTCCTTGTAGAACAAGATCAAACATTTTCTTCTCACAATCAAGTGAATAACTTGCTTCTATCTCCTCCTGAAGTTTATCCCAAGCATCTGGCGAGATCCGCTCCTTTTGGTTACTAAGCACTTCTTCCATCAATGCTAACCCCATTATCACGTGCTGTAGACGTTGAGAAACACGATCATAGAACTGGAATGCTACCACTCCTTCATTAACGGCAGAGGCAAGGTTTTCACCATGGGATAACACTTCGCTGGGGGTATCTTTGAGTTGGATCAGATAATTATTCATCCCCTCTAAATGCTTAGCCATATCGGTAAACAACTCACCCAGTGATGTGACATTTTGCTCACCATCAGTTAATGACAGTTCAATCTGTGCCATCGCGAGTAAGAGAATTTTGATACTTTCTTGAATATGACACCAATCGACTTCAGTATCAGTTTGTTGGATCGCCATTGCTTGACTGCTGAGCTGGGCATTATTCATCTATTTCAGCCCTCCTTGTCATTCTATTCCTAGCAACAAGTGTAGAACAGCAAAAGCAAAAGGAAAGCTCGATGTATAAGCAAGGCAAGTAAATGCTAAAATCTGGGTCGGTATACTTAAAATAAAAAAGGCTATAAAGCCAAATAGCTTTATAGCCTTCGATCACTCGAAGTTGGAGTCGAGCTAACTAGCCTCCAAAGCCAACTGCTTTTATATCTAAGGTTTTCACCTCACCATACTCAGCCGCTATAGGTGCAATTTTTTCAGCGTTACCAATCAAGACCAATTGAAGATTTTCTTGAGGAAAATACTTGCCGATGAGTCTCTGAGTCTCTGCTAAAGTGAGTCCATCAACTTTAGCTTGAAACTCATTGATAAACCCATCATCGAACTGATAAAGATACATATCAGATAACAAACCTGCTAACTGACCACTGGTTTCAAACTTAGGTGGAAATTGGCCTTTCACATAGGCTTTGGCCGAATCTAAGGTCTGTTGATCTATGCCTTGCTCCCACAACCTTGCATAAGTTTTCAATGCCAGATCGATAGTCTCTTTGGTCGTCGCCGTTTTAGTGAAGGTACTAATCCTAAAGACACCACCTTCTGAATAGCGAATAAAGCCAGATCTTGCGCCATAAGTAAGGCCAGCATTGACTCTCAACTCATCATTGAGCCAAGAGGTAAAGCGACCACCTAAGATAGTATTAACGACATTCAAACCCACATAATCTGGATTATCACGCGAGACTCCTTTGCCACCGATTAAAAACGTTGTTTCTATGGCATCGCTCTTATCAACTAATAACACCTTAGGAGCTGTTAACTCAGGCTGTTGCGCCTTAAGCGAGGGGGCTACTATAGCTTCACCATTTTGCCATTGGCCAAACAAGTTACTGAGTTTTACTTTCATCTGTTTAATATCAAAGTCACCGACCACACTGATTGCCGTGTTGCCTGGCTGATAAAAACTTTGATGAAAAGCTCTTATTTGCGAAATATTCAGCTCGGCTAAAGAAGCGCTGGTCCCCGATGACGCATTGCCATACGGATGATCCGCAAAGATAAGTTTATCGAAGTAACGACTTATCACAGAACGCGGGCTTTCCTTTGACTGAGATAGCCCTGCAATCTGACGTTGGCGAAGCTTATCAAATTCATCACCATCGAAGTTTGGCGATAACAGCAGACCCTTGATAAGAGCTAGCATTTTATCGCTGTCTTTAGCCATAAAGTCAGCACCTAAGTAACTTCCCTCTTTACCTGCATCGGCATAAATAGAAGCTCCCAGAAAATCAACCATCAGCTCTATTTCAGCTTTAGATTTTCCATCGGCGCCGAGTAACAGACTCTGCGCAGTCATTCCAGCGACACCAGAAGTTGTATCATTGACTGCACCGGCCCGCACAATGGCACTCACAGTCACCAGAGGAACTTCTCTTTGGGGCATTAAATAAATGGTTAGCCCATTATCTAGTACCAACTGCTCATAGGCTGGCATTGTAAAGCTAGCGGTATCGACATTTGAATTTATTGATGTGGATGTGGACGTAGATGCACAGGCTGATAACGCTAAAACACTGCCCAGTGTGATTGCTGCTATCAACGTATTAGAACGCTTTGTAAGATGAGTTAATGTTTTCATTCATCTGTCTCCTCTGTTGCAGCCAGCACCGCAACACTACGGTTTGCTCGTCGTAAGTAAGTTTGAGCCACACGCTGAAGATCTTCCGGAGTGACTTTGTTGTATGCTTCAGGCGCATTAAAAAGTTTCTCGAAACTACCAAAATAAAGCTCGTAAGTACCAACTGTGTTTGCCTTACCATTTATCGTTTCCATCGAGCGATAAAAATCCATTAGTTTAATATTCTTAGCTTTCTCAAGTTCATTTTTCGCCACTCCCTCATGGGCGATGCTATTAATCTCCGCAATCATGCCTTTCTCTAATTCGAGTGCAGTGATCCCGGGATTGGCGACCCCCATCACATAGAAAAGGTTAGGGTCGATTGTCATCGGCAGATAAGTCTCCACCTCTATGGCAACTTGCTTCTCCACTAACGACTGATACAAACGCGAACTGTTACCCTGACTCAGTACAGTAGACAGCAGATCCAACGCATAGTAGTCAGCATGAGACGTTGCTGGAACATGGTATGCAAGCATGACATTGGGTGTGCTTACCGATGCTTTTTGAATGTGAGTGCGACGCTCACCTTTTTGTAGCGGCTCAACGGTTTTTACTTCCCTTGGTGGGGCTTGGGCAGGGATTGGAGCGAAATATTTATTGGCTAATGCTTTAACTTCGTTAAGTTTTACATCTCCAGCAATGACGACCACTGCATTGTTTGGCGCATAATAGGTCTTATGATACTCAACCAGATCATCTATGGTCCAAGCGGCAATATCTGACTCATGACCAATCACCGACCAGCTATATGGATGTGCCCTGAAGGCAATACCTTTTAACTCTTCTTGTAGAGTGCGCCAGTTAGAGTTCTCCAAGCCAGTAGTTCGCTCAGAGGCTACAACACCACGCTCACTCTCCACCATGTTGGCATCGATATCTAAATGAGCAATACGATCTGCTTCGAGATCAAAGATGGTTTCTAACGCATTTGCAGGAAACCAGTCTGTATAAACGGTTAAGTTTTCTGTGGTATAGGCGTTGTTTGCCCCACCAGCGGCCTCCATAGTACGGTCGAACATCTTAGGACCATATTTTTTAGCCCCATTAAACATCATATGTTCGAAGAAATGAGAGATACCAGTGATGCCAGGAACCTCATTACGAGAGCCGACTTTCCAAAATAGATACATGTTGGCATTTGGAATCGATGAATCTTCCAACACCATAATTTTCATACCGTTATCTAGAGTAAAACTCTTGATATCTTCAGCTTGGGTCGCCTGCACTGCAGCTGAGGCAAAGGCCCCTAACATCAGCACTATCCCTAAAATATTGCGAATCATTTTCGCTCCCTCTATTTGAGCAGACTTAATTTATGAAGTAATACCAATCGGTATAATGGTTAAGAATCGATCTCGTTCTTAAAGTGTATAACCACACTTAAGAGATAAAATCAGTGCCACTATAAGATGGTAAAACAGGAATAAAATCAAGTGATGGCAGCAAGTAAAGGTTAAACAGTTGTAACTAATTGAAAATAAAATAGACAGACCATTTTTTTTACAACTGCTATGGTTTAGGTAGAAAAAGGGAGAGTAATACGTGCCTCAATCACAAGCTTACGAATTTTCTTATCTTGATAATATTGCCTGTAATACCGAGGTCAATATCCAAATTCTCACTCCAACTCAACCAATAAGGCTGAGAACCAGGCTGATCGGAGTCGATCCTCAGGTGGCGATTATTCTGGCCCTTGGTTCGGACAAAAATTGGCAACAGGCCAGTGACTTTATTGCTCAATCACAAGGAGTCATTATTCGAATAGTTAAAAGTGATGAGCCAGATGCGAATGTCATAGCTTTTAGAACTTGCATTCAAAAACTCGTCAATAGTTCGGGTCGCTGGCTTCTTATAGATTACCCAAAAGAGATACAGAAGGTAGCACTAAGGCAACATTCTAGGATCCCAATTAATGTTGAATCTTCACTCAAACCTACATCGGATCAAGTTGGAGAATCTAATGAAGTAGCGGCTCTAGCACATGGATACTTGAGCGATATATCAATAAAAGGAGGTGCCTTTGTATGCAAAAAAATAAACACGATAAAGAAAGAGCACTCCTACTTACTCCAAGTTAAAATCATGCCAGAAATGGAAACCTTATTTATGCCAATCACAGTCAAAAACATACTCAGCATAGAGCATGACAAACAGCATACTCAGTATGGCTTTGTCTTAGATAGCGTCCAACGTGAAGCAGAAATATTCGTACAAAAAGTTATTCTCAATCACCTTTTACAGCAATCTGACACTGACTAACTCGATAATTTTTAGCCCGGTTTAGGTATTTTTCGCTCTTGTGTTGCAGCTTCTTTGGCTTCTCTTAGATACTTGTTCTCTCGGGACTCTCGTTCATTAAACTGTTTTTGCGCTTTATCTTTCTGCTCTGCTTCCCAATCATTGGGCAACATTTTTTTATAAATCTTTGTTTCGCGAGCCTGAGTTTTTGCAGCGGCTTCACTGGCTTTTTGTAGCTGCTCTTGCTCTATCTGCCTAGACTCCTCTCTTGCTACATCCGCTTTTTCAGACAAGCTTTGCTTATCTGATGCAGCAGCAAGTGTTGAGACACATAGGCAGATCCCGGCTACGAGCCAAGATTTACTACTAAGACGGTTAATTTTGAACGGCATTTACTCCTCCTTGATCGCGCATAAACTCGGTATATCAGTACTGTCACTCTTATCATGAGCTTGATAACTTTCATGCCAAAAGGCAACAAATTCGACAGCAGATAAAGGTTTTGCAAATAAAAAACCTTGTTGAAAACGAACACCTTTGTCTAGTAAGGTTTTTGATTGAGAGCTAGCTTCTACTCCTTCGGCAATAATTTGCATACCCAAAGTAAGTGCCATCTGAATGTTGGCATCTAGCACCTGAGTTCTATCTGGTGAGATAATCAAGGTATCGACAAAAAGCTTATCAATCTTCATTACATCGATATTTAGCTCTTGCAGATAAGAGGCGCCGCCGTAACCAGTGCCTGCATCATCTAATTCAATACAAACCCCTAATGCTTTCATTTTATCTACATTAATTCTAGCTTGACGAAGATTTTTAAGCGGATATCTTTCAGTTATCTCTATCGCTAACTGATGACAAGGAAAACCTTGCTCAGCAAGCAAAATCAATTGATCAGAAAAGTCAGCTGACTCAAGGTGCTGCGGGACAAGATTAATGCTACAGCGGAAGTTAGGTGACTCCTTGAGTACATCCACTAAATCGACTGGAATATTTCTAAGCAGTTGCAGCGTTAACTCATTAATCAGTTCGCTTTCTTCCAAAATTTGGATAAAACGCCCGGGAGGCTCTATGGTTCCGTCGGGTTTGAACCAGCGAACTAAGGCCTCCGCACCAACGATATAACCAGTCTGAGCATCGATAATAGGTTGATAGTATGCGACCAACTCACCTTTTTTTATTGCGACTTTCAATCGATAGCTCAAAGAGTTATGCAGTACTTTGAGTAGATTAACGATATATAAACACAGTAAGGAAAATACTACTGATATAGGTGCAGTGAAAATTAACGAACTTAACATCACTTCCCTTACCCGATTTATTCCTACTACTGCATCAATATAAAGTGGGAACTTCGTACTTATGGCTCTAATACCGGTCAGTACACCGCTTTTAATCCCACCCAATTCAAAAATTAAGTCATCGTTCGCCAGCCTGACCTCAACATGTCTGCAATCAGTGCATTGATCTTCAAAAAATGAGTAGCTGTCTTCCAGTGCGATCCGTACGGCATTGATTCTATCTGTGGATTCTAAGGAGAGAAATAAATCTCTCTTCTCAATCCCCTGCCAATCATATCCCATTACAGATATCGCTCTTCTTTTACCTTCATCCAGATACATCAAGTTTTTAAAATTACGATCTCTCTGTGACACCTTTATATTTCCAACCACAGAGCAATAGGTCCAGGGGCTAGAGCTTTTATGCCGAATAAGAAATAAACCCGCGCCAAGATGATCGAAAAGAAATTCTTCGAGCGTTTCTTGCCCCAGATAATCACAGGAAGAGAAGTAAATTTGGTTAAGCTTTTCTAGGCTATTGCCTGCAACCCACAATTTATGTTCGACATAATTGAGCAATTGCTTAGAGTCGGATTCAACTTCACTAAAAACTTTCCAAAATGCATACAGGTAGGATATAACAGCTAAAATGATAATCATGAATGTAGAGTAAAGTCCAAAAGAAGATAGCGATTTAAACTTCATTTTGATAATGGCCTTCTAACGCTGCATAGCTCATTAGGATTGCAAGGTTCACTGAGCTCTCTCCCAAGAACAAAGTACAAGTTAACCTATATATTACCCTCTGATTTATCAAAAAGAGCATAAAAATCATCTAAATATAGATATATATTACAAAAGAGCAATTTCAGTTTTGAGAGAAGTAAAAAAGGGTAGTGAAAAGTGTTCTTACTCAAGAGAATGTAACAAAGAGTAAAAGCTGCGTCGATTTAGGCAAACAAATGCCTCACATACTGCCTCCCTGCATGGACAGTATACCGACGCAGCTTTCACACCACCTGCAATACAGATGATTCAAGTACATTAGACCCCATCTAATCGTAAATTAGCGTGATCAATTTACTGTTTTATTAAGAGTTATCTGATATTCATCACAAAATACTCATCCCGTGAAGAACATTACTATCTACTCATTGGTAGCGCTTTCTTACTTCAGCAGGCATAGCGTTCAACCTTTGATCCACCAAAGCACGTAAAGCTTTAGTCAGAGGAGTTACATTTACTTTTGGTTCAATGGCTTGCAACATCATAGCCGAAGCTTCAAGAGTCGATAGGCTGTCACTGCGACTCGCTTTTCTGATGGTGTAGTTCGATGCAGACTCAAGGTCCAGATGTAAGCTAGGGTAATCTAACAACCAAGGGTTGAGCTGCAAAAGTTTATACGCTTTTCTCCAGGTACCATCGAGCAACAATAAAATGACCTCCCCTTCTAAGTTTACCTCTTCAACATTGCGGCTCTTATCGGAAGGGTAAACCAGATAAATAGGCTTGCTACTGATATTAAGATATTGACGCAACTTCAAAAAGTCTTCAGGCAACTCCCCAACGATAACTTGCGTTTCAGGGATCACTAAGGATAACAAACGAACACTATTTTTAGCATGACCCACTTCACTGGGATCTTGCAAAATGATCAACTCTGTCGAGACGTGCATCTGCTCAATGCTCTCACATAAGCAAGCTTTTAAAGGGTAATGGCATTTAGGGCAGTTAGGACGGGACACTGAACTCTCTATTTTCAATCAGCAAGTCAGTTATTGTAACTGACATCAGATACAAACTGTATCAAGCAGTTTCTTTACATTTTTAGCCCACTTCCATTACATTTATATATCCTCAGGAAAGAGCCTTAAACGCTTGAAAAGATGGTTTTAAAATACTCTTTTAACTTTGCCTTTCCTGAGTGATATTTATTTCGTCGAGAGACTCTTTCACTCTCACAGTACGAAGCAGTTAAAATATGGTAAAAACAAGGATGTAGCATGAAAAAAACAAGTCTAGCAGTCACCATACTGATGACGCTTTCCATTAGCATCAATGCCGAAGAACATAACATTTCAAATAGATTCCAACACGAAGCAAACCTCACTTACGCGGACGATTTGGGAGACGATGGCAGTACGCTATGGCAACTAAACTATCGCTACTATTTAGATAAAGTGGACAGCGGTAAAGCCCCTACGCACTCAATGGTTTCATGGCGCAAAGCTCCAACATAGGCGCACAATACAGCTTAATGAATACCGAATACCGTGGTATTGGGGGTAATAATGATTTTGATACTGATAGCTACAGTATTGATGGCACCTATGTTTTTGACTCAAGTTGGTTTTTAGGGCTAGCCTATCAAGATGTGAATCCAAACGAACAGAACAGCGTTTATGATCAAGATAGCGATACGTACACCATCAATGCAGGGTACTACATTACTAATAGCGCTTCCCTCAGTGCCTTCTACAGTAACAGTGAACAATCCGATGAAAAAGATTATGAACTGTACCAGCTAGCTATGGAGCAATCTGTTGATAGTTACGGAGTCGAATATCGCCACTTCTTTGCATTTACTCCACTATCAGGCATAGATCTGTCTGCGAAGTTAAGTCAGGAAAAGCTCGACTATGTGTCAGTCTCTTCCGGAGCATCTAACACCAAAAACCTCTCAAATAACACAGTCAATACGGCGATAATTAACTTAAACTGGTATATCAATCGCTCATGGTCCATCGGCGCAAACTACCAATGGCTAGATATAGACGCTGAACATATCGCTACGGGCGATCTTGAATGGCATACCAATATGTCTCATAGCGATAGTTTTTACGGGTTGAAAACAGCTTACTGGTGGCAGATATCCCAACATTTTGCAGCTAACTTCAGTGCAGCAAAGCTGTTTGGTTCAGATGACGCTAACAGGCCCGATGGCTTCTTAGTCGGTGCTACTATCAATGGTCGGTTTTAACGCTAATTAATTCAGTCCAGCCCTGGGTTGTGGCATCAATGTTCTGACTGCCATGGAAGGTGGGAATGCCAATAAATGAATGGAGCAACTCTTTCGAGGTAAGCAGGGCCTTGTATAAAAAAGCCCGCCTCTGTGGTTAGCAGTTAGCGGGCAAAGGGTGTTGCTTAAAAATAGGTCAGATCCTAGGCTCTAGATACTAAAACCTAGGAACTTCTATTAATGCGCATACTGCTCTTGATGCCAATGATCGAAACGTGACATGGCCATCATAGTCAGTAGCGAAACTGCCAAACATCCCATCACAAGCGCCACTGCATAGGGTGCAGTTAGACTCGTTTGCTGCACGAGCCCAGCTAACAATGAAGCACCACTCATCTGAATAAAACCAAGCATAGCCGTTGCAGTTCCGGCGCGCTCACCGAATGCGGCTAGCGCCATACTGGTTGCTGGACCTAGTAGTAATGCAAAACCGACACAAAGCAGCATCATAGGTAGCATAAAGCTAAAGGCCGCTGGTAGACCAGTTTGTGGCCCCACAGCTTGAACAAACACCTGCAATAATGCTGACAGCACCATGGTACTGAGCGCTAATATAACGGTAGGGCGATTACCAAGCTTATTGATCACCATAGGAGCAAGGAAGCAGGCAGCAATATTGACGGCAGCATTGAGACCAAACAAGCCACTGAAAGTCAGCTCTGACACGCCTAATTTATCAATCAACCAAACTGGTGCATAGGAAACATAGCTTAAAATCGCCGCCATACCTGCCATGCAACACAAAGCATAAAACATGAAGTGAGGCTCACTCAACACAGGCTTAAAGCGAGACCATCGATATAAAGGTCCTGTGGTCACAGTGTGACTAGGGCGAGTCTCTGGCAGACGATAGCCTACCAATAACATCATGGCTATGGCATAGAGCGTCATAAACACAAAGGTTGAACGCCAGCCAAACTGCATGGCAAGCAAGCCACCCAATGTCGGAGCAAGTGCCGGGATCACGCAGATCACACCATTGAGGTAACTGTAATAGCGTGCGCCCTCTTTAGGGGTAAAGCAATCTCTAACGGCGCTAAAGACAACGATGGATGTCGAACAAGCCGCTAAACCTTGAAGCACTCTCGCAAGCTGTAGCCAATGAAACTCCATGGCTGTGGCGGCGAATATACTACTGGCGATATATAGCAAAATCCCACCAAGAGCAATCGGGCGTCGACCATAACGATCCGCTAGTGGGCCTATCAAGATCTGGCCAACACCCATAGCAAAAAGGAACAAAACTAATGTTGACTGAACCTCGCTCATTGAGACAGAAAACTCAGCAGCCATGGTTGGCATAGAGGGTAGATAGATATCGATGGCAAGTGGGCTTAATACCACTAAAGACATCAAGATGGGTAACAGATTTCGGCGCATGATTATTCTCTGGATGAAGCAATATTCTATGTAATAATTTTAGCTCAATCATGATATGAACAGAAATGGTATTATTTCAGAACTGAATTTCCTTTAAGGAATAACTGATGAATTTAGATAATCTGGCTCGAATCGACCTTAACTTACTGGTGATACTACAAGTACTTCTAGAAGAGCAAAGTGTCACTCGTGCTGCGAGTCGACTTCACGTGAGTCAATCCGCCTTAAGTAAAAGCCTCAATCGTTTACGTGATACCTTGGACGATCCTCTATTTCACCGTACTGCTCACGGGCTCAGACCTACAGCTCATGCAGCCCAACTCGGCCAACATCTACCAGCCATGTTGCAGGGCCTATATCAGCTCACTCAGCCGCCAAGGTTCACTCCAGCCAGCAGTAATCGACAATTCTCCTTTGCTATGGTCGAGAGCGCCTATGAAACTTTACTGCCATATTTCATCGGTCCCCTGCTTAATACAGCCCCAAACCTGAAATTAGACACTTACGTTTGGATGGAGCAATCGATGCAATCATTACAAAAAGGACAGATAGATTTTGGCATCGCAGGCAGAGATCTGCACCCACAATCTGACTTTAAAATCGATAGATTGCCAGACGGTATCGCTCATAAAACGCTGTTTACCGATAAACAGATCTGTTTAGTCAGGCAAGGACACCCCATCATTGCCGCTGTGGGCTCAGGTCATTGGGATCTGGAGGTTTATCTTGAGATGTCTCATGTGCAAGTTCGTTGTGAAGGCAATGATTGGTGGGCACTGGATTATCACTTAGCCAACTTAGGTCACAGACGTAAACTCAGTACCACAGTCCCTGACTTTTATGGCGCCGCCAGTGTATGTGCCCATAGCGATCTGATATTTACCTTACCCTCCAGTTTTGCTCGTCACGCCCAAAAGCTATATCCCTTGACTGAGCTGCCACTGCCTTTTGACTTTATACCTCTAGCCTATGTCCTATTGTGGAATAGCCGAAATAATGAGGAACCTGGACATAAATGGATAAGAGAAACCATATGTAAGAGCGTCGCCGACGCTTTTGATGATAATTAATCACTCTCATTCAGCTTAGATTAATCGATGATGACTTATCATTAGCGCACTAACGAAGGGGGAAACCTATAGATCTCCTTCTGTTTGCAGACAATCTGTTACACTTTCGAAGCCAGATTAACGCAATTTAACGTGATATCTGGTCAATAAAAAAGCAGACTGAACACAGATAAATTTTTGGAGTTATTATGATCTACAGTCAATTTCAGCAATCACCTTTTCAGGCTAGATTCTCCGGCGCCAAAGGTTGGATGGCATTTGCAGTCGGTCTGGCCGTTATCACGTTAACACTTATCGCCTTGCCTTTCGTGTTACTTATTGGCGCGTTCAGCTTTCTGTTATTGAGCCTTTTTGGCAGAATATTCTTGAAAAAACAGTTAGCTCGCTTTCGCCAGCAGCAAGAGCATAGCGCTTTCGACACCCAAGGACAGCAAGCTGAGTTCACAGAAGCTCAAGACGGTCGTATCTTCAACGAGCACCCTTTTGCTGCTAAACGCCCTCAATCTAAACCCCATCAAGGCCGTACGTTCGAGCACGACCCCAGCTAACCATTAGCTAGACTGACACGAAGTTATAATTTGAATTGTGAGGCGCTTAACGGTCTTTTTAACAGGGCTTCGAAGCGCTTCCACTGTTCAGATTTTGTGGTCTCTCCATCCTTTTCCACCCAACGCGCTACACTATCTTCACCATGATTATAATTAATCACATAAGCTCGGTTTGAAAGATAAAACTTAACTCTCTGCTGAGCTCTCGATGATGTATAGAGTCCATATTTAATCAGTAGACCTTGAGCATCTTCTTCAGATATCTTCCCATCCGTTAACTGCTCACAAACTAAATTATCTAGATACACTAGCTTCTTATAGCAAGCTAACACTTGGTGATACTTTTCAATATCCCCCTCTATACCAGCTAATGGCATTAGATGGTCTCGTTCAAAATCTATCACTTCTTGGGCGGACATGATCAGACTAAGACCGTAGTTAGCGCTTCCTTCTGAAAGAAACGAAATCGGACTATAAAGTGGATAAACCGCATACTCTATCCACTGCTCACACCGGACTAAATCCCGTTCCTGTAGCAGATTAAATACATGGTGACCCGGATATCCTTCGTGACTGGCCAACTCCATGCAGCGCTCTATATACAGTGGCTGATCTTGATTCAGCTGTATAAGGCTAGAATAATTACCTTGGTACCAGTTGTACGCCGTCCAGATTTTATCGTTGACGAACTCAATACTGAAACTTTCATCATCAGGCAGTTCAATATGCGCCCCAGTAAGCGCTCTTGCTTTATCCACTGCAGCTTCAAATACCGCGGGGATCTTACTCTGAGGGACTACAAAGCTGGCCCGAAAATGTTCGAAACGTTCAGCCAATGAGCCTTTACCGGGAATAAGCTTGTCTATTTCATTATGAACCGACTCAAATGACTCCAGGCCAAACTTCTGTGATTGAGTATCATATAAACCTTCAGACTCAACATCAAAGCTCCCCTTATTACCTTGGAGGTGTTTGAGGTAATACACCACAGATGCTAACTGTTTTTGCAAAAACACCTGACGAGAAATCAGTTTAGGATCGGCGGCAGTTAACTTGAGTAACATCAGCTTTTTCAGCTGAAACTCTGCTGTTTTTTGTAAGGACACTAACGAAAAAAGCTCGCACTCGCTTCGCCAAATCTCAGGTCCATAATAGGCATCAACATAGAAAGGATCATGTGATCCAACAGCTAGAACCAACTTAACGTAAGCCTCAGCTATCTCATTAAGTGCCTGATTAGCGTGAAGGCAGTCAAAACCAACATCTTGCCTAGCTATTACTTCATCTGCATGTGTCAGCAATGAACTCTCCTATTAACTCGAATAACACAAATGTAACATATTGCATATTGTATGCAACCGTCATTTATTCAAAGATCCCTCTATCGAATTTAAAAGTTAAATAACAAGGGGATTTATGGCTTAACCAGACAGAAGCTCTTGTGCCTTTTCTAGTGCAGCTAACTCATCGGCCTGAGTCGACATTGAAAGCACATTTTCAATCTGTTGTAACAGGGAGTCCCACAAAGGATTGATGACAGCCAGCTCTTCAGTATTTGCGCGCTCTTTGGCAAGTTTAAGTAAGGCTGCTGAACCTACCACATCAATTTTACCTAACATGCCATCTGCCAATGCAATACTCAACTCAATCATGGCAGGTACACTATGGCCGTATTTGATCACTTCCCTAAGGTATGACTCAGCCTGCTGTAAATCTTCCTTAGTAGCGCTGTCATCATTTAGCATCGCCTGAGCACGAGAAAACATAGCATCTAACTGCCCCTGCTCCGCAGCCTCTTTCATCCAGCGTCCACTGACTGGTAAATCTATGTCGGCACCTTCACCATTAGCCAACATAAGCGCTAGATGATACTGAGCATGAGGAAAACCGGCCTTAGCAGCTTGAGAAATGAAGTCATTGGCTTGGAGTAAATTACCCTGCTGGTAAAAAAGGACCCCTAGATTTGCCATTGCTTCGGACTGTTCCAGATCGGCGGCTTTTTGCAGGTAAAACTCGGCTTTACTCAAATCCACAGCAACTGTCTCACTGCCTACTTGATAAAAATAGCCTAACAGGGCCATAGCATTAGCAACACCAGCCTCGGCAGCCTTAGCGACCGCATGTTCGCCGCTAACAAGGTCTGGTTCACCATTATAGCCATGGATCAAGGCAACACCGTGCTCATGCATGGCGTTCATATCCCGCTCTGCAGCTTGTTCGAACCAATATTGCGCCTTAACTAACGTTTCAGTTGCAGCAGACTCTTGGGAGTTAGTGTCAGCTGAGGTCGCTTCTAAAGCCTGCTCTTGCTCTTGTTGCATCAAGGCGCGCGTCTTTAGAGACATACCAACCAAATACTGAGCCTCGGCATCATCATCCATTATCGCTCGATAACATAGATCTCGGCCTGCAAATGAATCAAAGGCTTCAAATTTATACTTAGGGAGTGATTTTCTTGTGACTTGCTTAAAGAGTGACTCGATAAGTTTCAGTAAATTCTTTATCGACTTTTCGCTAAGTTGCAGTAATTGTTCTGAGGTTAAGTGATATTTTTCAGGGTGAGCACCACGATTGCCATCACCACGCAAACGATGCAAGGCTCTAGTAATACGTACATCGATAACACGCTTACTATTGAGGGTTTCTATTCGGTCATATAAATTTGGGCTGTCGAATTCAACGCCTTGGGACTCAGCTAATAGATCCGTTAATTTATGGGTAAAGCTACGCAATAAAAGTAATGCCTGGGTTGGCACATCTCTTACATAACTTTTAGCGACACCATAATCTCGGCCCAATTCGGTAGAAAATTGGCTAACAAATTCCACATCAGTAAGCACAGCTCTGCTCCATATTCTTAGGGCTTAAGTTACATATTTAATGCAATGATTTTAAGCCCTAAAATTGTTACACCTTAAACTTCTTCATCTACTGTTTCTGCTGGCTTTGGACGTGACACCATATACAAACGGAACAGTGCGACATTAACGAACAAGCCCATAAAGGCCACAAAGACTTCAACAATAAGCTGAACTGGGAATCCTAAAGATTGTACCAACCCAGAAATTGAGCCACCAACCAAAGATAATGGGATATAGAGCATCAATACCATCAAGGTCTTAAAAGCGATTGGGCCACTAAACTTAAAACTACCCTTAATTGCCTCAAAGGGACTCAAGCGTTCAACCACTATCATAAAGTTCACATAGGCCAGTCTGGCAAATATATAGATACTCATGGTTAACCCTATCAGCCATAAAGGACCAAAGGCTGCAAATATCATCACAGGGGCAAGAATGGCTAGACCAGAGAACACCCCTGCAAGCAACAAGCCTGGAACAAAGTTCAAACTGGTTTTCAAAATAAGTAAGGTACTTGCTTCATGCCCTTGTGAGCGGATCTCCAAGAAGATGGTCAAAGAGGCTATCAGCAAAGAGAATACCAGCAGTAAGGCCATCATAGCGGCCATATGTGAACCGCCAAATTGAGGGTTCTCTAAATCGGCATTGCCAATTTCCATACCGAGCCATAATTGAATACCAACCTGAATAAAAAGAATTGGCACAGTTAAAGCAGCTAACTGACTAATGTGATTACGAAAGAAGTTAAAGGCTTCCGTTAATATCGCAGACAATGACATGCGTGGTTCCAATAGATAATTAAAAAAGCAAAATTAGGCAAACAGGATACAGAAATTTGACCTTTTTTGCACCGAAGATTCCGTGATTAACTCAGCAGCTAGGTAAAATAGATGCAATAGTTTTGTTAAAAAAGCTAGAATAGTGGCAATAGTCAGACTTATTTACCATTGGAAGGAAAAAAATGAAATTATCTGCTGTGTTCGGTCTATTCCTCGTCAGCGCAACGCTCAGTATCCCAGTAACCGCTGGCTGGTTTGATGATCTGACCTCGAAAGAAGAAGTAAAGCCTCAGGCTGCACAAACTCAGAATAACGATCTAGTATCCAGTGTCATGACTCAGCTTGGGCTCAACCAGTCACAAGCTGAAGGGGGCTTAGGAAGTTTACTGTCACTGGCTCAGTCAAGCCTGAATAGTAATGAATTTGGCTCGATTGCTAGCGCGATCCCTGGAGTCGATGCGTTACTGTCTGCCGCACCTGAGTTAGATAATGAATCAGGCATGTCAGGACTGTTGGCTAAAGCAGGCGACTTTGGCAGTTCACTTCAAGGTGGTGCACAGGTCTATGATGCATTTGAAAAGCTTGGTATTTCAAAGGAGTTAGCCGCACCTATGATAGACATAGTCAAAGGCTATCTAGATGCCAACGCCGGTGACGGAACGACCGATATGCTAATGAAAGGGCTCGGGGCTATTCTATAAATAGCCAAGCTTCACAAACATTAGTTTGTATATGCTATCAAGGGTTCATTTTTCTATAAAATAAGAAATGAACTCTTCGCATCACTTTAACTCTAAGTTTCTATGAGTTTAAAGCCAACATATCGACTTAGAAGGAAAATGCATGCTAGCGAAATTAAAACAATTCCTTACTTCTCACTCAGAAGCTGTCTCGCCAGAAGAGAAAAGCCGTCAATTAAATTTAGCCGCTATCAGTTTACTGCTTGAAGTCGTATTTGCCGATGAAACTTTAAGTGATGATGAGGCAAAGTTACTGCCACAATTGCTCACAAAAACTCTGTCTCTAACTCAAGTAGAAGCAGAAGAGTTAATTGCTGAAGCCAAAAAAATCCAGGGCGATGCCATATCTTTGTATGAATTCACCAAAGAGATCAATGATCAGTTTGACGTGGAGCAAAAGCAGAAGTTGATCCTTGCTATGTGGAAACTGGCCTATGCCGATGGTCAACTATGTCAGTATGAAGATCAGATCATTCGCAGAACTTCAGAGTTACTCTATCTCAAGCACAGCGAGCTTATTCAGATGCGAAATATAGCCATTGAAAGCCAAACTTAACCTTACGTAAATTTAGTTTGGCCAATGATACCCATTCCATTAGAGCATTTACGTAAGCTGCTTAGCAATATCAAAACCCTTGCCTCTAAGCCCGGCTAATTTATCTTGTAAACCACCGACTTCCATCTTCAAACCAAGAGAAGTCGCCTGCTGTGAGAGCCAACTAGTCTTCTCATTTTTATCAATCAGTTCCCAGTCATTGATAATCTGATGGGATAGGGCTAAAAGTGCAGCCTGTTTTGAATAGGGAGCGGCTTGCTCAGGGTGGTTTTGATATTTAATCCCTTGGACCAATTCAGATGAAAATTTCCAGTTCTTCGCAAGCAGCGCTGCAACTTCAGCTGATTCATAGCCTAGAATATCTTGTTCTACCTGACATTTATTTTCGCCACTTTCTACCGCTTCACGAATTTTTACAGACTTATCAGGTTCAATCGTTGCAATGAGCAGATCACCAATATCATGCAAGATCCCACAAGTGAAAGCGGTATCTGGAGCCGCGCCACAGCGCTTAGCAAGCTCTTGACCATACAAGGACACCTCAAAAGTTTGCCCCCAAAACTCACCGAGTTCAATCCCTGCAATGGTAGGAACTGCGCCAATGACCGCTGAGGCTATGACTAAGGTTCTTAACGTTTGCATTCCCAGGCGAACGACTGCCTCATCGATAGAGCCGACTTCTCGACTTCGACCGTAATGGGCAGAATTTACTAAGCGTAAAATTCTGGCACTAACCAGGGGGTCGTGAGAGATCTTTTCGGTGATCTCAGCCACTGAAGCATCGTCCTTGTTTACGAGATCTAATAGTTCACTAACGGCTTTAGGTAAACGTGGTAATTCATCAATATGACTAAGTAATGCAGCTGAATCCATTCTATCTCTCCAAAAGTTCCTAAACTATGAGTTAAAAATATAGGACACAAATTCAGAACTTGCAGAGCTTTCACCGATCAAATACTAGGAGCATTTTTGAGCCTGATAGCTGTAAGTTTCGAGCGCAATAGCTGGCTTTATCTTTCACTTAACGATCAAAACCGCGCTGTCTGGTCGGGACTATGCCACTTGAAACTTTTGCTTGCGACCCAGATGATTCTTTTGCCACCATAAGAAAGGTGCAACAACTAAAGTCATCACCAAGGCATACAGCATGTTCCAACCTAGAGCAAAGCCAAGAACAATGCAGAAGGTACTTCCTAAGCCGATTAGAGGAAGGTAGCGTTTACTCAAGAGCTTGGCCGCGGCTAACATAGACGCTAAGTAGATAATAACAAATACTCCATTTGTCCAAGCAATTAATTGTTCCAATTCCTGACCCGATACATAGGTCAAAACGATAACCACAGCCATTGCCAGCAATACGACCGATAGAGCCCTAACAGGAACTTGATGCTGATTCAGAGAATCAAAATATCGTGGCAATATGCCTTCCTTACTAAAACTCCATATCAGTCTGGAGACACTGGCAGTATAGACATTCACCGTAGCAAGCCCACCAGCAATACCTAAGATAGCGATAACCTGAACACCGTAACCACCCAGTAAATTATCAAACGCAGTAACCATTGCCAAACCAGTCACTGTCTCTACTTGCATCAGTAAAAGTAAGCCTGTGCACGCAAGATATACTAAGCCCACCAACACAGTACCGATCATCATGGCGGGAAGCATATCTTTCTTAGGATCTTTAAAATCATTGGCCAAGTGAGTCATAGCCTCCACGCCCACAAAGCTCCAAAAAGCAATACCTGCAGCTGCCATAATCAAACCTGAATCCGTTGTCGTCCCATGAGAGAGTAACTGCAATTTATCGAGATTTAATCCACCCGCACCAAACATCAAGACTACAACTGAAACGATAGCGAGTGTCAGTGCAAACTGCAGCTTGGCTGAAACATGGATCCCTCTGAAATTGAGTAAGAAGAGCGCCACTAAGAAACTAAGTTGTACTGCCACTTGGCTCCAACCTGACAGTGGAATCAATGCATCAACAAATTGAAAGGTCATCAAGATGGCAGCTGGAGCACCTAAAGGAACCACAAACAGGAAAATCAGCCCTATGGTTCGGCCAGCTGTGCGGCCAAATGCTTTCTCTACAAAATAGGCGGGGCCAGCGGCATGGGGAAATACCCCCGCTAAACGGCCAAAAACCAAGGTCACAGGAATAATTGCCAAAGTCAGTAATAGCCACGCAATCAATGCGCCAGTACCCGCGATGGCAATGGTCATCTGAGGCAAGATAAACACCCCCGTCCCCAATAGCGTCGTCGCCATGAGACCTGCTCCCTGCCATCGCCCAATTGTTCCCTTAACTTGATCCATTCTCACCACTTCCTTATCAATTCATCTTTACCTGCACCTTCAAAGTGCTTGTTCACACATACAGTTAAATAGACGCTTCACATGAGAGAACGTCTGCGAACTACTCCCATACCTATTGGAATGTGCTGCATTAGTATAGACTTAGGCTTCGAGACAAACTGTCGGAGTTAATCTGTTACTTTGACAAAAATACCGACAGAATGACGGCCATTAAGACTTTTACCGTCAATTCGTTCGTGAGGTGTTAATTGTGAGATGTAACTTGATAATACCAATCGACACAATATTTAGGAGATGAGCAATAAATGGACAAACTAGACAAGTTCGATAAAGCCATTATCGCCGAACTCAGGATTGATGCCAGACAGAGCATCTCTTATATCTCGGAAGCGGTAAATCTATCTCGTTCTGCGGTATCAGAACGAATTAAAAAGCTTGAAAACACAGGTATCATCCGCGGCTATCAGGTGCTACTCAGTGAATCTCAAAAGGAGGGAGTCTCCGCCTATTTTGAAATCCAACACAGATGTCCTCGCTGCGCCGATGTCGTTCATGTCTTCCAGGCCATTCCTGAAGTGATTACATGTCGCGGCATCACTGGTGATATGGATCTGCTCGTTTACGTCCAGGCAAGCTCGATGAAACGTCTGCATGAGATCCGTGAACATATCGACGCACAGACAGACATTATTAAGCTTAAGACTCATGTGGTGATGAGCGAGTGGATCGATAATAGGGGCTAGTTAATTTGGCACCCCGTCTGCTTATCCGAATAAAAAGGTGCTCAACTAGGGAAAGCCCGTCTTTTCCCATTGTGCGCCTACAGCACGTATCACCCCATCAATTTCCTTACTTAAATAGTCGTGTTGCGACTGGGATAATATTAAACTCTGAGATTAATGCAGCTTGAAAATCTAAAGCTAACAGTGCAATGCCTTTATAAAAATCGGTTTGAGCATTCTCAACGGCTAGCGTTAAACAGCGTCCAGACCAAGGCAGCATATGTTGCTGTATCAAGATCACCATAGTTTCATACACAGCTTTATTACTCGGCTCTGCGACTAGCTGGCTTAACAGCTGATCGAGTACAGCATAAAACAGTGCAATATGATCCAATGGCTGGTTTTGTGCTAGCTCAAAACTAATCCCGTTCTGTTTATAAAACGCCATCAAGGCGATCGTTGATTTATCATTGAGCAACTGCTCTTCACCCAGATAGACTGAGCCCCATGGCATTGCTGTCGGCTCGCCAGGGCCAAAAAACAGCTGACCATAATCAAGTTTTAGCTCATTTATCTGTTCAGGGTTCCACTTTGCCAAAAAGCGATCAAGCAGTACTTTGCCTTGCTGATTTTCTTTCGAGTGAGTTAAGTTTGGCCAGGTGTCACCGAGCCTATTTTCAGCTAGACAGTCAATCGAAGTTTCACTGGGGTAATCCAACAGAACATTATGCAGCACTCGTGCTATCGCCTGCAGATCTGAATAAGTATTTACGCTATCTGATATCACAATTACATCCCATTAAAAATGGCGCCACATGGGCGCCATAAACAATTAAACTTCCGATAAGTTTAAGATCTGCCCTTCACCGCTGCCAGACGGACGACCATTGACGTTTGCCTTGATGATCAAGTTAGGCGAAGTGATTGAAGGTGATGGTAGCGGCGCAATATGACCGTCACCATCGCCATACTTCTCACGTAGGTTATCCATAGTATCGAAGTCCAATGCTCGTAACGGGCAAGACTCGACACAGACAGGCTTACGACCATCGGCGATTCGCTCAAAGCAGCCATCACACTTAGTCATGACCTTACGTTCGCGATCAATTTGCGGCGCATCATAAGGGCAAGCACGGGCGCAGCTCTCACAACCGATACATAGCTCTGATGCTATATGCACTAGGCCATCTTCACGACGTTTATGCATCGCACCCGTTGGACAAGCTTTAACACACACCGGCTCAGAGCAATGGTTACAGCCAATAGACATATAATAAGCAAATACATTTTGCTCGAAGCAGCCATTGTTACCTTTGGTCCACTCTCCGCCGCCGTATTCATACACACGACGCCAAGTTACGCCCTCAAGTGCAGGTAAGGCATTACCCTCTGGGTTACTATTATTACGAATTTCGTTGCTTTGACGGTCTTTGCAAGACACGTGACATGCTTTACAGCCACTGCACTTAGTGCTGTCTACATAAAAACCATATTGAGTTGCTTGAGTCATAATTAACGAGTCTCTTAAATCTTTTTAATGGCAACACGGTTAGTGTGCTGTGGATTGCCTTTAGCGACAGGGCTTGGCTGATAACGGGTTAGTGTGTTGATCGCACCGCCTTCATCTATGATGTGACCTGTGCTGCCAACCGTATTACCAGGGCTAAACCAAGCACCTTGACCTAACGCAAACACCCCTGGCGCGACACGTGGCGTAATACGCACCTTGACGGCAATCGAACCACGTTCGTTATACATCTCAATCTTATCGCCAGAACTTAGACCGTTCTCAGCGGCATCCATAGGGTTGACCCAAACGGCATCTTCTACTGCTTCACGCAGCCAAGGGACGTTGTGGTAACTAGAGTGGGTGCGCCCTTTAGTGTGATAACCCGCTAACTGAATGGGGTAATCGATATTAGTGTCTTCATCTTCGTAACCATCCCAAGTGACTGTGTACTGAGGAATGGCTGTGATGGTGTCACCCTTAACGTCAGTCGTAGACTCTTGATCCCAGTTAGCCGCTCGCCATGCAAGCTCGGCCGAGTAGATCTCAATCTTGCCACTTGGCGTCGATAGGGCCTTACCACCTTTGATATAGCTTTCTAAGGCAACATGATTGTCATTCATATTCTTGCGGAAGAAACCGACCTCCTGCGCCTCTTTATAAGTCGCAGGGAATGCTGGTACAACACCTAAGTTGTTACTGTTGTCTTTGGTCTTTTGGTATAACTCTTCAAGCCACTGCTCTTCAGTTTTACCTTCGGTAAACTCAGCTTCACAGCCCATGTATTTAGCAATTAACGCAGCAGCTTCATACATAGACTTACAGTCCCACATAGGCTCAATCGCTGACTTCATCGCAGTGATATAACCCAGCGCACCTGATGCGTAGCTGTCATTGACTAAATCATTAGATTCCAACCAGCTAGTGTCAGGCAAAATGATATCGGCAAACTTAGCACCAGGCGTCATCCAACAATCACAACTTACAATCAGCTCAACACCGGTTTCATCTTCTAAGATCTTAGCGGTGTTATTGATTTCGGCGTGTTGGTTCAGTAGCGAGCTATCCGATGCAGAGATGATGACCTTGATATTGGTACCTAGCGGCGTGTCTAAATCATCTGTACCACGAACACCGTGACTGCGTGCCGTCATGGTTTCGCCGTTATGGATAGCTTCTGACCAGGTAAAGAATGAAATACTTTCTTTAACCGGATTACTGCCTGTAGGAATACCAGATCGCGACATACTGCTCATAAACGGTAGCTCACCGTTCGATGCACCTAAGGTACCTAACTTGCCTGTTAATACCGACAGCATGTACAGGGCGCGCATACTTTGCTCACCATTGGCCTGACGGTTAACACCGGCGCCAACAACTATGTAAGGCGCTTTAGCATTTTGTAGGTCGGTGGCAATCTGCTCAAGTTGAGCCGCTGGAATACCGGTGATTTTTTCCGCCCACTCAGGCGTCTTTAACGGCTGATCGGCGTAGATACCCTGACTTAAAATATAATCACGGTAGTTTTCTTCAGGCTTCATCACCTTGGCGTATTCTTGCTTAGTGGCATCACCACTGGCGGCAAAAATCTCTTTTTGCTGCGCAATCGAAGCGGCGTCGAAACCTACTGCATACTTATTGATAAAGTTAAGTGAATTGTTATCAACCCAACCTGAGCTGATCATCTGGTAAGCAATCGCTTCAGCAAAGGCCGCATCTGTTCCCGGACGGATAGGTAACCACTTAGACTCCTTGCCAAGCATAGAATCTGTGTAGCGAGGATCGATCATCACCACTTTCAAGCCATTACTCTTCTGCAATGCTTTAAGGTAGTCATAACCTTCGCCTGAACCCGACTGACGGATCTCACTTGGGTTATAAGCTACACCTAATAGGAAGTCACTGTTGGCCAGAGTCACCGTCGATGAACCCGAGGTGCTCCCCGTACCAAAAGTATGCTTAGCCGCTTCCATCTGCTGCGCCCAAGAATAGTTACCATAGGCATTGAGGCAACCGCCATTTAGGTTAAACAGACGGTTAAAACAGGCATTAGAAGCAAAACCATAGTAAGCCCCCGAGCCGTAGCTGCGGAAGATAGCCTTGTTGCCGTGTTCAGCAATCACAGAGGTCAGCTTAGTACCGATAGTTTTAGCCGCTTCATCCCAGCTGATTGGTACAAACTTACCTTCGCCACGCTTACCAACACGCTTCATCGGTGTTTTTAAACGATCGACGGCATAAGTACGCTGGCGCAGTGAACGACCCCGTGCACAGGCGCGCACTTGATAAATATCATCGCCGTCGACAACGTCGTGATCGGTTTCAACGCGGGTGATAACACCATCACGGCTGAATACTTTAACCGGACAGTTAGAACCACAGTTAACCAGGCAAGATGACCAAGTGATCTGCTCTTCACCTACAGGCGGCTTTGGTGGCACAACATTGGCGTCATCTGAACTGGTTTTACAACCTGTTACGCTTGCTGCACAACCCATGGCAGCACTCATTTTTAAGAAACTTCTACGTTCCATTAATATTTCCTCTTACGATTGCTCTAACGCAACAAATAGCTAAACGACAACATCACTTGGTGCGCGTTATAGTCATGATTAAGCTCACCTAACGTGGTTAGCCCCGGCACAGTATTGGTCGCGACTTGGGCCGCATCTGTGTCGTAATAACGTTCATATTGATAACTCAGCTTCAATGCCATCTGCTTGCTCAAGGCATAGTCGGCATACATACGCACGCTGTGGTTATAGGAGAAGTAATCACCATATGGCTGACTACCATTGGTCGTGACAAGAGTGCCCCCGACCGAGGTGTCACTGATTGAATTGCTAAACAGGTAATCACCGCCTAACGTGAGCTTGTCCTGCATCAAACCGCCATAACTAAAGCCGGCACCAATATTAATAAACTCATCTTCGATATCGGCGTTCCAGTCCGGGCTCGAGAAGCTCTGACTACCAGCTTGTGCCGAGTTGATCCATTGCTGACCAGCAAATCCATACGCTGACAGATGCTTGCTCATCTGCAGGCTTAGGTTGACGTCATAACCAAAGTCTTCCGATTCCGTCAGACCAATCTCGGTAGCGTCATAATCATCTTTGGCGTAACGACCGGTAACATCGATACTCATCCAGGAGAGAGGGGTGTGATTTACCTTTAGCTCGAAAGCATTACGTTTACGATCCGCAAGATAGTATTTGCGCATCAGCGCATTATCTTCAGATGAGGTAACTTGATTCACTTCATAATCCGAGCCACCGCGATTGCCATGGCTGGCTTTTAGATTGACATTGAACTTGTCGAAAGCCCGCACATTCAGTTTGGCCCACAAGCTATCTTCATTGGTTTGCTCGCGCTCACTATAGGTACGATCAACCTCTTTTCGGTCGTAACCCGCTTGTAGTCGGTAGCCGCTGGCGATGCGATAACTCGCATTGACTTTATAAGTGTTACGCTCGATATCCTGAGGCACATTTTGCTTAAATGTGCCGCTTAAACCGTTGTAACTATACTGGGCAAACTCCCATACAGAGCTTTGGTTGTCTCGCTTGCTGTGATCGACACTACCGCCTAAACGCAGACGATTACTCAACATAGAGGTCACCGCAAACCGACCATCTAAGGTATCTATCTGCCCATCCCAGCTTTGCAGCGGATTACCACTCATCTGAATAAGTGCATCGTCCTGAATCATCCGTCCTGTCACTAAGCGACCGCTCATCACAGTGCGATTGAGCTGATACTGACCCGAAAGAGACACCTGATGAGCCTCATTATCTGGGGTTGCCGAGTACACATCATTCATATGAGGTAAGCTCAGATCTGTGATGTTATTACTGTAATAACTACCGAAATAGCTCAGTTCAGTTATCCAGTTATCACCAGCTAAAGAAGCGCCTACATCTAATTGCTTAGTTCTGGCATCGACAGGCAGACCAAAGTTAACTGGGCTTGGTGCAACAAGACTCGTCGATTGATGACCCGTTTTATCTTCCTGGCTATAGCGGATGAAGGTGTTATAAATCCCCTCTCCATAACTGAAACCTATGGCAGACTTTTCGCGTTTTAGCGCCAGATCTAACTCATTGGTATAGGGACTGGGGGTCAACATTCCATTGTTGTGCCAAAGCTGACTCTGTACATCGCCCGCCTGATAACTCTTAAGCGATTGGTAATCCAACTCCAGTTCATAGAGTCCTGACTTACCCACCTTAAGATTGGCAAAGCCATTATCCATACCCAGCTGATGGGCTTGAATTTGGGCCTGATAGCCGGTTTCATTTTGATAGCGAATATCACCACTTACGGCAGCAATCACACCATCTTCAGCGGTTCCCAGAGCATTACCAGCATGGATATCGTCCACAGAGTTATAGCCCGTTGAGACCGTCACCTCACCGTTATAACCATTGGTAGATACGCAACGCTTGCACTGGTACTTATCCATATTGAGCGAGTCAGTATTGGCATTACCAACACCGAAGTTTGTCGCCATTGCCGAGCTTGATACGGCTAGGAGCGACACTGTAATGATATTGAGTTTAAATCTCATGATATTGCTCCCTATTAGCGCTGCAGCAGGCTGCCTGATGGATGATTAGAACCATGGATCTTGCTGTGACAGTTCAAGCAACTCTTACCGCCGCCGAAGGCATCCATTCCAGGTTCCTGTACGACTCTGCTTGCATGACCATCGGGGGCGTGACACTGCTGACACAGTTGAGGTGCACGGCTATTGAGCATGCCTTCATTGACACTGCCGTGAGGGTTATGGCAGGTGACACAGTTTTCGGTAACGGGTGCATGTTCCCATAACACTGGGCCACGTTTTTCGCTATGGCATGAGTAACAGGTATCATTAATGGTTGGTTTATTCAGGGCGCTTTCACTCATAGAGCCGTGAGGTGAGTGGCAATCGATACAGGTCATCTGGTCCCATTTCAGAGGATGAGATGAGCGCTTATTCATATCGGCTTTCTCTTTGGTATGGCACGACGTGCAAGTGTCATTGACACTAAGCTTGTCCAGAGCAGGGTCTTTGGCGCTATGCAGCGTATGGCAGTCAGAGCATGCTATCTCTTCAAGGTTATGAGTACTGCTGTGCCATGCCATCTGTTTAGGATCGTTATGACAACCTTGGCAAACGCTATTTTGAGCACTCGCTGATAACTTGCTTTGAGGACCAAAGCTAATCATCGGCTCCTTTCCGCCTCTATTGTGCTTGCCTTGAGGCCCATGACAGGCTTCGCACTGTAAGCCAGCCATTGGTGACTGCTTATTGTTCATCATGCCGTGGGTACCATCGAAAATAGCCATTACAGCGTCATTTTTTCGGTGGCACATCAAGCAGGAATCGGCGCCTTTGGATGAATATTCACCAGCCGAAAATTTTTCAACTAATATTTGTTCAAGTTGTTCACCGGGGAGATGATTCCAAGGGGTAGCATTTACGCTAAGAGATAAGCACGCGAGTGTTGCTATCCCAATTAATACCTTATTCAAAAGATGAGAGATCATTAATCGAACCTTACATAATTAACACAATAATTAACTCACCATTTAAACAGGAGGTTAACCAGTTAAGATGTTTATATATTAAGGCAAAGAATTACAGAAACTTGATTGTTAAATAGGTCAAAAATGAATTTGGGATAGGTTCAATGAATAAACGAAAACTGTGAACTCGCACAAGATACAATTAAGAATGAATATTATTAACGACACTGAGAGGCTAGATATAGGTCATTGAATTTTATGGTGATGGCTAAAATTTAAACGAGACAAGACGTAGCCAATGTTAATCGCCAAGTATCAAGATGTTAAATTCGCATTTACTACTTAAGGGATACTAAATGATGAAGTTCAAATTTTTAATAATTAGTTATAAATTAAGTTCTTTTTAACTACACATGTGATTAGGCAGTCGATATCTTAATAACTGTATTAACTATGATAATAAACACATCAGAAGAAAATTTTATTTTGATCTAGTTCAAAAGTACTATGGCTTAGTGATATTTATGGGTTACCTAACCAAGTTGAATATATTTATGGAAATACCCATAAATATATAATTGATGCATTTTAATTGCTTCTTATGATTGTTTTAACTGTTTATTTAATTGTTTAATGAAATACATAATACCAACATTTCTGTTCTAGAAATAATTGAGAGGGTAATGCCCCCGTTAAGCTGTTATCAGGGCTAGTTATTTTCCTTTAAAGTGAATAGGGGTACACTATGGATACTCAATTCCAGGTAATTATCCATGCAGATCGAAAAGACAGCTGAACTGAACTTGCTATGGGGCACTCTTATTCTCGAAGAGCTTGCTCGTCTTGGCGTAAAACATATATGTATGGCTCCAGGCTCTCGCTCTACGCCGTTAACATTAGCTGCTGCTAAGCAGATAAAACTAAAGCAGCACCTGCATTTTGATGAGCGTGGCTTAGGCTTTATGGCTTTAGGCTTAGCCAAGGCTAGCCAAGCACCTGTTGCGATAATTACCACCTCTGGCACAGCCGTTGCCAACCTTTATCCTGCAATTATCGAGGCTTGGTTAACCCATGTTCCTCTTATCGTGCTATCTGGTGATAGACCGCCAGAGCTCATTGACTGCGGCGCGAACCAGGCGATCATTCAACCGGCGATTTTTGCTCAGTACGCTAAGCAGATAAATCTGCCAACACCCGACATTACGATTCGTCCTGAAGCCCTGCTCACCACACTCGATGAGGCTGTCAGCAATCAAAGCCAGCCTGTACATATCAACTGCATGTATCGTGAACCACTCTACCCATCAACCATGAGTGCAAACTTCACCAAGTACCTCAGTACGCTTGGGAATTGGCAACATGCATCGCAGCCCTATGTGCAATATGGCCAGGCTAAGCAGCAAAGTATGCCAACTCAGGACAGCTTAGCCCGCTTCGTTCACGGTAAAGGGGTGATTATTGCAGGAACACTTACGCCAGAGGAGTCGCCTGAAGCATTAATACTTCTCTCACAGAAGCTAGGGTGGCCACTATTAACAGATGCTCAGTCTCAACTCAGACAGCACCCAGGCGTTATCGGCAATATAGATCAACTTCTGCATCACCCAAAAGCCAAATCACTATTACAGCAGGCAGAACGCGTAATAGTCTTTGGCGGGCGTTTGCTTTCTAAGAGCCTAATTAACTACCTTGCTGAGCAGAAGTGGAAAAGCTACTGGCAGGTATTGCCTCATCACATTCGCTTAGATCCAAGCCACAGCGCTAAACAGGTTTGGCACTGTGATTTAAAGAGTTTCTCGACTCAGTCATGGCCACGCTCCTCTGAGATCAATTGGGCGCTAGAGTTAACTCAGCTTAATGACAAAGTTGAGACTCTGTTTCAGCAGCAAATAGATAATGGCGAGTTCGGTGAAGCGATGATCGTCCGTGCGATAGCCAAAGCCCAGCGGCCCCTTCAGCAACTGTTTATTGGCAACAGTTTGCCAATACGTCTCTACGATATGTATGCTCCAACAACACCTGAATATGGTGTCACCTATACCAACCGTGGCGCCTCGGGTATTGATGGATTACTCGCAACGGCATGCGGCACAGCAAAACATAAAGGGATACCGACAACCCTGATCATTGGTGATATTTCACAGCTGCATGACCTCAATTCACTTGCTATCGCCCGTACAATAGACAGCCCCTTTGTGGTCGTGATCTTAAATAATGACGGTGGTAACATCTTCAATTTGCTGCCTGTACCCGATGAAAAGCTTAGAAACGACTATTATCGCCTCTCCCATGGACTCGAGTTTGGTTATGCTGCCGCTATGTTTGGTTTAGCCTACAATCAAGTGGATGATATTGAGAGTTTCAATGAAGCTTACCAAGATGCCATCGGCTTTAATGGCGCATCAGTTATCGAAGTTACAGTTTCACAAAATCAAGCCAGTGATCAAATAGCTAAAATCGCTTCTTGGGTAAAACAAAACTAATGTTAGCCTTGAGCTGCCATGGCGATAACACTAAACCAGCCTTGGTTATGCTACACGGGTTTCTTGGTGATAAATCTGACTGGAGTGACTTGCTTCGTGAGCTAACTCAGTACTTTTACTGTGTCTGTATCGATCTGCCTGGCCATGGTAAAAGCGAAACAATGACACTTGAAACATCTGGATTTGTCCAAGTTGCCAACGCTATTCAACTATCACTCTCTCAACTCAATATTAGTAAATATCATTTGCTTGGCTACTCACTAGGTGGACGCATTGCCATGCATATTGCCAAGCTACATTATGAGAACCTTCTTAGCCTGAACCTTGAGTCTGCACACCCCGGCCTGATAAATAACAATGACAAAGCTAGCAGACTAAAAAATGATAAACAGTGGAGCTATAAGCTCAGTACTCAAACAATTGAAAGCTTTCTAGTAGATTGGTATCAACAAGGCGTATTTGCCGAGTTATCAACATCTGCCATAGATAACCTAGTCGAAAAGCGCCGTGATAATCACCCGCAATCGCTACAAAGCATTTATTTGCCCACATCACTCGCCCAACAAGAGAATCTTTGGCAACTGCCTAACCAGGTGGAATTCGTTTGCCACTACTACGTCGGCGATAAAGACTGTAAATTTGCAGACCTTGCAAAGCGCTGGCAGAATGTTTCTTCCATCAAGGTTCATACAATAAAAAATGCCGGACATAATGTTCACCTTGCCGCGCCAGCCAGCTTTTGTCAGCAATTAGTCTACCAACTCATCGGAAACCACAAATGATCATATCTTCTGTTCAGCTCTTTTCTTATCAGATCCCTTTAGACAAGCTGCTACCAGTAGGCAGACAGCGTATAGATAAGCGCAAAGGTCTGGTATTACAGCTAGAGGCCATTGAGAATAGTGATGAGACTGGCTCAGAATTAAAGCGAGTTGAACAGGTGGAGATCAGTCCGCTATCTGGCTTAGATGTAGACGCTAATCCACTCTTAGGCTTTAGTCTGGAAAGCTTAGATGATGCCAGCCATCAGCTCAGTAACCTTGTTGATGTTTTAGTCGGTCAACACATTGACCAACTGATTAAGCTTGCGGATAACTCAGACATCCCCTCCCTCGCCTTTGGTTTAAGTTTACTTCACGCTAAGTTAAGTGGGCAGTTAGATGGACATAACTTGTCACTACAAGAGAGCAAAACTGTTCCTCTTATCTATCGAGTCACCGATGAGTCTAAAGAGTGCTTTGACGCACGTATCAGAGCGATACCTACAGACATTCACGCGGTAAAAGTTAAAGTTGCGCAGACTTCACTCGAAGATGAGATTAAGCTGGTGCATCAGATATTAGCAATCAGGCCTGATATAAAGCTAAGACTCGATGCAAATCGGGGCTTCACCTTAGAGCAAGCTATCGAATTTGCCGCCTGCCTGCCTCTCGATGCAGTCGAATATATTGAAGAGCCGTGCATAGACCATAAAGATAATCAAAAATTTTTCCATGCTATCCCAATGCCGTGGGCACTCGATGAAACCCTTAATGATCCAAGCTATCAATTTACTATGCAGCCAGGCTTAACCGCGTTAGTCATCAAACCTATGCTTATAGGTACTTTGGTAAAATTACAAAAGCTGCAGCATGAAGCCGAACATCATGGGGTCCGAACAATCCTGAGTTCAAGTTTAGAAGCAAGCTTAGGCATTGAAGCCCTAGCCAAATTAAGTCGAGTCATGACACCCGATGAGATCCCTGGGCTAGATACACTCTCGGCATTTAGCAAAGATCTGCTCATCAACTCAGGTAAGGCTCAATGTCTAAAGCTTAGCTGCCTCACTGAAATAAAATCGGTTTAATAAAGGAGAGTCCATGACTGGTATCGATACGCACTCTCCGCTTCATCAGGCTGCTAAGTCCCAACCAAACGCTATAGCTATCTCTTGGCATAAAGGTGGCGTTAAACATCAGTTAGATTACCAAACCCTTAGCCAAAGCGTTGTTGCAGTTGGAGAGCAACTTTTGGCTGCTGGGCTAACACGCGGTGATAGACTGGCTTGTATCGACAATAACTCGGTTGAGTTAATCAAGCTTTACTGGGCCTGTATCGATCAGGGCCTGCTTTTTTGCCCTCTATCACCACGCTTCCCAGCAAGTCAGATTAATCTGCTAATTGAGCAGTATCACCTCAAGGCAATTTGGTCTGCTGAGCCAAATAAGGATCTGCTAGGGTGTGAGGCTATAGCTGTAGATTTCTCCAAGCTAGCGCTTTCCAAAAGAGTAGATCTACAAGCCAAATCAATCGATATCCATCAGGCTGCGAATATTATTCTCACCTCAGGTAGCAGTGGCAACCCTAAGGCCGCAGTGCATAGTTTAAGCAATCATATTGCCAGCGCTGAAGGTTCTCGAATGCTGATTTCACTTCAGTCACAAGATCGCTGGTTACTGACCCTACCATTATTTCATATTGGTGGTTTAGCTATCATCAACCGCTGCGCCTTAGCCTGCGCAACTGTTGTTCTCGAAAATAAAACCACTCAGATATCAGAGCAAGTTCAACAAGATGAGATCACTCATCTTTCACTGGTATCGACTCAACTTGTTAGGATATTAAATCAAGATCCCAGCAGCTTGGTCAAGGTAAAGGCGCTACTACTCGGGGGCGGTGCGATATCAGCAAGCCTGATTTCTAAACTAAAACAGCTAAGAGTGACCAGCTATACCAGTTATGGTATGACCGAGATGGGGTCACAGATCACCACAGGCATTGCCAAAGCAGATGCTAGTAGCGGTAAATTATTAGCAAACCGGCGACTCAAAATTCTAGATAGTCATATTCTAGTGAAGGGCGAGACATTGTTTTTAGGCTACCTAAAGCCCTACGCGACAGACAGGAAACAGATTGAACTGACACTAGACTCCGACGGCTGGTTCAACACTAAAGATCGTGGAGAGTGGAATGCGAATGGCGATCTGAAAATTTTAGGCCGTAGTGACAACATGTTTATCTGTGGTGGAGAGAACGTTCAGCCAGAGGAGATAGAGGCGATACTTAAACAACACCCTCAAGTTGAAGACGCTATCCTCTTCCCTCAAGCAGATGAGGAATTTGGCAACCTGCCAGCAGCAATCATCAAAGGCAAGGTCTTTGCTCAAAGTGAGCTTGACGCATTAGTCTGCAAACATGCCGCTCGCTTTAAGCGTCCACGCCATTACTTTCCTTGGCCAGAAATGAAGAGTAACAGCCTAAAGGTGTCACGCAAGCAGGTGATAGAAGAGGTTTTAAAATCTTAGAAACTCGTTCCTAGATTCTAGGTTCTAGGTTCTAGGTTCTAAGAATATAAAAAAACCTGCCGTAGCAGGTTCTAATTACACTTAATAGAATAGAGGGAAAGACTAAGTTTCCATTCGACCTTTAAGCTTATTCATCGCATTTTTCTCAAGCTGCCTGATACGCTCGGCAGATACTTGATACGTTGCGGCTAACTCTTGCAGAGTCGTTTTATCTTCACTTAACCAGCGAGCCTGTAAGATATGCTGACTACGCTCATCGAGTGTTTTAATTGCTGATAACAAGCGAGCCTGGTTGCTAGCTTCTAAGTCATCAGTTTCAACCTGACTAGCAAGGTCTGAAGAGTGATCTTCAAGATAAAGCGCTGGCGCGTAATCTTGGTTATCATCATCGCTATCACTAGTAAGGTCGAATGCGGGATCTTGTGCCGCCATACGCGACTCCATCTCGGTCACATCGGCCTTAGACACACCTAAGTTTTCAGCAACCATACCCACTTCTGCATCGCTAAACCAACCAAGACGCTTCTTCGATTTACGAAGATTAAAGAATAATTTACGCTGAGCCTTAGTGGTCGCTACTTTGACAATACGCCAGTTTTTAAGCACAAACTCATGTATTTCGGCTTTAATCCAATGTACGGCAAAAGAAACCAAGCGCACCCCAACATCAGGATCGAAACGCTTAACCGCCTTCATCAGACCAATATTACCTTCTTGAATAAGATCGGCTTGAGGCAAACCGTAACCGGAATACCCCTTAGCAACATGAACAACGAAACGTAGATGAGACATAATCAGCTTTTTCGCTGCTTGTAGATCACCCGTTTCTTGCAAACGTTTAGCCAAGTCATACTCCTGCCCAGCTTCCAACATTGAGATGTTGTGTGCCGAGTGAACATAAGCTTCTAAGCTGCCACTTGTTTGGGGAACAGCTAACGTCATTGATTGCGTTTGGTTTGTCATTCACGCTCCTACTTTTTCAAAATCTTATTCGTCTAACAAAATACAGCTAATTAACTTTCACAGCCCTATAAGACAGTGTTTTCTGTCGACTTATTACAACACGGTGAAAGAATTTGTAGCAACCTACCCTTTTTCGATAAAGGCAAGCTGATGAACTATCGGCGATCCGACAACTTATGTCAACATGCCTTAAAGGAAATAATTGCTATTAATTGAATATCTCGGTAGAGACGGTTTCCTACCTAGAATAGTTTTGACTCAAAACAGTAGACAAAGCAAATGAAGATTAGTTCATAAAGCTTATTAAGCGAATAAAAGCTATAAGACTGGAAGGTTTATAACCATGAGTCTTATAGCTTGTAATTATGAAGGTTCGATAGCTCTTAAATGATAGCGTACCGACAGATAAGAGCCTAGCCAGCCTAAGAATGAAGCCAAACCAACTAGCTGACCTAATTCGGCCAAAGATAAAGACTGCATCTGCAACTTACTACCATATAAGCCTAGTAATTCGGCCAGAGCACTGTCTAAGTACCAAACCAAAAGGTTGATAATAATCCAAGCTAACACACCACCTATGATACCAAACCAGATCCCAGTATAAAGAAAAGGTCGCTGAATAAAGGCTTCTGTCGCACCCACTAGCTTCATAACCTCGATTTCAGTACGACGATTCATGATGGCTAAACGTATTGTGTTACCTATCACTAGCACCACCGCCAAAACCAGTAAGGCTGCAATTGCCAATACGGTACGCTCAAGCAAATGTACAACGGCTTGAAGACGTTCTAACCACTCTATATCTAAGCGACCAAAGCTCACTTCAGGCTCTAACTCTAATTTTTTAAGCAGTTCACGTGCACCAGTTGGGCTGGAATACCTTAAGTTTGGAGTCACTGTTACCACAGCAGGCAATGGGTTAGTGTCCAAATAAGATAGGGCTTCACCGAATCCAGACAATGCTTGAAACTCTTCCAATGCCTGATCGCGATTAATATAACTGACCTCACTAACCTCAGAATACACTTTAATACGCGTGATTAAGCTCTGAATCGTTCTCTCGCTGCGCGCGTCATCAACAAACAGAGAAATTTCGGCAGCATTATTCCAAGACTGAGTAATTGTCTCAGCATTCTTAACTAAAACCTGCAGCGCGGCAGGTAAGCTAAGGCTAACACCGAGTACAGCCATGGTCATTAATGAGGAGAGGGGGTTGCGCCACAATTCGCCCATGCTGCCCATAGCATGCTGAATATGGCGAATAAAAAACATCACGATACGGCCAGAGATTGGTAATTTACTTCTGATTAACTGAGGCTTCTTGCTCATGTTATTCCCTGTGCTCCGTTAGGCAAATGTTAAAGGAGTTAAACGCTAAATGAATGAGCTAGAGAAGAAGGAAGCTCCTCTGCGCCTAGTACGCTTCCCTGTTTTAGCGTCAAAGTACGGTACTTCATTCTTGCGATAAGCCCCAGATCATGGGTCGCAATAAGCACTGTGGTGCCCGCATCATTAAAGGTTTCAAACAAGCGTAAGATATCCATAGATAACTTAGGATCTAAGTTTCCTGTGGGCTCATCCGCTAATAGTATTGGAGGTTTATTGACGATAGCCCGTGCGATACCGACGCGCTGCTGCTCACCACCTGATAGCATAATAGGTTGATGGCGCTCTTTACCATATAGACCAACCATATCTAATGCGGCAAGCACTCGCTTTTTAATCTCACCATGAGAAAAACCTTCAATCACTAAAGGTAGCGCCACGTTATCGAAAACACTCTTCTCCATTAACAGATGATGATTTTGGAAGATCATGCCTATGTTGCGTCGTAAAAATGGGACATCTTTACGGGATAAGTCAGCAATATTGTGACCATGGATCGACACACGACCGGCACTTGCGCGCTCAACAACTGTGATCAATTTGAGCAAGGTACTTTTCCCAGCCCCTGAGTGACCGGTCAAAAAAGCCATTTCACCTTTCTTAAGGTGAAAATTCACATCCGTAAGCGCTTTCTGCCCACCCGGATAAACTTTACTTACCTGCTCAAATTGAATCATCTATTTCTCATTTCTCTCTGAAAGAGTCTGGTCTAGGCGCTAAATAAGTTACTTATTCTCATCACTCTCTTGAGTAAACAGCGCATCGACAAAGTCTTTGGCATTGAAAGTGCGAAGATCATCAATCTGCTCTCCGACGCCGATATGACGTATAGGGATCCCAAACTTATCGGCAATGGCGAAGATCACCCCACCTTTTGCCGTACCATCTAGCTTACTGATAGTAATCCCCGTTACACCTACCGCTTTCTTGAACAGATCAGCCTGACTAATCGCATTCTGTCCTGTGCCCGCATCTAAGGTCAACATCACCTCATGGGGGGCATTTTCATCCAACTTCTTCATCACCCGAACGACTTTCTTCAGTTCGTCCATCAAGTGAGCCTTATTCTGCAAACGGCCTGCGGTGTCGGCAATTAATACGTCAACATTTCGGGCTCGTGCTGCTTGCAAGGCATCAAACAATACAGAGGCACTGTCAGCACCAGTGTGCTGAGCAATGACGGGAATATCATTACGCTGTCCCCATACTTGCAACTGCTCAACCGCAGCAGCACGGAAGGTATCACCTGCTGCTAACATAACCGATTTACCTTGAGCCTGATACTGTTTGGCAAGCTTTCCTATGGTTGTTGTCTTACCAACACCATTGACACCTACCATCAAGATAACAAAAGGACCATCTGCATTTTCAGGGACCAGTGGAATAGAAACAGGCTCTAATGTCTTCTGCATCTCTTCTCGAAGCAGCTCATAGAGGGCTTCACCATCTTTAAGCTGCTTGCGGCTTGCTTGCTCGGTCAGGCTATCGATAAGACGTGTGGTGGTTTCGACGCCAACATCAGCAATAAGCAACTGCTCTTCGAGTTCTTCAAAAAGATCATCATCAATCTTCTTGCCTTTAAACAGACCAACGAAGCCACTACCAATGTTCTCACTGGTACGCTTTAAGCCACGCTTCAATCGAGCAAAGAATCCCTCTTTAACAGGTTTTACCTGAGGTTCAGGCTGCAGCTCTACGTCGACCTCTGCTGTTTCTGCTGCAAGAGCCTCTGCTGCACTTTCAGCTTCAAGGCGTTCAGCCTCTATGCGCGCAGCTTCTGCAGCTTTTTCTGCTTCGAGACGTTCTGCCTCAACTCTTTGAGCTTCAAGACGTTCAGCTTCAACTCTTTGAGCCTCACTTTGAGCCTCAAGACGTTCTGTTTCAACTCTTTGAGCCTCAAGACGTTCTGTTTCAACTCTTTGAGCCTCAAGACGTTCTGTTTCAACTCTTTGAGCCTCAAGACGTTCTGTTTCAACTCTTTGAGCCTCAAGACGTTCTGTTTCAACTCTTTGAGCTTCAAGACGCTCTGTTTCAACTCTTTGAGCTTCAAGACGTTCAGATTCAACTCTTTGAGCTTCAAGACGTTCTGTTTCAACTCTTTGAGCTTCAAGACGTTCTGTTTCAACTCTTTGAGCTTCAAGACGTTCAGATTCAGCTCTTTGAGCTTCAAGACGTTCAGATTCAACTCTTTGAGCTTCAAGACGTGCTGTTTCTACTTTTTCAGCCTCAAGATGTTCAGCTTCAAGACGTGCTGCCTCTGCTTTTTCTACTTCAAGACGTTCAGCTTCAAGACGTTCTGCCTCATTACGAGCAAGCGCATCTTGATCTTGCTGATTATCACTCGCCTCAGTTGCAACTGGAGTTGTAACTTCTGCTTCTGGCGCCTTTACTTCATCTTTCGATTTATCTTTGCGGAACCAGGAAAAAAAACCTTTCTTTGCCATGTGTACGTCCAGTGCTCAACTAACGATCAAAAATTCTCTATCCCACTTTGATTTAAGGGATCTCTTTATGGCCGCTATTATACCCAATAGTGAGAAAAATTAACCTGCAGATACAGAGTTATATAAAGCTAAACTGCACAAAATTTACAGGATAACCTGAGGTTTTCACCATTTTTGTAAGCTTTCGGGTAAAATAGCCGACTCAAATTAGCGAGACAGTCTATCACTTTCTCGCTTAGGGCAACATCACAGCTGCATCGGCAGGAAAAAATGGCAAAAAATCGACCCGCTAGCGGACAAGTCCGTATCATTTCAGGGCAATGGCGCTCTCGCCGCCTTCCTATTCACGACCTTGAAGGCTTACGCCCTACGACGGATAGAGTCAGAGAGACTCTATTTAACTGGCTAGCTGGAGATCTTGCTGGTGCAAGAGTACTGGACTGCTTCGGCGGCAGTGGGGCACTGTTTTTCGAATCTCTCTCTCGATACGCTAGTTATGGAAAGGTTTTTGAACTGCAAGCTAACGCGGCTGAGCAGCTAAACAAAAACCTTCAAACACTTAAGTGTGACCCCACAACAGCTGATGTAGTAAAGGGGGACACGCTCAAACTATTAGCAATTGCACCTACTGAAGGTTTCGATATTGTTTATATCGATCCCCCTTTCAGAAAGGAGCTCGCCGAAAAGAGTATTCAGTTAATCGACGAAAACAACTGGCTTAAAGAGAATGCTCAAATTTATGTAGAAACTGAAAGTGAGCAGGCTCAACTTCAGGTGCCAGCCAATTGGGTACAGCTCAAAGAGAAAAAGGCCGGTCAGGTTTTATATCGCTTATATCAATATCAGCCTTAAGCTACGAGCTACGAACTACGAGCTACGAGCTACGAGCTACGAGCTACGAAAGAATATACCAATAAAGAGAAACTGAATGAATTTTATTGTAAAAACAGGAAAAGCTATTACTCTACTTGCCTGGTTTTTGATGGCCTACAATTTAATCATGCCCTTTGATGGCGATATCGCTGTCATTCTAAATATATTGTTTGCAGTGACCATCTTTATGCACTGCTTTCAAGTCATCATCTTCCATACCCTGTTCAAGTCGCTTTTAACCTTAAGCAAATCAGACTACTTCAGCGTGTTTACCTTCGGAATATTTAGCCTGCTTAAGTATCGTAGTCAGGTGATACAAAAATTAGCAAAGAGCAGCTAATTTTTTAAGTTCCTAGGCTCTAGAACCTAGGAATATTTTTAGTCACCTTCTAAGTAGACCGCCTCCCTTGAATTAACAGTGCGATAAAATAGAGCCCACCAACGATGGCGACTAATGTCCCAGCCGCTATCTGAGACGGGTAAACTAAATTCTGTCCTAACCAGTCTGAGAAAATCATCAGTCCCGAGCCAATCATGGCCGCTACGGGTATCTGTAACTCCGCTCTTTTTGCACCTAAGATCACCGCCATATGGGGCGCAAGCAGTCCAACAAAGGCTACCGGTCCCATGGTTGCCGTCACAGCGCCACAAAGCAATGCCACGCAGCAAAGCAACAACACGAAAGCTTTGGGCACATCGAGTCCCCGAGCTTTAGCAAACTCTCGCCCAGTAGAGATAAGTGTTAACCAACGTACTGTGAGCAGTGCAAAACCGATGAGTAACCCCACTGCAGCCACCAATATTAGTGCCGACATAGGTGTGACGCGGTAGGTCGAACCCGCGAGCCAACTTAAAATGGTATAGGAAGTTTCATCACCTCGAGCTAGGGCAAACTGCACCATAGCCTCAATCAATGCGGTCAGGGCGATACCCGTTAAAATCAACATAGATGGCGCATATTGGTGTCGCTTACCTAATATAAGCAGCAAGCCAAGCACCGACATACTACCGATAAAGGCAAGAGCCGTTGTACCTTCGAAGATATTGAGCCCGAGAAAGATACTTCCGCCAACTAGGGCTAATGTCGCACCCGCCGAGATACCTAAGATATCCGGGCTGGCTAGTGGGTTATAAATAAGTCTTTGTAATAGTACACCTGCCACCGCTAGGCCTGCTCCGGATGCAATAGAGGTCAGTAGTCTTGGCCAGCGGATCTCCCAACCAAAGGCATCTGGCAGTGAAAACAGCCAAACAATCTCCAGCTCTACGGTTGCCTTAGAGATAAACAAAGAGATGATCGTGAGGGCCAGTAAGCATAATGCCATCAAGGGCAGAGCCTTGGAGGTCATCTGGTAACGGCTCTTAGGTAGCGACAAGGATAGCTGATCTTGAGCCCCCATCTTACGCCTGGTAAACCAGATAAGCGCTGGGGCACCAATCAGTGCAGCAGCCGTACCAGACGGCACAAGGTCGAACGTGTAGATGCTCATCAACATCGCCAAGGCATCAGTTGCCACCAGCACCAAAGCGCCTAATAACATACTAAATAGTAACTCATCCTTCGGGGTTCTCGCACCGAGCTGACGGGCGATATTGGGCGCGAGTAGCCCGATGAAACTTATCACACCAACAGCGGTGATTGAGGAAGCTACCAACCAAAGGCCAACAGCAAACAGACCTAAAAATGCTGGGATGATATTGAGACCGCGAGCGGCTGCGCCTGCTTGGCCCATGCGCAGCAAGGATAATATTCGCGGTGCAAAGATGAAGATCAGTACTGCAGCCGATAACCTTGGTAGTAACCATTGCACCTGCTGCCAGCCATTCTGAGCGAGATCGCCCGCTCCCCAAATAAACAGGTTTTTGGCGTATTGATCGTTAAGCAGAATGATCGCCGTCGCTATCGCGCCAAGCAAGATATTGACCGCCATGCCTGCTAGCACTACTGGCAAGCCAGACATGTTACGAATACCTGCAATCAAGATCACTAAGCCTAGCGTTAACATGGCACCAAGCATGGCTGCAAATGAGGCATACTCGCCCACCGCACTAGGGAAAAATACATTAACGATAACTAGGGCTAACCAGGCCCCCGAAGCAGTGCCTAAGGTAAGTGGCGACACGAGTGGATTTTGGGTCAGTTGCTGCATCAAGCTGCCCACTAATCCCAACATTGCTCCTACTAGGATGGCCATCACAATACGAGGTAGCTGAGATTCAACAAACATGATCTCATCAAAGCTGTTAGCCAGTAACTGCCTTTGGGAGAAGCTTTTTAACAGCTCCCACTGGCTCGACAGCGAGATCTGAGTATCAACTTGAGCCGAGATAGCCACAAACAGTAGCAAGAGAGCAAAGGTGCTCGAATAACGAATAAATTGGTCCCGTGGCATTATTGGTATGTCTCGCCTGTTGCTGTAGGTGTGGTATCAAGTTTAGAAACTGAATTAACTTCAGTCTCGCTATAAGGGTCAAGCTTAATAGGCGCTATTTCTAACAAGCTGCGGGTTAACGCAGCAGCCATATATTCAATCGAAATCGCACCGCCATAGTTCCATGCAGATTCAACACTATTCATCCGTTGACCGCGAACAAAGGGCATAGCCTGCCACATTACGCTAGCTTCTAATTCAGCCTCTTGGGCAAAAGGTTGAAAATAAAGTGCGATACCATCCCCCACGTGACGCAACTCTTTTAGTCGCTTCTGTCTTGCCCCCCATTGAGTTCTCCCCTGCTCAATCGCAGGCTTCATACCAAGCAAAGAAAGCGCATATTGCGCTGTAGAGTTATCCCCAAACTGATAAATTGAGGTCATGCTAGCAAATCTAAAGCTGGTGACTTTTGGCAGAGTGCCTGCGTAAGCTTGTTCCAGTTGCTGTCTCATAGTGGCAATCTTGATCTCCATCTCTGCAAGCCTTGCCTTTGCAAACTGCTCGCGTCCAAGTGCTTTAGCCAGCAGCTTGAAGTTGTCGATCGCCGCTTGAGCATTGTCGTGGTGTTCGCTATAGGTTTGATAAAAAAGCACAGGGGCTATCAGTTCAAGTTTTGGCATTAGATCTAACTGAGGTGATGCGATAATAATCAGGTCTGGCTTAAGTGCCGCTAACCTTTGAAAGTTTGGCTCTACTCGGGTACCAATATTTAACACTGAATCGGGTACTGCTGGCTTCATCACCCATTCCCGATAGCCATCGATATCTGGCATGGCAATTGGAATGACACCAAGCTCTAAAACCTGCTCGGCAATATCCCAATTGAGGGCTGCAACTCTGGTGGGAGTTTTCACTAACTGCTGCTGGCCACGGCTATCTTCAACCGTGATCTCTGCATGACTGACACTCGACAATAGCGATAGAAGAGTGACAGCAGTAATAAAACGAACAGAAGCTAACATACAACGGCCACTTTATGGTCTAGCTCAGGGTGATCGATCAATTGCACTGGGGTCGAATAAAGATCCGACAACAACTTCTCATCCAGCAAGACATCAACCTCCCCCGTGAAAGCAATCTTGCCCGCTTTTAATGCCAAAATATGAGTCGCATAACGTAGAGCTAGGTTTAGATCATGCAAAATAACGATGACGCCTTTACCGGTGCGTTTATTGAGTTCACTAAGCAATTGCATTAATTGGTATTGATGTTGAATATCTAAGGCGGAAGTCGGTTCATCCAAAATGAGTAGGTCGGCTTGCTGGGCAAGTAACATAGCAACCCAAGTGCGTTGACGCTCACCACCTGAGAGTTGATCGGCAAGGATATCCTTGAACTCTTCGACCCCAGTTTCACACATGGCATTATGGATGATTTCATCATCTTCTTTGCGCCATCTACCCAATGCTCCACGCCATGGAAAACGTCCCAGCCGAACCAATTCAGCGACATTCAGTCCAGCAACTTCAGGCAGTTTCTGCGGCAGATACGCCACGGTTTGCGCGAGCTCCTTAGCACCATATGCACTCAAGGGCTTATTAGCTAGAGTCACTTCCCCCTCTTCCGGCGAGAACTGATTAGCGAGCAGATTAACTAATGTCGATTTACCCGAGCCATTGTGGCCAAGTACAACTGTAAGTGCGTGAGGATCTATTGATAATTCATCAATATCCAGAATAGTACGTTCACTGCGGATAACTTTGACATTGGTTAATTGATACATCTTTTCTTTTGCCTTAATCGAGGACAATTGTCACAAACGGTGCCCGATTTGGTTTTATAGACTGAGCAGCAACTAGTACGGCTCAACTTAAGTTTATTGTCTAGCTTGGATAGATAAAGAGAGGCTAAATGTTTATTCGAGATATTGAATGCTGACAACCATAACGTCGCATGATGTAAAACAAGGCTATCTGTCATCTCTGAGTGCTGCTTTTGCACCTCGAGTAATTTAGCCAGTATCGCATCTGCGACTAAGTGCTGTACAAAACCCGGACGACACCTTAACCATAGATCCAGCTCGACTCTATAATGCTCGAACATCTGCGACAATTGTTGACCCGCCTTGTGGATCAAGCATGCATAATCGCCCCGGGTACATTCCACTTCGTTCAACCTGAATCCGGCTATCAAGCCATGTTTTTGATGCTGAGCCATATGACTCAGGTTAGGCAGTGACTTCATACTATAGATAGCAGTAAAGGCTAAATAGAGTGGCTGCCAGGTTAAAAGATCCCAGCTACGAGTTAACCAGTATACCTTTTCTGCTTCTGGGCTGTTGGTTTGAAGACCACGGTAGAGCGACTTGATCTGCACCAGATTTGAACCTTGCGTTGAAATCATCTCTTTAGTCGAACGGCCAAGCTCCCCCTTCAAATAGGGAGTGACTCGCTCACATTGCTTAAAGAGTTGCGCTAAAACGGCTTGGCTCATCTAAACCCTCCAAAATTGATGCACTATGGCGGAGAATCGAGCTCCGCCATAGTGAGTAGCTAGAAGTTGTACTTAATGTTCAATTCGACAGTTCGTTCTGCGCCATACCAGCAATTCATCGAGTCGTAGCAAGTGTAATACTCCTCGTTGAATAGATTATTAGCGATAAGCGTCATGCTCGCGCCATTTAAGTTACTGCTTAATGTACTCAGGTCATAACCAAGAGACAGATCAACTAAGGTATATGAATCAACCTTATCCGTGTTATTTGCATCCATCTGCATCTCGCCGACATAACGCACGCCACCACCGATACGCGTGCCGCTGAGGACGCCAGAATCTATGTAATAATTAGTCCATAGTGTCGCCGTATGCTCGGGTACATAGATGGGCGTCTTACCCTGAAGATCGTTACCACTGTCTTTGGTGATCTCCATATCTATATAGGTGTAGCTGGCTAAAATATCGAAACTGTCCGTCAGGTACCACTGCCCCTCGAGCTCGACTCCTTGGGATTGCACCTCACCAACCTGGAGTTTATTTCCCCAGGGGTCGCTCGGATCTGCCATCAGGGCATCGCTCTTCACTATGTTGAAATAGGAGATGCTGGCCGTCATATCCTGAGCCGGCGAGATATACTTGAGCCCCGCCTCAAACTGCTCACCGAGTTCAGGTTTATAAGTGCTGCCATCGGACTTAGTGCCGGCCGCAGGCTCGAAACTCGTGGCGTAGCTCATAAAGGGAGAGACGCCATTATCGAACTCATACATGGCACCGACACGGTAAGAGAACTGATTATGATTGGCTTCACTCTTGGCATCACTATCGGCGTACTGACTCGAAGCGCTAAAGTCATCGAAACGGCCACCGGCGATCAGGATAAGCTTGTCTATACGTAGCTGGTCCTGAAAGTAGAAGCCTAACTGCTCAAGTTTTACATTGTCTCTGGCTTCATAGGTAGAGGTCAGTTTGCTCGGATCTATCATGTCATTATTTGGATTAAAGATATTGAAATCACCAAACTGGCTAGTGGTACCAAACTCAGAGTATGCAGACGTTCCACTCATCCTCTGGTAATCGACCCCGATCAACACATTGTGTTCTAGATTACCGGTATAGAAGTTACCCGATAACTGGTTATCGACCGTATAACCGCTAGAGTCTTCATCGGTACTGTAGATATTTCTGTCTAAGTTCCCCGTGACCGGGTCGAAGTTACCCGCCACATGATAGGTATTTTCCTGATGCAGCTGAGCATCCAGATAACGGAAACTCTGTAGGAAAGACCAATTATCGTTGAAATCATGATTTAGCTTATAACCCGCCATCCAGAATTCACGCTCGAAGCTACTCCAATTTTTATCACCGGCAAAGGTTGATGGGCTGGTACTGCCCGCTGGATTATCATAGATCATTCCCGAAGCCGGCAAAGATGAGTTCATCCCCATGGCAGGATCATTTTGATAGTAAAGATTGAAGTTGATATAGGTGCTATCTGATATGTTCCAATCTAAGGAAGGTGCAAAAACGTAGCGCTCCTCTTCGGTATGATCTACCTGGCCATCTTTCTTCCGGGCTAGGGCTATTATGCGGTATGAAAAATCACTGTCACCGATCTGACCCGTAGTATCGATCGAAGCTTCCATCAGGTTATTTGAACCTGTAGCAGCAGTGATCTCTGTGTTAGCTGTAGTCTGCGGTGTTTTGGCGATCATATTCACCATGCCACCCGGTGGCATAGAGCCATAAAGTACAGATGTCGGTCCTTTGAAGACCTCAACTTGCTCAATGGCAATAGGATCTATCTGAGGCTGTAGGTTCCAGCCTGTTAATGACTGAAGTACTAGGCCATCGTAGTAACTTTGGCTCACATCGAAACCACGAATATTAAAGGTGTCATACATGGTCACCGCGCCACCTTTTTGCTCGGTAGTCACGCCCGGAACATAACGGAGCGCCTGATTTAACGATTTTACACCACGCTCTTTGAGCAGCTCGCTGTCGATAATCGTGATCCCCTGTGGGGTATCTTCAGGAAGTAGCGAGGTCTTAGTTGCCGTATTGCGATATGCATGACCGAGTACGGTAATCGTCTCCATCTGAGGAACTTCAATCACTAGTTCATCTTCTGTCGCAGCAAAAGCCGAAATTGAAAATGATAATGATAATGATAATGATAATGAAGATGTGATCGCCATCGCTAAGACTGTGCGATGAAATACCCTATTACGCTTACTTGAGACCATGGAGCCCTCTACTAATTCCGGTTAAGCACGCCCAAAAGTGATTAAGTAATTCAACTTCACCTTTGAGAATATAAATGAGAATGATTATCAGGCGTGAATAGTATAGGCTTTAGCGGAGAGAAAATTAACAATTTGGTGCATGATGAATGTAAATTTTGAGTTAGTTCATAGGATCGGGAGTGACATCACAATTTAATCAAATCTGAAAGCGCTAGCGCTTTTTCTTTACTGGAAGCCAATATTCCATCTTAACTCTTGATTGAGTCTCCCCCTCTACCAAGAGTTCATTTTTTGATGATGTCCCATAATTCTCTAATTCGAAACCTTCAATTCCAACGTACTCAGACTCAGGTAACCAATGACAGATTAACCATTCCACCACATGGCCGAAGCCACTGACGGCACCGTCATAGGAAACCACCGCATATTCTTGTGCAGGAATATCTAGCCTGGTCAGCCTGATATCGACATCTACCTCATTCTGGGCGGAAATGCATGTGACACCGGCCCAATAATTCAGCTGTGTGACTTCATCAAACTCATTGCGGGTATCGATAACCCCTAACAAGTTAACTTCAGGCAAGTTAATAGCATCAATAATCTTGTGCAACTGATGCCAGGTTTCTGGCACGATAGTAGAAAAATCAGGCTTATCGGAAAGTAAGCCCTTAAAAGGTGAAGAGACACCATAGAAGATAAAAGATGGCTTATATTCAATGCGTGTCTGCAAAAATGCATTATCTACAACATAGTCAGAAGCCAGTTTAGATAACTTAGCCAAAGGTGTTCTTAAACCAACTCTCAAGCCTCTCTGTCTATATTCCCTTGGACTAGAGGAAAAAAACTGCTTAAAGGCGCGACTAAAACTGACTTCGGAGTTAAAACCCAGTTCATAGGCAATATCTAGCATACGCTCTTGTCCAGCAAGCACACGTTCTGCAGCTAAGCTCAGCTTTAGCTCTCTGATATATTGAGCAACACTTAAGCCTGTCTGGCTCTGAAATACTCGCTGCAACTGCCATCTTGACCAACAACTCTGATCGGCTAGATCCTCCAGTGACAGAGTCTTATCCAGATTGTCGTGGATATAGTCCAATACCCCTTCGATGCGGGTAAGAGGTGAACGATTAGACATAAACCTCCCTTGAGCAGTAGATGAAAATGGCGAAATAGGAAATTAGTTTACTAGGGCTGATAGGTGATGAGTAATACCCTTGTAGTATATTAACTCATAATGATACAAGCTGGTACAAACTCACTTTAATACCAATTGGTATAAGCTTCGCAGCCACTGCTTTTATCAATGGAAAGCACAAACATAAAAAAGCCCCATAGCGTTAACTATGGGGCTTTCACATTATTCTATATTGGCGTTAAGCCTTTAAGACTTATCCCTTAGGATAAACGTGTGCTACACCTTTGTGGCAGTCTACACAAGTCTTACGCTTATCAGCGTCTTTCTTGAAGTTGCGTTCATGCATTCTCTTAGCCATCTTCTTCATCGCTTCAGGCTGATTCTCGTAAATACGAGTATGACAATGTTGGCAGTTCGCAGAATCAGTGCTCTTAAAGTATTTAAGCGCATGTTCAGCTTGCTCTTTGCGGTTCTCATCTAGCCACTCTTGAGTGTTGAATCCATCGATAGTCAAGAAACCGTAAAGGTCTTTAGACACGATGATCTTCTTCACTAGATACTCAACAGGGTTATGCGGAAGGTGACAATCTTGACACTGAACCGTCACACCTGCGCGACCTGCACCGTGTGCAGATGCCATCACTTCATCTTTCAAAGAGTGATTGCTATGACAAGACATACAGAACTCATCTGTACTTGTCGCGTGTAAAGTTTGTTGTGTAGCAAAATAGCCAACAACACCAACGACAATACCAACTACTAGTAGGGCTAGTATTGAGTATTTCGCGCTTGGTTTAAATAGTGCACGCCAGTTCATCACTCTTCTCCGTAAATATGGTTTTTATTTAGTACTTAATACTCAATGTATTGGTACTTATTATTACTTCATCTCTATTAAGGCAAATTATAAACCAGAACCTACTCATTGATCTGGCTGAAAAAGTACAAAATGAGATCTAGCTCTAACTCTATTTACGAAAAATAGAATTTTGTACTTAGTTCAAATTATATTCACACAAGCTAAAGTTAGCGGAAAGCCATACTTATAGCAAGGAAATACGCGTAATTAGTTGATAGGTAAGTACTTTTATATCTGTTTAGATATATTTTAGTCCTATTAAGCTATTTTTTGACCCTAATCACGAAAAAAAAATTAAAAATTTGAAACTTTTTTAAGATCCACTGGGTCTATTAAGTCATCACAGTATTCATTTAGCGAATTACCAGAAAAATGACAAAGCAATTAGCACATTTGGTATTAATCATCTCACTGGTCGGGCAATTTTTGCTTACGCCAGCGATGGCGATGCCGAGCTTTTTGCATGCATTTACTCACGCTGAAATGACACATGACGATAGTTCAGAGTTAATGCCAGTCATCCAGCAGAGTCCAACGCTTACGTCGAGTATGATGCAATCATCCATTGTAGACGCTACCACCTTCTCTAACGAAGCTGGGATCATGAAACATGGTGAGCAAGACTGTGACATGATGGTGTCTAATATGAGTAGTAATGACAGTGATATACTTATCGACTGTGATGCTCTTTGTGAAATGATAGCTGCTGGTGATTGCGTATCACATTGTGCCAGTACGACTGGTATCCTGATTCAGGCTCAGTTTACTCTGACAACTCCTGAATCGAGTGCTCCAGTACAAACCTTGTCTTGGTCAACCCAAACAGCAGAACTTGCTAGTGTAAATCCCCCTCCAATTTGGACTCGCTTAACTTAACCGTTTACAGCTTGGCGCTTGAAAATTTTACTCTTGCGCACCCAAAGATTAATAAATTATTTATGCCATAAGACAGAGTCTATTGCCTATGTCTATGAAGCTGAGCTCTTGAATAAATCGAAGAGCACTTCATAGCTGGTTGATACTTATTACTCACTCCTGTCTTAGCTCGGTACCCAATTGGAGTCTATTATGAAAACATTTATCACTGCTATCGCCCTAACCGTTGCAAGTCTTACTGCCGTTACTAGCTTCGCATCGTCTGCTGCAAGCGTATCATTTCCCGATTCACTTGCTGTGACAGGCATCAATGGTGAAACTAAGTTTGGTGCTCATCAGATCCAGCTCGCAGATGGCAAAAACCTTATTGAGCTTAAGTATCACGATATCTTTGAAGTTAATGCTGATGATTCAGGAGCATGGGTCAAATCGGCCCCCTTATATCTGATTCTGGAATCAGATCAAGGGCAATACCAGGCGATGACCCCAGTCATTGATACTGAAGAAGAAGCCTATGACTTTATCGATAATCCAGTGATCACCCTCACCGGTGCACAAGGAGACAGTAAAGACGTCGCCTTGCTGACTCACCACCAGCTTATGGCTAAGCTATTACTTGCTAGGCAATAATACTTGTATCTTTTTCTATGCCATTGCAAGACATTCACTTCTTGTAATGGCTAGATACTATGTTATCAGTACATCAGCGCTACCTAACGTGAATATGGGTAATAGTCATTAGGCAATGAATATTGGGTTATCATTTCGAATTTAACTCGATAAATGTGAATTCAGTCAATGCACTATTACTTACTCATGATAAACTAGCCACACTTCATTATCGGATGCTTTATGCTTACGTTTTTTCGCCGCCATACATTAATAGCTTTTACCCTGCTCGCTATGCTGAGCCAAGGGCTGCTATCTAATGGATCATTTATGGTCGGAAAAGCACAAGCTCATGAAGCGATGATGTCTAGTTCTCATCATTCACAGATGATGACCATGAAAAATGGAGCTACTTGCCATACAGAGCAACAGACAAGTGATACCTCCCCTTGCTGCGACTCAGAGCAAATCGACGAAGTGCTTCCCGACGAAACTCAGAGCTGCTGTAACGGCAACGGATATTGCCAGGGTGATTGTAACCATTGTCTGGTTATCTCAGTGACAGGTACTCTATTTGAAACTACTTCTTGGCCAGGATTTAGTCCCTCAGAGTTAGCTATGGCCACTCAAATGCCTCATTTCCATTCAATCTCTATCGCTAAAGATATCAAACCTCCTATAGCTTAATCACACAAGATTTAAGATACATTTATCTTAAATTCAGTAATCTTTTGATTACTTGCTTAGCTATATCTTTAAAACAATTATTAATATCGATCCGATTGTTAACTAAGTTCTTAACGGCTCAATTTGTTCTGTCTGTCAGACGAATGACTTATTGTGCTTAATCAAGACTGTTATTCATTGCGATTGGTTTTATATTAGCCGTTACTTATTTTGATCTATTAGATCTAACCTAGACGGCCGCCTATATGATGGAATTTATAAATGAAAACCCTTATTAGCCTTATTTTATCTGCCTTTATCTTAGTTTCTGTTGTGCCAGCAGTCTCTGCACATGAGCACTCACAAGAGCAAAAGCACGCTCAACATCATGAAATGAAAGCCGATCATGCCTGCCCTATGCATCCAGAAGTCACGGGGGAAAAAGGAGATACTTGCCCTAAATGTGGTATGAACCTGACTGCAGTTAAAAGCGCCTCTAATGGTCAAAGCTGTGACAACTGCCCGCACCATAAAGATGGTGCACATAAACATGGTGCAACGGCTGATACTCACGCATGCCCAATGAATCCAGCTATCACAGGAAGTGAAGGTGATACCTGCCCTAAATGCGGCATGAACCTTGAGCCTATGCAAGCTAAGGCTGATACTCACGCCTGCCCTATGAATTCAAAAATAACAGGTAAAGAAGGCGATACTTGTCCTAAATGCGGCATGAACCTGAAGCCGATACAGGCAAAAGCTGACACTAAGCCTGCAGTTAAGCACAAGCACTAATTTTGAGTGGAGATGAGGCATCATGAGTCAATTTGAAATGAACAAACGCAAAAAACTAGCCTACCTGCTCAGCCTATTTATGGTTGTTACCCCGCAGTTAGCACACTCTCAGTCACTGATAGCCCAGAGCCCGGTGACCGATCACACAGAGCATAGCCACAGCCAAGAGCAAGCAAGCTACTCTTGCCCAATGCATCCAGAGGTGACGAGTCATGAGCCCGGCAGCCGTTGCCCTAAGTGCAACATGTTCCTTACCTTAGATGAAGGTAGCAAGGAGCGAGATCAAAATAGTGACACTATGGCTATGACAGCTATGGCAGAACAAAAAACCTATGTCTGTCCTATGCACCCGGAAGAAACCAGTCATGAATCGGGTAGCCGCTGCTCCATCTGTAATATGTTCCTCGTAGAAGAGGAGGAGGAAGAAGAGCGAGGGCCTATGGATCACTCGGCCCATAACATGAGTGAGGCTATCCCAGAAGAGCACTCGAACCACAAAAATATGAGTCAAGAAGCTCTCACTCCGGCAGACACTGTATTTAACAGTGCTGAGCCAGCTTCTCTCAATGACGGTGGCACGATAAAGTATATTTGCCCCATGCATGCACATATCATCAGTGATGTGCCAGGATCTTGCCCTATATGCGGTATGAACCTAGAGAAAGTCGAAGTCGGTGGCAATAGCAAAGAGATCGAGATAAATGTCTCCGGTGGCATGCAACAAGCCTTAGCCCTAAAGGTCGCTAAAGTTGAAAAAGATACCCTATGGAAGTTTGTTCAGACCGTAGGCCAGATAGATTATGACGAAAGTAAGATCAATCACATCCACGCAAGGGTTACTGGTTGGATCGAGAAACTGACCATTAAGTCTGTCGGCGATAAGATCACTAAAGGCCAACTCCTGTACGAGATCTACTCACCGGATCTAATCAATGCACAGGATGACTTCCTACTTGCTCAAGACACGCTAAAACGTATAGGCAAGAATGCCAGTTATGAAGAGTTACTCAGAAAAGCCGGTTTAAGACTAGAGCTTCTGGGCTTTAATCAAGCTCAGATAAAAACATTGGCTAGATCGAAAAAGACTCAATATCGTGTCCCCTTTTATGCCAAGAGTGACGGCATAGTTAAAGAATTAACCGTTAGAGACGGCATGTACATTCAACCTGCTACCGAGATAATGTCGGTTGTTGATCTGTCTAAAGTCTGGGTCATTGCCGATGTATTTGAAAATGAGCAAAGCTGGTTGGAAGTAGGTCAAAAGACAGAAGTATCAGTACCCGCGATGGGCATCAAAGGTATCGAAGGTGCAATAGATTATATCTATCCAGAACTCGACCCAGTAACTCGCAGTTTGCGCGTCAGAATCGTGGTAAAAAATCATAATATTGAACTTAGACCTAATACCCTAGCCAAGATAGATATCTTCGGAGGTCCCAATGAGGATGCCTTAGTGATCCCTCAAGAGGCTCTCATACAAACGGGTAAAGAGAATCGCGTCATAGTAAAGCTTGAAGATAACAGCTTTACCGCACGTCAGGTCACTGTGGGTATGCTAAGTCAGGGCAAGGCCGAGATTCTCGATGGTTTGGCCGAAGGCGAGCTTGTGATCACCTCGGGTCAATTTTTACTCGATTCAGAAGCCAGCCTCAAGGGTAGCTTGATGCGTCTGACCAGCGGCCACCAGCACTAGGGGATTTATCATGCTTAAAAATATTAATGACGAAGCCTCTATAGGCAGAACTTTCCCTAATTACGACTTGGTACTGGGGGCTTTGATCATGTTTAAGAACATTAATGACGAAGCCTCTATAGGCAGACATATCCTTAGCCACGATTTAACGAAGAGAGGGTTTGATTATGCTTAAGAAAATCATCGAAGCCTCTATCAGACAAAGATTAATGGTACTTATTGTCACCATAATGCTCACTGTCTGGGGTGTTCAGGAGCTAAGAAATACGCCCTTAGATGCCTTACCGGATCTCTCGGATGTACAAGTTATTATCAAGACACCATTCCCGGGTCAGGCACCTAAATTGGTCGAGGAGCAGGTCACTTACCCGCTATCTACAGCCATGCTGGCGGTTCCTGGAGCCAAAACGGTTCGTGGTTACTCCTTCTTCGGTGACTCCTATGTCTATATCATCTTCGAGGATGGTACAGATATCTACTGGGCTCGTTCTCGCGTGTTGGAGTACCTGAATCAAGTAGGTAGCCGCTTACCTCAAGGGGTTCAGCCATCACTAGGTCCGGATGCTTCTGGCGTCGGTTGGATCTTCGAATATGCCCTCGTCGATAGATCGGGGAACTTAGATCTTTCACAGCTTAAGAGCTTGCAAGACTGGTACCTGAAACTTGAACTACAAAGCGTGACAGGCGTTTCCGAAGTTGCCACAGTCGGTGGTATGGAGCTGACCTATCAGATAGTTATAGAACCCGATAAGTTAGCCATCTATAAGCTAGATATTGCAGCGATAAAAGATGCCATATCTAAGTCGAATACCGAAGCTGGCGGCTCGGTTATCGAGATGGCTGAAGCCGAGTACATGGTTCGCGCCAAAGGCTATCGCCAAACTTTGGATGATTTTAGGGAGATCCCTCTCGGGATCACGAGTCCATCGGGGACCCCATTATTACTCAAGGACGTAGCAACGGTACGTAAAGGGCCTGCATCACGCCGCGGTATCGCCGAGCTAGATGGTGAAGGTGAAGTGGTTGGCGGCATCATCATCATGCGTTACGGTGAGAATGCCTTAGCCACCATAGAAGCGGTTAAAGATAAGCTAGAACAACTCAAAGCTGGCTTGCCTGAAGGGGTCGAGATCATCCCGACCTATGACAGATCTCAATTGATCGAAAGCTCGGTAGAAAACCTGTTCCATAAGGTGATCGAAGAGATGTTTGTCGTAGGCTTGGTCTGCCTGTTATTCCTAATGCACGCACGCTCAACCTTAGTCGCGGTGATCACTCTGCCCTTGGCGATACTCATTGCATTCATAATCATGAATAAGATGGGCGTCAACGCCAACATCATGAGCCTAGGTGGTATCGCCATCGCTATCGGTGCCGTGGTCGATGGCGCGATCGTGATGATCGAAAATATGCATAAGCATTTGGAGCATTTCGAGCAGGAAAACAAACGCCAACCGGACATGAAAGAGCACTGGAGGCTGGTTGCTGAGGCCTCGGTCGAAGTGGGTCCGGCGCTATTCTTCTCCTTGCTTATCATTACCTTGAGTTTTATGCCGGTATTTGCCTTGGAAGCTCAAGAGGGTAGACTTTTTAGCCCGCTGGCTTACACAAAAACCTTCGCGATGGCAGCCGCTGCAGTGTTATCCATCACGCTAGTGCCAGTCCTTATGGGGTTCTTTATCCGAGGCAAGATCCCTAAGGAAACCAGCAACCCGATCAGCCGTTTCCTCATTGCTTTATATAAGCCTTCTTTGACCTTAGTACTTAAGTTTCCAAAGATGACACTGGTAGTCGCATTAATCGCACTGATGAGTGCCTGGTATCCAATGAGTAACTTAGGTAGCGAGTTCATGCCCGAACTTGATGAGGGTGATCTACTCTATATGCCTACAGCCTTACCCGGTATTAGCGCCAGTAAGGCCGCCGAGATACTACAGCAGACCGATAGGTTGATTAAGACAGTCCCTGAAGTGAAGCGAGTATTCGGTAAAGTGGGGCGTGCTGAAACAGCAACAGATCCGGCACCGCTAACCATGCTAGAAACCACAATAATGCTTAAGCCTAGGGATGAGTGGCGTGAAGGTTACACCCTGAAAGATGTCATAGAACAGCTGCAACAAACCGTTAAGGTGCCAGGACTTACTAATGCTTGGGTTCAGCCAATTAAGACACGTATCGACATGCTCTCCACCGGGATCAAGACTCCGGTAGGCATCAAGATCACCGGTGCTGACGTGAATGAGTTGCAACAGATAGGCACGGATATCGAAGCCATACTCAGTAAACTACCGCACACTAAGTCGGCCTATGCCGAGCGTGTGGGTGGCGGCCGTTATATCGATATCACGCCTAAATTGGATGTGGCCTCTCGCTATGGTATGACCCTAAGCGATATCCAAGATGTGGTCCGATACGCCATCGGCGGTATGGATATTGGCGAGTCTGTTCAGGGAGCGGAGCGTTACCCTATCAACCTTAGATACCCGAGAGAGCTAAGAGACAATATCGAGAAACTCAGAGAGCTACCGGTTATCACTAAGACGGGGCATTATCTGCCGCTGCGTAACTTAGCCGATATCGAGATCACCGACGGTGCTCCTATGCTCAAGAGTGAAAATGGTCGTTTAATCTCTTGGGTGTTTGTCGATATAGAAGGCACCTCTATTGGTGAATATATCGATGAAGCTAAGGCAGCACTGGAAAATGAGCTCGCCGTACCACCAAGATACAGCTACGACTTTGCCGGCCAGTATGAATATATGCAGCGTGTCGATGAGAAGCTTAAGAAAGTGATCCCAATGGCATTGGGTGTCATCTTCATCATGTTGATGATGACGTTCGGCTCGACAATACAAGCCAGCATGATCATGTTCAGCTTACCATTTGCACTCGTTGGCAGTACCTGGCTCTTATATGCTCTGGACTTCAATATGTCAGTGGCGGTAGCAGTGGGTATGATAGCTCTGGCGGGTGTGGCTGCTGAGTTTGGTGTGGTGATGTTGGTCTACCTCAACAACGCCATCAAGCATAGAAAAGAGACAGGTAAATATGAGGTAGTCAACGATCTGAAAGAGGCCTTGATTGAAGGCGCTGTGATGCGAATTCGCCCCAAGGCAATGACAGTTGCGACCATCTTTTTCGGTCTGCTACCTATCATGTGGGGCTCTGGGGCCGGTAATGACGTAATGCAGAAGATCGCCGCACCTATGGTCGGTGGCATGATAACAGCACCCTTGTTATCACTATTTGTATTACCAGCTCTCTATCTCTTGGTTTATTCACGTAAACTAAGTAAATAAGCGCTCTGTAACACTAAACACCCAGCAATGCTGGGTGTTTTTTTATACTCACTTCTCGAAGTTATACCAATCGGTATAAAGGTGTGGTCACTCAGCGAGAGTTTAGCGCAGTATCAGAAGCGTTAAAGTTGAAATCGTTCAACCGAACTCGTTAAAGAACGTGCAAGTTCATTCATCTCTTCGCTGCGTTTGGCCATATTCTTTGCTTCTTCTTCGTTCTGTCCAGCGGCATCTGCGGCTTCAGCCATACCCAACACGATACGCTCACTACCAGACAATTGCTCTTGAGCAACCAGTGCAATATTTTTACTCATCTGTTCGATGCCACTTAACGCACCGTCCATTAACTCGATAGCCCGGCTTAATTCTAGACTTTGAGTGACACATTCCATGGCCTGCGATTGTCCTAAGCCTATCTCTTTCACAGCATTCGATGTTTCTTGCTGTAAAGCTGTTATCGTGGTTTGGATCTCGGCAGTAGACTCTTGAGTTCGCAGAGCCAAAGTCCTGACTTCATCGGCAACCACAGCAAAACCCCGACCATGCTCACCCGCTCTGGCAGATTCAATCGCGGCATTAAGGGCTAGTAAATTAGTCTGCTCTGCGATTGACACTATGGTATCTAAGATCCCGCCGATACTCTGACTATGGCCATTCAATCTATCCATAATTTCAACCGCCCCGAGTAATCGTGCTGACAAGCTTGAAACCCTTTCATTATTGGCATCAGCAATACCTTTTATTTCATGGCTATGTTCAGTAGCCTCACTGACATTCATTGCGGAAGTATCGGCCTCATCCTTTACCGTATTAGCGCTAACAGACATCTGTTCGGCACCATGCTTCACATCATCGATACGGGTAATTTGTACACTGGCAACTCCAGCTATACGTTGACTCTGCTCACTATAGGAAACTGCAGATTCATCTAATCTATGCGCATTTTTTTGAATATCGTTGAGCAACTGAGTCAAATCTTCAGCCAGTGTATTAATACTGTCTATTAAGGTACCAAACTCATCATCATTATATTTCTTCACCCTTCGACTCAAGTCACCACTGGCAATTCTTGCTAGGGCATTATTGACTGAATTTAACGGGACAAGCATGGCTCTTGTGGTCATATATGAGATAAAACTCGCCATAATGACAAAGACAATCGCCAATACTATTGCTAAGGTTTCACCCGTTTTAATTTCATCTTTTGCAGTATTTTGTAGGAAAACAAACCGCTCATCAGCCAATGAAATTAATTTTTCTAATTCACTCACACTTAACGAAAAATAGTCTTGCGAATGTCCATATGCGATAAGGGATACTGATTCTTGTTCGATGATTTTTTGTTGTAACAGATACAATTCACCAGGTTGGTCTAGGTAGTGCGCGATAATAGATAACGTCTCACTGGCGACAGCAATACTCATTAGGCTATCCAAAGGCTCAGCCTGTCTCTTTAGGTAATCAAAATTACTATTGAGGTTACTCATCAGAAAAATCATATCCTCTTTATGGGCTACCACATCCTCGCTGCGAGATAAGCCCAACATGGTATTTCCCATGGTAAAGAGCATGTCGTCAATACGAGTACCAGTACCAACAACTTCTTCTAAAAGACGCTGCTGGTCTTCAGTTACGACGATCAACTCTAGATCTAGCATGGCATTACTTGCGCTCACCCTGGCATCATCGAATACTTGATAGTGAGTTTTATAGCTTTCGCTTGCGGCTAAGTTCTCAAGTTTAGCAACAAACATCTCTTCACTCGCTTGGATAAATTGATTGAAGTGCGCATCAGCCTGATTAAGTGCACTCTGCATCTGAACTTGATCTGAGACCTTCTGATTCAGAGCTATAGAAGCATTATTGAAGCTTAGCTTTAACTGATTAAATACTTGCTGACTGCGAGTTATTTCTGCACTGTTTTTTTGGGTATTAGCCACTGCCACCAACTTAATCAATTGCAATAATTTAAGTTGTAGAACGTTACTCTGCTTCTGCACCGGAACCGCTAAAGTTTCAATATCCAGGTTAGCACGACTAATGTGACTCAATGATTGGTAAAAAAAACTACTGGCAGTGAGTAGTAATAACCCTATGGCACTAAAGCCCAGGATTATCTTCTGCCGAATTGATACTTGCTGCATAATCAAAAGTCCATCAGCCGAGTACGGAGGGGATTGACTCATTAAAGTTTAGCAGGGAATTATTTTGATGAGTTGTTCATCACTTAAACGATGAAAATAGGCCGATGAGAATAGATTAATAAATGTTAGAAACGAGCACATTTGCGTGATCGTTTCACTTTTTACAAGCTAGAATTACAGCCCCTTTTAACAACGCTTAGATGGCAAGCGTGACCCTGTTGTCTTAACCGAAGTACAACTAGTAGACTTAGCCTTTTCAGGCTGCGTGATGTCAGCTTCTTCTCCAGCACTTCCACCTTGATAATTGGAGCTACAAGCAGTTAATACAGAAAAACAGCATAGAACAGTTAATAATTTCAAAACCCTAATCATTACAAATCCATCTAATAATATATCCAACGAGCATATTAATAGAGCTTTAACCTGTTATCAACATAATTTACACAATGTAAACACCAAAAAACACACCCTGCGCCTCGTGGTAACACTAGCTTAATAGATCCTGACTCAAGGTTATAACAGAGAAGAAGCCCCCCTGAGGATCATTAATAACGGAAAAACGGCCAACTTTCTCTATGTCTGTTGGAGGTACGCAAACCTTACCGCCTAAATGGCTGGCTTTAGCTGCCGCTTCGTCACAATCATCCACACAAAAATAGAGCATCCAGTGAGGTGGCAGATCGCCCCACTCTTCAGTCATTTGCAACATACCTCCCATAGGCTTTCCAGCGACAAGCCATTCAGTATATTCAAATTCAGGCATATCACCGCGCTGGCTTTGCCATTGCAATACATTTGGATAGAATGCCTTGGCAGATTCTGGGTCTCGGCTTGCCAGCTCTACCCAGCACAAGGTGCCATGCTCTCCTTGTCGACGGGAGCCAACATGATCTCCAGCTTGCCAAACGGCAAACTTTGCTCCCTCTGTATCGGTGAACATTGCCATCTTGCCTGCAGTTCCTACATCACATGGTCCCATAGATAAGCTACCACCTTCGGACTCAACATTTTTTACCGTTTCATCCACACTGTCCACAGCAAAATATACCAACCAAGATGTAGGCACTCCCTGCTCAGCCATCTGTGCAGGCATCTGATAGGCGGCACCGATATCATCCTGACCCTCACCTGAGTCAGTAGCTAATCCAAACATGGTATAAATCCCATCAGGGATAGGCATATCCTGACTTTTCCAGCCAAAAAGCTCCGCATAAAACTGCTTTCCAGCCACAGCATCATGGCTGGCAAGCTCGACCCAACAGGCTTGCCCCTGAACATATTGATCAACTCTCATAACTTGCATCCTTAAATACTGATACCAATTGCATTTAGTTAAGCTTGTTTTCTAATTTCTGTCTATGCTAATTGGAGTAGAATTTTTTTCGTAATCAATATAGAACCAACTGCGAGCATACTCAGGTCTCAAGCAGATATTTTAATGCAGTGAATATCGGGATGAGCAAGTTACAATTAAGGATGACACCATGGCATTAACAAACAAACAGATCCGACTTGTGCAAGACTCCTTTAGTCAAGTTGAACCGATAGCAGAGAAAGCTGCCGAAATTTTCTATGACGCCCTATTTGGCATAGACCCCTCACTAAAACCTCTTTTTCGCAATGATATGAAAGTACAAGGTCGAAAACTGATGACCATGTTAAAGGCCGCTGTAGATGGTTTAAATGATCTTGAAGCCTTAGTACCTGCATTACAGCAACTTGCCAAGCGACACAACGATTACGGCACCAAGAAAAGCCATTTTACTCCTGTAGGTAATGCCCTTCTATATACGTTGAAAACAGGCTTAGGTGACGGGTTTACCGAGGAGGTCAGACAGGCTTGGGTCTCAGTTATTCATATTGTAGTCGATACGATGAAACCTGAGATTAAGGGCTAATTTTCAAACTACTATTAATCACGAAATAAACTCCATATACTTCTTCATCAACAGAAGAGAAACGTCGACTTATTATAGCTAAGCTCAATCTACTGCTTCAGTAGTTTGAGTTAAAGGGAGCTTGAGCTCCTTACTCGCTAACATAAATCACTATTGAGGTTTGTTTTGTCATCTCTTATTCAAGGATGTCGTTATTTCATCCTGCCACTTTTAATTACAGCCCTAACACTTTTCTTTATTCAGGAGACTAAATCGAGCTGGCAAATCTGGGACGGGATAATCGAACAACTCCCCTATTGGCTTCTGTCTATCGCGGCATTATTGGCATTACAATTTAACCGCAGTCGTCTGGCTTATTTAGCCGTGTTGCTGTTGGCCTTCTATTTGAGTCAGCATAGTTCCGCTCAAATTTTTCTTCCCTTAAGCCAATACACCACTGAAATATTTATCGGTGGAACACTTGTCATCGCATGCTTTGGCTTCACAAAAGATCGCGGACTTCTTTCCTCACATGGTGTTATACGGGGTCTTGGGATTGCTATAGGGATGGGTTTGGGATTCCTTTGGTTATCAGGATTAAACCTGTACCAAGCTGAAATAAGAACAGCACTCCCTTTTGCGCTATCACAACAGTTTCAAATTATGCTGCCTGTGTATGTTTGCTCTGCTCTACTGATCAGTCGTGCTATTTGGCAGGCAAATTTAGTCAATACCTCTATCTTAACAACATTAGGTATCTGGATATTTTATTACTTTCAGCCAAACACTCTGCCTCTTGCCGTGCTTATGTCATCATTAGCCGTGATCTATCTTTTTACCATCTTGATAGACTCCTATTTTCTTGCCTACCGAGACGAACTGACCGGGCTAGCTTCGCGCCGTGCCCTCTATAACTTAGTACTCTCTCTCGGTAGAAAGTACAGCGTAGCCATGCTGGATATCGACCATTTTAAGAAGTTTAACGATACCTATGGCCATGATGTTGGCGATCAGGTACTTAGGCTGGTAGCCGCAAAAATGGCCCGCGTTTCAGGAGGAGGTAAAGTGTTTAGATATGGTGGCGAGGAGTTCACTATTGTCTTTCCGAGAAAAGATGCAGATTCAATACTCGATGATTTAGAAGATGTAAGAGAGTCCATTGAGGAGTACCGCATCGTCTTACGCAATGATAAGCGCAAGAAACAAAATAACAGTCAAAACAAAGCTAAGCGAAACAAAGCGAAATCTCCAGCGACCAAGACCGTGAGTGTGACTATCTCTATAGGTGTGGCAGAACGCCTAAGTGGTGAAACCTTCGACCAGTCAATGAAACGAGCCGATGAGGCGCTTTATCGTGCTAAGAAAAAGGGTCGCAACCAAACTTGCCTATAATACCGATTAGCGAGAAAACGAGAAAACGAGAAAACGAAAGTCGACTCCACCCATAGATGTGAAGTCGACTCATCATTTAAAGGTTAGAGTGAGTAAAAGTAGTAAATCTGTGACTTCATTCTTATCACTATTCCACGGATCACATCTAGAAAAGCCAAGAAAGCAATTGGCTTCTCACCCGAAATCCATGCCAGCCCCACAGCACCAACCGGAATATCATAATCACCGGGCTCATTAAGCTTTAGGCGCACGAAGTGATGCTTGTTATTCACATTAAGGCCTGTCGTCTGACGAACATTATCGTCTCTAGCGAGCAAACTACCTTGTGACTCTCCTGTCGCTTCGATGATCCCTTCTACTTCGGCATTAAAAACCTTTCCAGGGTAAACAGCAGAAGCAAACTCAGCCCTCTGGCCGACTTTAACATTACGAATGGCCTGATGATTAACTCGCATCAAGACATACTTTTCGTCGGTATACATCTGAATTCTAGGCATAACACCGACAAACTGCCCCTCACGCATGATGAAGTTTGTTACATATCCATTGGCAGGAGCATATATTTTTGTGCTATCTAGATTCCATTGCGCCTGTGCCACATTTTCAAGCTCACCCTGTAGATCAGAGCTTCTACTCTGAACAGTCAACATGGCTTTATCAATATCTAATTTTGTCGTGTGGGCAGCAAGATTCGCCTTCTCTACCTGGGAGGTGTATGCATTGACTCTTGCTTGGGCGATATCAACATTATTTGCCTGTTCGTCAAGTTGGCTCTTAGTGATCGTATCCGGAACTACCCGGTTTTGCTCAATAAAACGCGCCAGTGTTTTCTGCTTCCATTTTAAATCTTTTGTACCCGCAGCGAGTTGATTTTCACTGATATCAATATCTGTAATTGCAGCCTGATGCTCTTTCTTAGCCAGGTTAACATCCTCTTTAGCCAGCGCGAGTTCAAGTTCAGCTGATGTCTTAGCCACTGCCGCTTTATTTAAGGATATTTGATAGGGCTCATCATCCAGCTCATAAATAAGCTGACCGGCTTCAACCCTCTGATTAGGCAAAACATAGATATGCTTCACTTGCCCCTTTATCTGACTTGATGCGGGTCTAAGCTGAATATGAGGCGACTGAACTAATGAACCGCCAGACAGATCCATAGGCGTGTAGTTAAGTAAGCCAACCCAAACAAATAGCAACCAAGCCCCACCACCAATATAGGAGAACCCTTGAGTTAATTTATTCCAAGGCATACCGACCATGCGAAGTAAGTAGATAAAAAGCGCCCATACGGCTAAACCTTCAAGCATTGGTATTCCCCTCGTTATTTTCAATCACAGGTTTGCCTTTACTAGAATGTTCTTCTCGCCAAATATCCCGTATACGACGTAATGCCTTTTCACCATCAACAAATGCTACAAATACCGCGACAACCCATACCCAATGCCACACAAAGCCTATCCAAGTCAGTGCAGTTATCAAACCTATCTGGTGATGATCTTCCTTATGCGCTTTATTGATTGGTAGCTCATGAATTTTCCAAAAACCTATTGCCATTGCTGCTACCGTTGCAACCATAACAACAGCCGCTACGACATGAAGTAAGCTATCCACTCCTGTATCAACAAATGGCATACTGATTAAACTCATACAACACAGACCTCAAGTTATCTAAACTAGAACCTTACAAATTCCATCCTTTCCCCAAAAATTTTTAACTGGTAAAAATACTGGTACTTCACGATAGATGTAAAACATTGTAACCAGTTTGACTTCAGCTATTTTTTGAACAAGACCAGACCGCTAGTTGTATCAAATAAAGCTAAATAATGATTTAATTAGACTTTCATGTAATTAGGTTAAACGATGAAATTTAATACCTCATTTATTAGGGTGTGTTACATCAAGATGATATTTAGAGGCGTTGAAGAGGTCTTTGGGTTAACGTCTGCGGATCTCGGTATACCTCAGACACTCATGAAGGAGCCGATGACTCTGATCCCTTTTTCAGAGGTGTCCAGTTGGCTAAGTCGCCTTGAACAGCTCAGTCAAGATCCTAGCTACATGATGAAGATTGCTAAATATTTGCATTATTCTAGATTGGACATTCCTGGAATTAGCTTCTTATCAAGCACAGATCTTGCTATGAGTGTAAGGCGAATAAACTATGGTATTTCTAGTTTTCACTCGGGTGCCAGTTACTACATCATTCAATCAGGCAAGATAATTAAATGGTGTTACCGCAACCCTTATGTCTTTAACCAGCAAAAAAGTCATGACTCACTACGGGTCGCGATCATGCTCTCCAACGCGCTAAAACACTTTCTTGGTGATGACTATCGACCATTACAGCTTTATCTCAGTGGCCCCAGTGTCGGCCAACAAGAAGCTGAATCTCTTTTCAATTGCCAGGTTGTCTGGAATGCTCCTCAAACAGAGATCTGGATAGATACTAGCGTACTCGTGCAGCAGCCAAGTTCACTACAGCTAGATAGTACTGTTTCTATGCCACGTTCTCTGTTCGAGCAATATTTGGATATGCCTCAGCCACACGACACACCTAAAATATTATTTGAAATGGTAAATTATGCTAGGTATTACGGCTTACCTAAGGTCGATGATGTCGCTGCTCTATTTAATATTTCCCGGCAACAGCTTCAACGCCGGTTACAGCTTCATGGCTTTAACTTTAGTAATATGTGCGGGTACATAATTAGCAATCAGGCAATCAAATACATGTTAGAAGGCAAAAATATTGAGGAGATCACTCAATTACTAGGTTACGCGAATAAACAGAGCTTCAGCAAAGCCTTCAAACGAACCAGAAACTGCACCCCACAGCAATACCTTGATAGAATCAAGCCATGATGCATCTAGCTTTACTTTGCTTGCCACTGCTCTTCATGAATGAGCGTCTCGAGAGGCCTTCTTCTAAGCCAACCTTTTTTCTCTAATTCAGGTTTTTCATAAAACGTACTTACATAGCCTAAACAGAGATAAGCAACTGGCACTATGTGCTCCGGAATGCCTAAGGTCTGATGCAAAACCTCATCATGAATAATGCTTACCCAACCAACGCCTATATTTTCTGCTCGGGCAGCTAGCCATAAATTCTGTACTGCGCAAACAGAGCTATAAAGGTCCATGTCCAGATTTGCCGTACGCCCTAACACTACAGGGCCTGTTCGGGTTCGATCGCAGGTAATACAGATGCCAATAGGTGCTTCTAAGATCCCTTCTAATTTCAAAGCACGGTATTGATCTTTACGCTCCCCCTCAAACAGCAGTTCAGCCTCGGCATTCGCCTTCAAAAAACCTTGTTTGAGTCGTTGTTTAGTTTCATCACTTTTGACAATCACAAAATCCCATGGCTGCATAAAACCGACACTTGGCGCATGATGCGCTGCTGTCAGAATTCGCATCAAAACGTCATCCGGGATGGTGTCGGACTTAAATTCAGATCTGACATCACGACGATTAAAGATCGTCTTATAAACTGCATCTCTTTCAGCTTGAGTGATTTTCAACGTTTCTCTCTTTTTATTTTGACAAAAAAAAGGAGCCTAATAGGCCCCATTTCTACACTTTATCTAGACTAGCCATAAACGGGTAACAGCTCAGCCATAGCCAGTAGATGGCAGGCCCCAGTGACTATCCCAAATAAGATCACGATAGCGATGACTAGCGTCCCACCCGGTACAGTAAAACTATCGGATTCGGGATATATTTGTCTTACTTTATAAGCCATCATAGCCGGCACTATGGCAGCCCAAATTGTCGCAGCTAAGGCTGCAAAGCCGATGGCAATCAAGAAACCATTAGGGAATAGCAGGCCCAATACCGTTGGAGGAACAAACGTAATAGTCGCAGTCTTCAAACGACCAGAACGAGACTCATCAAAGCCAAAAAGATCCGCAAGGTAATCGAACAAACCTAAGGTAACCCCAAGAAAAGAGGAAGCGACAGCTAGATTAGCAAAAACGGTTAGCATACTCGTTAGCCAATCACTGGCCATAACACCGGAAAGAGCCCCTACAAGTACCCCCATATTACCGCCTTGAGCAATAATATCGACAAATCCACTTCTGGGGATATTACCCATGGTTGCAACTAACCAACAGACATAAATAATAAAGGCAATCACAGTGCCTAAAACGATAGCCTTAATTATGGTACTAGGATCTTTACCATAATATTTAACTAAACTAGGCACATTACCGTGATAGCCGAAGCTGACTAAACCAAATGGTAACGCAGCTAGCATATATGGCAGGTAGCTTGTCTCACCATCGGGTTTAAATAGTTTCACAGTATCGATATCGATCAGCAAATTGCCTACAGCGAGAAAGAAAGTAATAACCATACCACCCAGCATTATGGTTGTGATCCTGTCCACAGCCTTGGTGCTGATAAAAACAATAAATGCCAAACCTAAAGCGAAAACCAGTCCTGCCACACTCTGAGGGAGCTCAATACCAGCAGCCTCTAAGCTATGGTTCACAATAGAACCGCCACCACTAATATAAGCATAAGCCAGAATATAGAGAACAAATGCGATCGATAGACCGTTAATAATTCGCCAGAAGTTACCTAAAGTTTCACGAGTCAATGTATCGAAGCTAGCCCCGGGCTCGAAATGTAGATTGGTCTCAAGTAACAATAAACCGGAAACGAGCATACAAAACCACACGCCAATCATCATGATTATCGAGTAGCTAAACCACATCCCCGCACCGACAACGGGCAAAGAAAACATACCGGCACCCACTGCGGTACCCGCAATAATCATGGCTCCACCAAGTAGAGATTTACTGGCCACTTTATTTTTGGCGGCATTCATATGGTTAGCCATTAAATGCAGGCCTCAGTTGTCAAACGAACTAGTTTTTTCATTAAGCCTTATGCTCCGCAGCCACACTATCTTCTATGGTTTGTCTTACAGATGAACGAAGCAAACCATTAGCACGGCCTCTTATTCTCTGAACTTCATCTATTTTTTCGCTGTCTAATATGTAACCCAGCTCTTTAAGCTTGACGCTCAGAGTGCCATAGAGTTTCTTATCGTAAAATTCTGGTGCGGTAATGCCATGAAGAGCACCAAGTCTTTGTGCCAACTTATGACTCTCACGCTCCAACTCATAACGTTCCATTTTGGGACAGACTGCCAATAGATTAAATATGATGGCATAGCGCTGCATCGTCTCACTCACAGTACCAGCGAGTAACAAGAGTTGATTAATCTGACTCTCTACAGGCGAGAAGTGTCCGGATTCGGTCACTAAGCCTTGTGCGATAAATAGATCCAAAATTTGGGTAACATGAACTTCTATGTCCTCGATACCCATAAACAATTCCGCTTTAAGCAAAGGATAGAAATCTTTTACCGTATCGACAATTTCATCTCTTGTGACATGGTCATGTTGAGCTAAACAGCTTGCAACCAGAGACGGAACGATCAAGAGGTGGATGATATTGTTACGGTAATAGGTCATAGCAACTGCAATGCTGCCATCAATAGACACTATATCGCCTAAAGGATCGCTATCGAGTTGTAATTTCTTAAGCTCCAACCCTTGCTGAACTAACAGCTTGCCATCACCTTCTGGTACCGACGTGTAATCGGTATAGGGCAGATCTTTAAGTATCTTAAGATAAAGATCTAGCTGCTTTTCAAGCTGAGAACGCTCTAGGGCATGCTGCTCCGAGGCGAGTAGAACAAGGCTAGTCAAAGTGACCGAGCTGACTGCTGCGGCATCATTGATATTAGTCATGACCCGATTGGCTAAGGTGTTCACGACAGGAGTTAACCACTTAGGCTTCTGCTCAGGATCGTTAGCCAACTCAGTCCTCCAATCTGGTACTTGCTCATCGAGGTAATTTTGCAGAGTAATAGACTGACCGAAGTTAACATAACCTTGACCAAAGTTACCTAACTTACGGATGGCACCAAATAACTGCCAAACGGACTCTTTCTTTTTCTTCTTACCACTTAACTCTTTATGGTAAGTAGCCACTTCCATGACGTGATCATAGCCAAGATATACAGGCACTAAGGTCACAGGCCTTTCCATACCACGGAGCACACTATTAAGCGTCATAGCTATCATGCCGGTCTTGGGCGCCAGCAAACGTCCGGTGCGTGAACGGCCACCTTCAGTAAAGTATTCAACTGAATAACCTTTCTTGAATAGCTGATCTAAATATTCACGGAAAACGACGGTATAGAGCTTGTTACCTCTGAAGCTTCGGCGAATAAAGAAGGCACCACCACGGCGGAACATAGGACCCGCTGGCCAAAAATTAAGATTGATACCAGCAGCAATATGTGGCGGAACCATTCCTTGGTAATAGAGGATATATGAAAGCAATAAGTAGTCCATATGACTACGATGACAGGGAACATAAATAATCTCATGCCCATCATGATGCAGCTGTCTAACCTGTTCAGCTCCTCTAATATTGATGCCTTTATAGAGTTTGTTCCACAGCCAGGTCAAGAAGCGTTCAGCAATACGAACTAGACTCTCTGAGTAATCTGCAGCGACTTCATCCAGATACTCCATCGCCTTAGCTCTAGCCTCGGTTTCCGATATTTTCTTACTCGCCGCTTCTTCGAGAATCGCTTTTTTGAGAGATTCTGAATTTAATAGGTCTTGGAAAAGCACCTGACGCTTAGGTAAAACGGGTCCGGTCATCACCTTACGCTGACGGCTAAAGTGAACCCTAGCGACTCGAGCTAGCTTATGAGCAATCCGCTTGTCAGTGCCATGCTCATCAGCCATATGACGAATTGAAACAGCATTAGAAAATTGAACGAAGTTGTGTCGTCCTAAAAAAAGAATCATCAGACACTTGCGAAGCCAGGTTGGATTTTGACGCTCAAGCACTGCCGCCTTCATCGTATCGTCTTCTTTACCAGGAGTTCGTCCCCAGTACAGGCTCACAGGCACTAACTGTATGTCCAGCTCTGGCTTCTGCTTATGCACCTTCAACAGTTCCATAAAACTGTTTAAGAAAAATTCGTTACTTTTCCTTTGGCCAAATAGAGGCTTAGCTCCCTCTAAACATACGACTCTTGGTGTCTTTCCACCATCGACCACAAGGTCATCATATGGGCTTGGCAGTCCATACTTACTGGTGATTTCACTCAATGCTGCAATGTCACTGAGAGACTCAGTCTTCATCACATAAACCACTGGCTTATCAGGGTCCAAATTGAGATCGACGAAAGGTTCATGGGGCACGACGACAGTCAGTACCAACTGTTTTTGAATCCAACGTAATGATTTATACCAAAGAGAATCTTTTTTAGACATTTTCTTATGCAATGTGAGCCATCTTAATAACCGTATAGAATACCAGATAAAGCAGAGATAGCCCTAATGTCATTAATAAAAGCCACTTATAAGTCATGGTCAGTAATATATTAGCTAAGGACTCAAATTCAACGAGAGAAATACTGGCCAGCTTAACTGTTGAACTTAAATCATAAATATTGAAACTATGATAAAACTTGGTTAATCCTTGCACTGGTCACAATACTGTATATACTGACAGTAACTGTATAGAAAGACAGGATTCATAATGAGACCTTTGACACCAAGACAAGCCGAAATCCTTGAGCTCATCAAGCGTAATATTTCCGATACTGGTATGCCGCCAACCCGTGCTGAAATTGCTAAACGTTTAGGTTTCAAGAGTGCCAATGCGGCTGAAGAGCATTTAAAAGCATTAGCAAAGAAAGGCTGCATAGAGATAATTCCCGGCACCTCACGTGGCATTCGATTAACCCAAGCTGCGGAGCCGGAAGAGTTAGGCTTACCCTTGATAGGTCAAGTCGCAGCAGGAGAGCCTATTCTCGCTCAAGAACATATCGAACAACATTACCAAGTTGATCCAGCTATGTTCCGCCCCAGTGCTGACTTTCTCCTTCGGGTGCGTGGCGATAGCATGAAAGATATCGGCATTCTCGAGGGTGACTTACTTGCTGTTCACAAAATAGAACAAGCAAGAAATGGTCAAGTAGTAGTAGCACGAGTTGAAGACGACGTAACAGTAAAACGTTTTGAGAAAAAAGGCAGCATGGTTTATCTACATGCGGAAAATGAAGAGTATTCGCCCATTATTATTGATCTCACCAGCCAAAGCCTGACCATTGAAGGCCTAGCTGTTGGTGTGATCCGTAACGGCGACTGGCAATAATTGATTTCGCTGATTGACGAAGGAGCTTGGCAATGAATGATTTAATCGGAAACAGCCCTAGACACCCAGGTTTATGGTCGAATCCCCTTGACCAAGTGTCCATCGAACAAAGCAATGCGAGTATCACCACAGTTAGCACCCACACTCAGGGCCGCGTGGAGCTGAGAAAAGTGAGTAATCAGCTTGCTACTTTGAGCCATCAGGGGCAATGGATTGTATTGATCAGTCCTCCTAACATAGGTTACAAGCAGATGTTAGCCGAAGCAGGAGTCAGAATGGACCGCGTCCTTCTCGTTCATGCTAAAGACGAAGTCGAAACCTTATGGGCCATGGAGAAGGCGCTCACCAGTGGTACATCCAGTGCCGTCATCTGCTGGACTAGTGCCTTAGATTCAAGGGACAATCGCCGACTCAAACTGGTAGAAAAAAGTGCGCGCGCCCTAGGTATTGTCATTGAGGATGCGAATAGTCACTTACATGCTAAGCCCCACCGCCAAACAGATACTCACTTCAGCCAGGCCAGTTTATTTGTTTCTCTGCACTGATCTCGAGTCAATATAGCGAATAGAAATTGACTATTTAAGTCCCGTGAGGGACTTTTTTGTGTCTGATTTTTATTTAAAATATTTAAAAGTTTCGCTAAAAGTGATCTTGATCAATATTTCAACACCAAGTAAGTTAGAGTGATAACAACGATAATTTGTTATATCCAAACGATTTAGTAGTCGGCGTAGTAAAATTCTGCCATCTGTAAAAGGCCAGATATTTACCTCGCTGAGATCGGTACTGATATATTCAGCCGTAGGTGCGAGTGTGGTTAACTCTGGTAGTCAGTGACTACCAAACTAAAATAACAGGTAAACCGCCACTGCACTTTGAAGTCATCGTTGCTTTTTTGGGAACTGAAGAGTTTGCATAGAGCAGAGACTTACTGTGTGACTCTTCTTTGTCTTAATTTTTGACAGAGGAGAAGTCTAGTGAAGCGAGTGTTGTATAGTTTTCTGGCGTTGCTGTTTACGCCATACGTTTTGGCATCAGAAATGCCCCTTAATATGACAAAGGGCGTTACAGATATCAGTGGCCAGGTATACAACCTGCACATGATCATCCTGTATATCTGTTGCGCCATCGGTGTTGTGGTTTTTGGTGTGATGATCTATTCCATGATCAACCATCGTAAATCTAAGGGTGCCGTCGCAGCCAATTTCCACGAAAGTACTAAGGTCGAGATAGCTTGGACCGTTACCCCTTTCATCATACTTATCCTTATGGCTATTCCGGCGACAAAGACCTTAATCGCCATGGAAGATCCTAGTGATGCCGACATCACCATCAAGATCACAGGCTCTCAATGGAAATGGCATTACAGCTATTTCGATCAAGATATAGAATTCTATAGTTTACTCTCAACGCCAAGAGAGCAGATTGAGGGAACCGAAGAGAAGGGAGTGAACTACCTCCTAGAAGTCGATAAGCCCTTAGTGCTTCCTATCAATAAAAAAATACGCTTTCTGATGACATCGGAAGATGTGATCCACTCCTGGTGGGTTCCCGCATTTGCCGTCAAGAAAGACGCTAATCCGGGCTTTATCAATGAAGCATGGACGCGTATCAATACACCAGGTACCTACCGCGGCCAATGCGCCGAACTCTGCGGCAAAGATCATGGCTTCATGCCTATCGTGGTCGAGGCCCTGAGCCAAGCCGACTTCGACATTTGGATAGCAGAACAAAAAAATCAAGCCAGCGCAGCCGCGGCAGATGCCCAAGCCTCCTTGAGTAAATCTCTCTCCATGGATGAGCTTATGGCCCAAGGTGAACAGGTCTACATGTCTCGATGTGCCGCCTGTCATCAGCCCAACGGCATGGGTCTACCTGGCGTATTCCCTCCAATGAAAGGCAGCCCAATCACCACTGGACCATTAATAGATCACTTAGAGATGGTTATCAATGGCAAGGCGGGCACTGCGATGCAGGCTTTTGGAAAGCAATTAACCGCGCAAGAAATTGCCGCAGTAATTACTTATGAACGTAACGCTTGGGATAACAACACAGGCGATATGGTTCAGGCATCTGACGTCAGTCAGCATGGCCAATAGGGAGGCAATATGAATACTTTAACCCGCGAAGCGGAACCAAATATGGAAATCGCCCAGGTCGAAGAAGCCAGCGAGCACCATGATGAACATCACCAGCAGCACCCTTCGGGCATAAAACGTTGGCTGTTCACCACCAACCACAAAGACATAGGCACACTCTACCTCTGGTTCAGTTTTATCATGTTCCTCACGGGTGGCGCCATGGCGATGGTAATTCGTGCTGAACTGTTTCAACCAGGACTGCAGCTGATAGAACCTAACTTCTTCAATCAGATGACCACAGTCCATGGACTTATCATGGTCTTTGGTGCTGTGATGCCGGCTTTCACAGGCTTAGCAAACTGGTTGATACCTATGATGATAGGCGCGCCAGACATGGCACTGCCAAGGATGAACAACTGGAGCTTTTGGATCTTACCCTTTGCTTTCGCTATCCTGCTGAGCTCTCTGTTTATGGAGGGCGGCGGACCTAACTTTGGCTGGACCTTCTACGCGCCGCTGTCGACCACTTACAGTCCTGATAGTACGGCTCTGTTTGTTTTCTCCGTCCATATCATGGGCATCAGTTCCATCATGGGGGCAATTAACGTCGTCGTGACCATAGTCAATATGCGGGCTCCGGGTATGACCTGGATGAAGTTACCACTTTTTGTCTGGACTTGGCTTATCACCGCCTTCCTCTTGATTGCTGTGATGCCGGTACTCGCTGGCACTGTGACTATGGTGCTCACAGATAAATATTTTGGTACCAGCTTCTTCGATGCGGCGGGTGGTGGCGATCCTGTGATGTTCCAGCATATATTCTGGTTCTTCGGTCACCCCGAAGTTTACATCATGATCTTACCCTCCTTCGGTATCATCTCGGCCATAGTACCCACCTTCAGCCGTAAGAGGCTGTTTGGTTACTCATCTATGGTCTACGCCACCTCAAGTATCGCAATACTCTCATTCCTTGTCTGGGCACACCATATGTTCACCACAGGCATGCCCGTATTCGCCGAGCTATTTTTCATGTATTGCACCATGTTGATTGCGGTTCCCACTGGGGTGAAAGTGTTTAACTGGGTGGCGACCATGTGGCGAGGCTCACTCAGCTTCGAAACCCCCATGTTATTCGCCGTTGCCTTCATCATACTCTTCACTATAGGTGGCTTTTCTGGCCTGATGCTGGCCATCACTCCGGCAGACTTCCAATACCATGATACTTACTTCGTGGTGGCACACTTCCACTATGTGTTGGTGACAGGAGCCATCTTCTCCATCATGGCTGCAGCTTATTACTGGCTGCCGAAGTGGACTGGTAATATGTATGACGAGAGACTAGGCAAGATACATTTCTGGTGCTCAGTCATATCGGTAAACGTGCTCTTCTTCCCTATGCATTTCTTAGGTTTAGCGGGTATGCCGAGACGTATTCCGGATTACGCGGTGCAATTTGCCGATGTTAATCAGATAGTCTCCATAGGCGGTTTCGCCTTTGGACTGTCTCAGTTTATCTTCCTCGCGCTGGTCATCAAGTGTATACGCGGTGGCGAAAAAGCAGCGGCTAAACCTTGGGAAGGTGCAGAAGGCTTGGAGTGGACCCTACCGAGTCCGGCACCCTATCACTCTTTCTCTACACCACCCGAGATTAAGTAGATATGAGCAGCAGCCAAGGCAAGTCCAATCGAAAACTTATCGGTATGCTGATTGCCGGTGCTGTGGGCATGTTCGGCTTCGGCTTCGCCTTGGTGCCCTTATACGATGTGCTTTGCGAGCAATTGGGGATCAATGGCAAGCCCCAAAACAGCGCCAGTACTTATAAACCGATCACAATCGATGAGAGTCGTACCATTACAGTTGAATTTATGGCGCAGATCCAGAGTGATATGCCCTGGGAGTTTACGCCCGAAGTCAAGCGTATGCAGGTGCATCCCGGAGAGTTGATCCACACTTATTTCAATGCCAAAAATCTGTCTCTAAAGGAGACCATTGGTCAGGCTATACCCTCGGTATCACCAGGACAGGGAGCCGCTTACTTCAATAAAACCGAGTGCTTCTGCTTCAACCAGCAGAAACTAACGGCCACTGCGAGCGCTGAGCTACCACTGATATTTTTTGTGGATCCTGATCTTCCCGATTCGATAACCACACTGACTCTCTCTTATACCCTCTACAACATCACCGACCGAGGTTATGTCGGCTCAGTTGAGCAAGGAGCAGCAAGATGACACCGAAGCACGAACACTATTACGTTCCCGCACAGAGTGCATGGCCCATCATAGGGGCAGTAGGATTATTCCTCATCGCATTTGGCGCCGGAAGTTATGTACAACAACTCAAAACCGATGGCGGCAGTGGCGGAATGATCTTACTCGCCGGTATCGCCGTGATTATATTTATGATCTTTGGCTGGTTTAGAACCGTTATCGCCGAGTCGATGAGTGGCCTCTATTCCAAGCAGATGGACAGATCCTTTCGCCAAGGAATGAGCTGGTTTATCTTCTCCGAGGTGATGTTCTTCGGGGCATTTTTCGGTGCCCTGCTCTACGCCAGAATGATTGCCGTGCCTTGGTTGGGTGGCGACTCCAATAACGCCATGACGAGTGAGGTGCTTTGGCCAGGATTTGAAGCCATCTGGCCACTAATAACAACGCCCGATGGCACCAAAACCGAGGCCATGCCTTGGACTGGTTTACCCCTGTATAACACCATCATTCTACTCACGTCATCTGTGACTCTGCATATGGCTCACGTGAGTCTAGAAAAGGGTAAACGCTCGGCAATCACAGTCTGGCTGGGTATCACCATCTTGCTGGGCTTGAGTTTTTTGACGCTACAAGTCGAAGAGTATATTCACGCCTATCAGGAGATGGGGTTAACCTTAGCCTCTGGCATTTACGGTAATACCTTCTTCCTCTTGACTGGTTTCCATGGCATGCACGTCACCTTAGGAACCGTATTCCTGATCGTATTATTTTTACGGGTATTGAAAGGACACTTTACTCCAGATAGGCATTTCGCCTTCCAAGCAGGCAGCTGGTATTGGCACTTTGTTGACGTAGTTTGGTTGTGTTTGTTTATCTTCGTCTACGTCCTCTAATCTAGGCCATATATTATTGCCATTTCGTCCGATTTTGTTGTCGAGAGTGCTCATTTATGCATATAAACTCCGCGCACTCTCCTAAAACTCAGACGAAATGCCTGCTAATTAGGTGTATTTGATTGAGCACGAATAAAGATTAAATCTATTCATATCAGAGGTATTAATATTTAAAAAAGTTAATAAGGTCTTGGGTTTGGGGTGATAACCCCGGTGCCTATTGCTACTAGGATGAATAGGACCACCAGCACAGAGAAGATGACCCGACGCCCTAAGAAGTGACTCACGGGCGTCTCACTGTCACCTTTAACCAAGAGAAACAGGGATCGGACAAGATTAAACATAATGAATAGCAGTAGCAGTACTAAGACAATTTTAAAGATAATTAATAGATTCACCGGTTATCCTCACATTGAGTCATGGGGCTCTAGGGCCTTATTTACTATTTCTACTCTGGAGCTGTTTATCCATTTGGTCAAGTTAGGTTTTTGGCTACTGATTAATTATCCCCAGCACAAGAAGGTGAGTAGATAATGACTAACCTCTCTCAACGTAGTGGCCTGTATTTATGGGCGACCAGAATAGCATTAGCTCTGTTCTCTACAGCTATGTTCCTCATCTTAGTCAAACTAGGTTTTTGGCAACTTTATAATGTTCAGAGCTGTGTCGAGGAGAGTAGATAATGACTAACCTCTCTCAACGTAGTGGCCTGTATTTATGGGCGACCAGAATAGCATTAGCTCTGTTCTCTACAGCTATGTTCCTCATCTTAGTCAAACTAGGTTTTTGGCAACTCGATCGCGCCGAGATGAAAGAGCAATGGCAAAGCGAATTAACCCAACGTCAATCATCAGCCCCGCTGACATATGACCAGCTGGTTTCATTTCCCCCAACAGAGCAGATCACAGGTTACCGTCTCTCGGTCCTGGCATCTCCCGCAACACAGAATATATTCTTACTGGATAACCAAGTTTTTAACGGACGGGTGGGATATCTGGCACTACAGCCTATACAGGTAACACCTGATGGCCCCTGGATGCTAGTAGAACTTGGCTTCGTACCTGCGGGCTTAGATAGACGAATACTGCCCAAGGTTAAAGTCATCACAGGAGAAGTCAGCTTGAATGGCAGGTTATATCAGAAACAAGCGAACCCAATGAGTTCAGCATTAATGCCTGAGCCTGGCTGGCCCAAGCGTATCCAAAACCTTAATATTAATGCAATTAGTCAGTTACTAGACCAGCCTTTAGCACCAGCCGTGTTGCAGCCAGATCATCTCGATGGTTTTGACTTGCCCCACCCTTGGACTCCGATACCACTTTCTTCACAGAAACATAGAGGCTACGCCCTACAGTGGTTTTCGATGGCACTGGCTTTTGCACTGCTGATTTTATATTTCATCTATAGCAGAAGATCCAAAGCCTCAACAAAACAACAAGATGAAGTTACAGTAAGTAATAATTCAGATCGGACCAATATCGACGAAATGACTGTTGCCAATGAAAACAAGACCAAGTAGGTTAGAGATTAAGCAGTAAGAACTTCTACAAATAAGAAGTGATAATTAATACCAGTTCCATCAAACAAGTGATCATATATTTAATGGAATTGGTATAAATACGTGTTTCCTAGCCGTCTCGGGAAACTTGATGAGTATGACTCATATGAATTTTATTAGCCTATGCAGGCGTTCATATGGGCTTTCTTAGGAGAGAGTATGAACTCCCCAAAAAAGAGCGGCGCTAAACCTTTAATCTTACTTTTTTTAGTCTTCGTCCTGCCTGTGGCTGCGGCCAAAATTGTGCTCAGCTTAGATCTCTATCAGGGCGGTGCCACCAACAAGGGAGAGTTACTCCCTATCGGTACTAGCTACCACAGCCTTCAGATGAACAACCCTAAGCCTAAAGAGTGGCAACTCCTCTACTTACTGCCAAACAAGTGTGGCCAGCAATGCCAAGATCACCTCTATATCCTGCAACAAAGCCATATCGCACTGGGCCGGGATCAGGATAGAGTTCATACCTTGATCTTACTGAGTCAAGATAGCGATCCTCTCGCCCTTGCTTCATACTCGTTCGAGACGGCAGAGGCAAATAAGGCCATGATAAATCTGCTGGATCATCAACAGATGATAGTGGTCGATCCGTTAGGTAGCCTAGTCATGCGATACCCCGCAGTTAACGGCATGGACAAACAGATCATGCAGGGGAAATCACTGGTTGCAGATCTAAGAAAGATGCTAAAGCTATCGAGAGTTGGCTAATGGGGATCCAAAACCTACTCAGAGTCACTCTTGTATTCACCCTTTGCGTCATTTTAATGGGCGCATATACCCGATTATCCGATGCTGGCCTAGGCTGTCCCGATTGGCCCGGTTGTTATGGCATGCTCAAGGTCCCCAGTCAGCAACATGAACTTGCTCAGGTACAAGATGCCTTCCCGGGACATGAAGTTGAACCAAACAAAGCCTGGTTAGAGATGATCCACAGGTATATCGCAGGAGCCCTTGGATTACTGGTGCTGCTGATCTTCATTCTTTGCCTAAAGAAGCTGGACGCCCCAAAGAAACTACCAACATTTATCGCCATTTTGATCCTATTTCAAGCCGCGTTAGGAATGTGGACAGTTACCATGAAACTCATGCCCATAGTGGTCATGTCTCACCTTATCGGCGGCTTCACCTTAATATCTCTGTTACTCCTACTCTATCTCAGGACTAAACCACTGAGGATCCCAGGTGGCGATATTGTCGCTAGAAAACTTGCCCCATTAGCCTTAGTTGGCATCGGAGTCTTGATCTTACAGATCATTCTTGGCGGTTGGACTTCATCTAACTATGCCGCACTAGCCTGTACTTCACTGCCTATCTGTGAGGGAGACTGGTACAAGAATTTACAGTTCACTCAGGCTTTTAATCCGTTCCAAGGCGTGCACGAAACCTATGAATTTGGCGTACTCGACTACTCCTCACGCATGACCATACATGTCGCCCATAGATTTGGTGCGATATTGACCACAGGTATCTTGCTCTGGCTTGCCTACAAACTTTTTACTCGTTCTCAATCGGCGTTATTGAGACGAGCATCATTGGTTTTAGTCGGTTTAGTCATACTCCAAGTGGGGCTCGGGATCAGTAATGTTGTGTTGCACCTGCCCTTGGGTATAGCGGTATCTCACAATGCTGGGGCGGCCATGTTGCTAATGACATTAGTGTTTATCAACTACGCCCTGTGGCGAAAAGCATAAAGCGAAAGTTTTAAGTTTTAAGTTTTAAGTTTTAAGCAAAATAATAATTTTAAGGGCGTAAAGCCTAAGCGAGGGAAAGCCATGGCAAAACCACTTTCAATTTCAACCACTGGGCCTAAGACCAACAGCGAGTCACTTCAATGGCGAGCCTATTATGAGATGACCAAACCTAAGGTGGTCGCACTCATGCTGCTTACGGTTTTAGTCGGTATGTGTCTGGCAGTACCTGGGTCTGTACCTATACAGCCCTTAATCATTGGCATGATGGGAATTGGTATGATGGCCGGCGCTGCCGCGGCCTTTAACCACCTAATAGATCGACGCATAGATGGCCTGATGGCCCGCACCTATAATCGTCCCTTGCCTAAGGGGCGTGTCTCTATCGCTAAGGCTCTCATCTTCTCCGTTAGCCTAGCAATATTAGGCTTCATCTTACTCTACACCTTAGTCAACGAGCTGACTGCCTGGCTCACCTTTGCTAGCCTTGTGGGTTATGCCATCATCTATACTGCTTATCTCAAGCGTGCTACACCACAAAATATCGTCGTCGGTGGACTCGCAGGAGCCATGCCACCACTCCTTGGCTGGACAGCGATAACTGGAGAGTTTCACGGTCATGCCCTGCTGTTAGTGATCATCATCTTCACCTGGACACCGCCGCATTTCTGGGCCCTGGCAATTCATCGAAAAGATGAGTATGCCAAAGTTGATATCCCTATGTTGCCAGTCACCCATGGCATCGAGTTCACCAAAACCTGCATCTTACTTTATACAATGTTGCTCGCTATCGCATGCTTATTACCTGTGATTGTTGGTATGTGCGGTCCCATCTACCTCGTGGGCTCGACAATATTAAGCTGCGGCTTCATCTATAAGGCATGGGAGCTTAAATATGATGATAAGCCTGGCCTAGCGATGCAAGTATTTCGTTTCTCCATCTATCATCTGATGATCTTATTTATTGTGCTCTTGGTCGATCATTACCTCTGGGTATAAGCCAGAGAATATAAGTGATTAGTTCGTTGCTGCTATACAAACTCGAAGTTAAAAATGGAGCCTTCCAATATGGCAAAGAAGCTTAGAATAATCGCCGTTGCGCTACTAGGCTTAGTCCTGCTCGGCCTCGGCGGTGTAACCGCGGTTCAGCTTCAAAAAAATAAGCAGACTAATGCCATCATCACCTCCATGCAAAACACTGAACTGGACCTTGCCACTAGCTTTGTGTTTCCAATAGCGAAACCATTGGCACCTTTCTCTCTCACAGATCAACATGGCAATTTGTTTACTAATACTCAGCTAAATAATAAATGGAGTCTTTTTTTCATTGGGTTTACATCTTGTCCTGATGTCTGCCCGACAACGATGGGGAAACTCACCGCGGCATACCCTGAATTATTAGAGGGAGCAGACGTTCAGATCATCTTTCTTTCCGTTGATCCTCAAAGAGATACCCAAAATAAGCTGTTAGATTATATGAACTTCTTCAATCCAGAGTTTGTTGCCATAACAGGGCCTCACTCTCAACTCTTTCCATTGACTCGAGATCTAGGTTTCGTCTATGCCATGATTGGTGACGGGGAGGACTACCAGGTAGATCACAGTGCATCTATGGCTCTAATCTCACCAGACGGCAAAAAAGTCGCTATTATTAAGCCTAAGTCTTTGGAACCAGGCAAGCTGCCTCAAATCTCTAATAGAAACTTGATAGCTGATATTAAAACCATAATAGCCAATTATGAGGTCCTAGAACCTAGGACCTAGGTTCTTTGAGATCCGCCAATTTGTAACTAAATTTAACCCTAACCTTTCTCATTGCCCATTCTAAATCAGTAATTTTAATTTTGATTAAAATACTTAAAATACAATAACAAACAAGCACATTTGACAAAATACCCGCTAACAACTATCTAACCCCAAATGTTCTCTACCTACATCTAGTTCGGCTTTAATTTCTTAATCAAATAATCATAAAAAAATATCAATAAAAGAGGAAATACTCAAGTTTGCCGACTATCTTTTGATCTTGCAGGGATGAGGAAAGCTAGCCAAAGGAAATTTAAATGTCGGAACATACAATTAAATTAGATTCTGAATTAACAATTCGAAATATACAGCCAATATTCGCACAACTTTCAAAGTTATTAACCCATGACGAGCAACTGCATATCGATGCCAGTGAATTGTCTAGGGTTGACACCGCCGGAGCTCAGCTTCTCTATCTATTCTCCCAAACTTGCGAATCCCGCTCTTTCAAAATCGACTGGCTTAACTGTCAGCCGGAACTTAGAACTGATTTAAACAAACTGGGTATTACTATTTCAGAATTAGCGAACCCAGAGCAACAAGCCGATCAGAATGAGGAAAAGGTCCTATGAAAAAAATACTCGCAGTTGATGATTCGGCCTCTATGCGTCAAATGGTCGGCTTCACTCTGAAAACAGCAGGCTTCGACGTCACAGAGGCGTGTAATGGAGACGAAGCCTTAAAAGTGGCCCAAAAAGGTGAATATGACCTCGTCATTTCAGATGTCAACATGCCCATCATGGACGGCCTAACTCTGATAAGAAACTTACGAACTTTACCCAGTTATAAGTTTACTCCTCTGTTAATGCTGACCACTGAGTCAGGGACAGAAAAGAAACAAGAGGGTCGTTCTGCTGGTGCCACAGGCTGGATAGTAAAGCCTTTCAACCCAGACCAATTACTTGCGACAGTACGTAAAGTACTTGGCTAGAAAATCCAATTCATCAGATGGATCTAACGGATATTTAATATGGAAATCGATCTCAGTCAATTCAGCCAGGTTTTCTTCGAAGAGAGCCTCGAAGGCTTAGACGCCATGGAGTCTGAGCTACTTAATCTCGACGTCAATAACCCCGATGATGAAGCCATCAATACCATTTTTCGAGCTGCTCACTCTATCAAGGGCGGTAGCGCGACCTTTGGTTTCAATCAGGTCGCTAAATACACTCACCTGCTAGAAACGTTACTCGATGAGATCCGCGATGGGCGTAGACAGATGACTAGCGAACATCAGGACATGCTACTGCTTTCAGTCGATTTGTTACGCAATATGTTTGATGCATTAATGCGAAAAATTGACTTCAATGATCCGTTATTAGAACAACTTGAGAAACAATTTACCCTTGAGATCGAAAAGGGTAACAAGCCATCTAGAGAAACTGAGCCTGTCGACGATGTGGTAACTGAAGAATCATCGAGTCTAACCCGTTGGACTATCGATTTTCAGGCAGGGATAGATATCTTAAGGTGCGGTAACGACCCCGCTCTGATGTTCAACGAACTCAGACAACTGGGTGAGCTAACCGTTAATTTAGCCGAGTGTAATTCACCAGATTTTGAAGATATAGATCCAGAAGCATGCTACTTAAGCTGGCAGCTTGAACTCATTACTGAGCAGCCCCTCAAGCGACTCGAAGAGGTTTTTGAATGGGTTGAGGACGAGTGCATCATCAGTTATTCCTCTACCCCGGCTGTGAATGACAGTGCTGAGCAAGATAACGATGAGACCTCTCTCATACAAACGGACGAGGAGTCTATTCCTCAAGCGCAGCTAGGGAGCGAAGATGCCCAGAATAACAGTGAAGATAATCAAGTTGATGGCGCCATAGCAACGAGCCAAGCACCTAAACCTAAAGCGGTCTCACAGGCTAAAACACCCGAAACCAGTTCTATTCGTGTCAGCATAGACAAAATAGATCTACTGATAAATATGGTAGGCGAACTGGTTATCACCCAAGCCATGCTTGGCCAGATAGGTCAACAGGATGAGATAGACGAAGAGTCACTCATATCACTCAAGCAAGGACTGGAACAACTCGCCACCCATACTCGAGATCTGCAAGAGAGCGTCATGCAGATCCGTATGCTCCCCATCAGCTTCGCTTTCAATAGATTTCCGCGACTCGTACGTGATATCGGCCAGCAGCTGAATAAAAAAGTCGAGTTAGTTCTAAAAGGTGAAGATACCGAGCTCGATAAAACGGTGATGGAGAAAATTGTCGATCCTATGGTTCATCTAGTCCGTAACTCACTGGATCACGGCCTAGAAACTCCGGAAGAACGCCTCGCCAAGGGCAAATCAGAAATCGGCACTATCACACTCAATGCCTTCCATCAGGGAGGAAGTATCATCATTGAAATTATCGACGATGGAGCAGGACTCAATACCGACAGAATCCTTGAGAAAGCCAGAGATAAAGGTCTGGTTGCCGAAGATGAAGAGCTAAGTGTAGAAGCCATTCACCAGCTTATTTTCAAACCTGGATTTTCCACTGCTGATGCTGTTTCTGATCTGTCTGGTCGAGGTGTGGGTATGGATGTTGTGAGGCGTAATATTAACGAGCTCAATGGCACCATAGAGCTCAAGTCAACCCAAGACAAAGGCAGTCGTTTTACCATTAGATTACCTCTCACCCTAGCAATTCTAGATGGTCAATTAGTCAGAGTCGGATCCCATACATACGTGGTTCCTCTTGTTTCCATTCACGAGTCACTACAGGTCGAACCGAATAAGATTAATCGTCTCAGTGATGGCCACGAATTGATAAGCCTACGAGATGAGTACCTACCAGTGATCAAGGTCTATCAAGAGTTTTGCCACAAATCCGATGCCAGCGAGATCAAAGATGGCCTGGTAATGGTAGTCGATTCAAATAATGAAAAAATAGGCCTACTTGTAGATGAGCTATTGTCACAACAACAGGTTGTGATCAAGAGCCTGGAAGATAACTACAACCGGGTCCCAGGCGTATCAGGCGCCACGATTCTCGGTGATGGCACGGTTGCTCTCATCATAGATGTTACCGGATTAGTGAGCATGGCCGGCATTACCAATATGAAGGAACACGCAGCCTAACAAGGCTAAGAATTAACACGCTAACTCGCGATGAAAATTTTAAATTAAGGAAGATGGAGCCTGGAGCAATGACAGAGCAAACTCAAAAGATGCAGCCCCAACTTGATCAGGGGATGAAGCAAGATCTCGATGAAGACAGTCAGCAGTATCTGACCTTTATTATGGCCAACGAAGAATACGGAGTCGAAATACTATCGGTGCAAGAGATCCGGGGGTGGGAGCCCACCACAGTGATCCCCAATGCACCGAGTCATGTGAAGGGGGTGATTAATCTGCGGGGCACCATAGTTCCCATCATAGACCTCCGCCAACGCTTCGGCATAGAGGTCTTGGATTATGGTGCCACTACTGTGGTCATAGTGGTCAAGGTCGCCATAGCAGAAGAGCATAAGGTCATAGGCATAGTCGTCGATGCGGTATCGGATGTATTCAGCGTCAATAATGTCGATGTACGTGATGCACCTCATTTTGGTGAGGATACAGATCTTACCTTTATTAAAGGACTAACCAATGTTGGTGAGAAGATGGTTATTTTGCTTGATATCAATAAATTACTGGGTAGTGAAGTCTTACCTGAAGCAGAGCAACTCTCTAACTTAATCAATACGCTTGATACCCACCAGCAGCAAGCTGTTAATGCATAAACTGGTAACACTGAGGAAACACGAATGGAAGCACAAAACTCCAATTTAACTAATGTAAACAGCTTGCCAGTTGCCGGATTGGTGGTAAGCCTTATTGCGTTAGGATTAACATTTGCGGGACAACCTGGAAGCTGGATAGCAGCGACTCAGATTCTTGCAATCGCACTTTTCGCCGCCGGCGTTTATAAATTTAACCAATTAAGCAAGCTATTGAGCCAAGCATTTAGTGAGATAAGCGGTGCTCTGGTGAGCAATGAAGCTCCTAAATTTTCAGATCTATCACTTCCTGGTTGGGAGTTGATCACCAATCGATTTGAAGAGCGACACCTAAAGCAGCAACAAGATGAGACCTCGCTAAAGGCATTAGATATCTGTAATGCCAACGTCATGATGGCTGATGCCGATAACAACATCACTTACCTTAATGACTCAGTCAATGTCATGCTAAGCAAGAATGAGCAAACCCTAAAATCTGCTCTAGTCAGCTTCGATGTGAAAAAGTTAGTCGGACAAAATATTGATATTTTCCATAAGAATCCAGATCACCAGAGACGTATGCTAGAAGGTTTAACGACTACCTATGAGACAAGCATTGAGGTCGCTGGGCTTAACTTTAGCTTAATTGCTAACCCTATTTTCAACAATGGCGTCCGAATGGGAACCGTTGTCGAATGGGAGGACATTACCGACAAGCTTGCGCAAGAGAAAGAAGATCAGAAGCAAGCAGCAGAAACCGGACGCGTCAAGCAGGCACTTGATGTGTGTAAAGCCAATGTGATGATGGCCGATGCCGATTACAATATCATCTATTTCAACGACTCACTCACCGAGATGCTCAGCGAGAATGAGAAGACGCTACAGCAGGAGCTTAGAAGCTTCGATATGAAGACCCTACTGGGAGCTAATATCGATATTTTCCATAAAAACCCTGCTCATCAGCGTGGCATGCTAGACAGACTGACAAGTACCTATGCAACCTGCATCGAAGTATCTGGGCTCACCTTCGACTTAATCGCCACGCCAGTATTTGACAACGATGTACGTACCGGGACCGTGGTCGAATGGCAAGACATCACGGCTAAGCTAGCGAAAGAGAAAGAGGAGCAACAACAAGCCGCGGATACGGGACGCATCAAGCAAGCATTAGACGTATGTAAAGCCAACGTGATGATGGCCGATGCAGATTACAACATCATCTACCTCAACGAGTCACTCAACGAAATGCTCAGCGAGAATGAACGCACCCTACAGCAGAGCCTCGCTAAGTTCGATATGAAGACCCTTATGGGCACTAACATAGACATCTTCCATAAGAATCCAGCACATCAGAGAGGCATGCTAGACAAACTCACTAGCACTTACGAAACCAGCATAGAAGTGTCTGGACTCACCTTTGAGCTCATCGCCACCCCGGTTTTCGATAACGGTCAGCGAAGCGGAACAGTGGTCGAGTGGCAAGATGTCACCGCTAAGCTAGCGAAAGAGAAAGAGGAGCAACAACAAGCCGCTGAAACCGGTCGTATCAAGCAGGCGCTGGATGTATGTAAGGCAAATGTGATGATGGCCGATGCGGACTACAACATCATCTACTTCAACGAATCACTCAACGAAATGCTCGGCGAGAATGAGAAGACCCTGAAGAAGAGCCTGAGTCGCTTCGACATGCGCACTCTGATGGGAAGTAATATCGATATATTCCATAAGAAACCGGCTCATCAACGCGGCATGTTAGATAGGCTCACTGAAACCTTCGAGACCAACATAGAAGTGTCGGGCCTCACCTTCGGTCTGATCGCCACCCCAGTGTTCGATAATGGCGAGCGAACCGGCACAGTTGTCGAGTGGCAAGATTTGACCGTCAAGTTAGCCCGTGAAGCCGAACAGCAACAGCTAGCAGCAGAAAATGCCCGCATCAAGCAGGCATTGGACAATGTCTCAGCCAATACCATGGTGGCAGATGCCGATCTTAACATCATCTATATGAACAACGCCGTAGGCAACATGTTCAGAAATGCACAAGCCGATATAGTCAAAGATCTGCCTAATTTCGATTCCAATAACCTTATGGGGGTCAATATCGATGACTTCCATAAGAATCCGGCCCATCAACGAGGCCTACTAGGTGGACTCACCTCCACCTACTCGAGCCAGCTATTAGTCGGAGGACGCACCTTCAAGGTGGTGGCTAACCCCATCAAGGATGACAATGGCGAGCGCATAGGCACAGTCGTCGAATGGACCGATCGCACCGCAGAGGTCGCTATCGAGCATGAAATAGATACCATCATTTCGTCTGCAGCAGCTGGTGACTTAAGTCATAGAGTCTCCACCGAAGGTAAGGACGGCTTCTTCCTCAACCTCTCTAACGGCCTTAATCGCTTAGTGGGTATCGCAGATAACGTTATCTCGGATGTGGTTAACATGTTCGACGGCTTAGCCAAGGGAGATCTAACCCGTCAGATCAACGGCGAATACGAAGGTCAATTCGGTAAGCTACAGACAGATGCCAATGCGACCGTATCCAGACTCACCGAGGTCTTAGGCGGCATCAACGAGTCGGCCAATACGGTGACTAGCGGCGCCGAAGAGATAGCCCAGGGCAACGCAGATCTCAGTCAGCGAACCGAAGAGCAAGCAGCATCCTTGGAAGAAACGGCATCAAGCATGGAGGAGATGACTGCAACAGTCACCCAGAGCGCTCAAAACGCCACATTAGCCAATGAGTTGGCTCAGCAAGCGAATTCTAAGGCTGAACATGGTGGTAAGGTCGTAGAGCAGGCTGTCACAGCCATGGAAGCGATTAACGATTCCAGTAAGCGTATCTCGGACATCATAGGTGTCATCGACGAAATTGCTTTCCAAACTAACTTACTCGCACTCAACGCTGCAGTAGAGGCTGCACGAGCCGGTGAGCAAGGACGAGGGTTTGCAGTGGTTGCTGGCGAAGTTCGTAATCTTGCCCAGCGAAGCGCGGGCGCAGCTAAGGAGATTAAAGAGCTCATTCGCGACAGTGTAGGCAAGGTTACTGATGGCACTCAGTTAGTGAATCAGTCAGGTGAGACGCTTGAAGACATAGTACAAGCTGTGACAAAAGTGGCCGACATGATTAGTCAGATAAGTATCGCCTCAGATCAGCAGTCTTCCGGTATTCAAGAGGTCAATAAGGCCATCTCTCAGATGGATGAGATGACCCAACAAAATGCCGCTCTGGTAGAACAAGTCTCGGCAGCTGGTGAAGCCATGGCAGACCAAGCTAGAAATATGAAAACCCAGCTTGGCTTCTTCCAGACTGATGAGCTTAAAACATCGGGTATGGCATCGGCGCCACTGGCGCTAGTCTCGGGAGATAGTCACGGTAACTTGAGTATCAGCAAAGAGGAGTGGAACGAGTTTTAGCGACTCGAGGTAGATAGAAGCTTTTGACATAGGCAGGCTTTGTTTTAATTCAAAGTCTGCCTATGCTTGTTCAACTAGCATATCTACAACACAGCCTAATACATCCACTAAATCAACAGGAGTTAACAACATTGGAAATCATAGATGAAAAGGAGTTTTCTATGACACAAGCAGACTTTGATTTTATTCAAAGTCTTGCCTATGAGGAAACAGGTATTGTTCTCCCAGCCAGAAAAAAACACATGGTTTACTCCAGATTGAGTCGTCGTCTGCGTCAGTTAGGATTAAAGAACTTTTCCCAATATTGCCTTAGAGTTCAAAATGAGCCCAGTGAGCTGGTTAGCTTTGTTAACGCACTAACTACCAATTTAACCGCCTTCTTTAGAGAGGGGCATCACTTCGAATATTTAAATGAAGAAGTTTCACCTCAATGGAAGAAGAGGCGTAACAAACGCATACGAGTCTGGTCTTCGGCTTGCTCGACAGGAGAAGAACCCTACAGTATTGCGATGACACTAGCGGAACATTTTTCCGGAGCGGAGTGGGACTTGAAAATACTGGCCACAGATCTAGATACCAATGTGCTCAGCAAGGCATCGAAGGGCTTGTATGCTGAAGAGAGCACTACAGGACTGCCACAACAATATAGAAGTAAATATATACAGTCGAATCAAGCTGGCATTCAGATTAAACAGAGCATTCAGAAGATGATCCACTTCAAGCAGCTTAACCTACTGCAAAACTGGCCCATGACAGGGCCATTCGATCTCATATTCTGCCGTAATGTATTAATCTATTTTGATAATGAGACAAAAGCAAAAATCATCGCCAAGTTCAGGAAGCTACTCGCGCCTGACGGGCTACTCTTCATCGGCCACAGTGAGACGCTAACCAATATATCCGATGAATTTGATCTAATAGGTCAGACCATGTACCAGCCTCTTCAAGGAGGTCACACCAAGATAAATACAGATAAAAATAAAGAAAAGAAGCTAGTTATGTCTTATTGAGACAAGGATTGAGCACCAATTAGATCTAACTAAGGTACAAGACAGATAACAAGGATGAACTTATGATTAATGTGTTAGTGATCGATGACTCACCACTGGTAAGGCAATTGCTAAGCCATTTATTAAATGATGCCGATGACATCAAGGTTATCGCAACGGCAGAAGATCCTTATGAAGCACGAGATCTGATTAAAAAGTTCAATCCCGATGTTTTAACTTTAGATATCGAAATGCCCAAGATGGATGGTATCGCTTTCCTTAGAAATATAATGAAACTTAGGCCCATGCCTGTGATCATGGTCTCAACACTCACGGCCAAAGGCGCTGCGGTAACATTAGAAGCACTTTCAATCGGCGCCGTAGACTTTATTTCCAAACCTAAATCCGACCTTACGAATCAACTGGTCCACTATAAGCAAGAGCTAATCGACAAGGTGCGCCTAGCTTATAGAAGTAAAGTACGCCCTAGAGCCACACAACCCATTGTCAATAAGCCTTTAAGCGGCGTGATGTTTAGTAACAGATTGATTGCTATAGGTGCTTCAACCGGCGGCACTGAAGCGATTCAAAGCGTTTTGACTCGATTACCTTCAAACACACCACCCGTGGTGATTGCCCAGCACATACCTGCCGCTTTTAGCGCCTCATTTGCCAAACGCTTAGATAGCCACTGTGTAATGAAAGTTATCGAAGCTCAAGGAGGCGAATTACTCAAAGCGGGTACCGCCTACTTGGCACCAGGCAATCAACATATGATCGTAGTCCGCAAAGGCAGCTCACTATTTACTAAATTGCTAGATAGCGAACCAGTTAACCGTCATAAGCCCTCCGTCGACGTACTATTTGACAGCGTTGCTCAGTGCGCAGCTAAATCGACTATCGGAATCATATTGACTGGTATGGGTAAAGATGGAGCTAAAGGCCTTCTCAACTTGAAACAGAATGGCTCTTACACCATAGCGCAGGATGAAGCGAGTTCAGTCGTCTGGGGCATGCCTGGAGCAGCTGTAGAGATAGATGCTCATCATGAACAGATGCACTTAGATAAGATCCCACAAAAGCTACTATTCCTGTTGAAGGCAGAAAATAGCAAGGCGAGTTAATAAAATAAGTTCCTAGAACCTAGGAACTAGGAACTAAAAGACCTTTGCCTATTCTTCTATCCAAGTTCCGTCATTTTTGGGTCTGACCCAAGCTTGTGAAAACCAGTAATAGCCAGTTTGGCTTTTACTCGGTGCCGTACAGTTATAGCGAGACCTTCCGGGTGGAAGATCTAATTCTGCTCTGACCGAGAACTCAGTTTCGCTCAACCAAAGTGGCTTCTTGGCACCTTGCCCCTGTATAAAACACATCAACTGGTGGGGATAGATGTCACTCATATCTAACGTCACCTTTAATTCCGGACGCCAATGACCCTCTTTTAATTCAGGATCTCTAGGTGTCATTGAAACTACTGGCATATTTAAGCTATGCATTTTTACTTTCAGGCTAGATAAATCAGCATAGACTCCAGCAACGGGGAATCTCGGCAAAGCAGTGATAGGAGAATAGGCGCCAGCTGCACCAGATTGCTGGCCTAAACCAACGAAACCGTGGCGACTTAGCATGGTTTCTATCGCCTGATTATACTCGCCGTAGGGATAGGCCAACATCTTATGATTTTGACCTGTGGCTTGTTTGATTTCAGCTTCAGTCTTGAGAATATTGGCTTCAATCCGCGTTAACCATTGAGACTCAGACTCTCCAGCTAACTTACGGATAAGGTGCTCGTGGCCCCAGCTATGATTAGCAATTTCAGCGCCCTCTTTCGAGAGCTGAATCAATTCTTCCCAACTCATCATCTCGCTATACTTAGCTTTAATAGGCTCAACCGAGACAAATAGTGTGTAGGGATAACCGTATTCCTTTAAGATGGGATGCGCCGTATTCGCAATACTCTTATACCCGTCATCAAAAGTGATCACTATGGCATTTTCTGCTATCGGTTGCTGGTTTCTAATCGCATCTACAACCTGAGACAAGGGCATCACGATAAAGTCATTATCTGCCAAATATTGCATCTGCTCTTTAAATTGAACCGGCGTTACACTGGTTATTGCGGGAGTGCTTGCCGATACATGATGATATTGTAAGATCACTGCAGCTTGAGCCGTGAAGGCCTGCAGCGATAGACTGAATAACACCAGGAGCGTTATCAGGATATTCTTAAACATAATTAAAACCTCTGAGATGATATGACCCCTGTCGAACTGATCCGTAATAAACAGAAAAATAGACAGCTATTTGCACTCGCCCTGCCCATGATATTATCCAATATCACGGTGCCCCTGCTTGGTCTGGTTGATACCGCCGTTGTCGGCCACTTAAGCAATGCTTATTACCTTGGCGGTGTAGCCGTAGGCTCGACGATGATCACCCTTATCCTCTGGATGTTAGGGTTTCTCAGGATGGCAACAACCGGGCTAGTAGCCCAATCCTATGGTGCTGGAGACACCCAAGCCCAATATAAATTATTGCTACAAGCAGGCAGTTTAGCGCTTATTTTAGGATTAAGTGCGGTACTTCTGCAACTCCCCATACTCAATACAGCCCTTCAGCTCACCGATGCGAGTCAGGAAGTTCAAAGATATGCCCGCGAATATTTTCAGATAAGGATCTGGTCTACCCCCTTCGCCTTACTCAATTTAGTGTTACTCGGATGGCTGTTAGGCAGACAACAACCCAAAGCCGCTATGTGGCAATTAATCGTCGCTAACTTAGCGAATATTGGCCTAGATCTGATTTTTGTTTTAGGCCTAGGATGGGGAGTTAAAGGCGCAGCCCTAGCCTCTGTATTTGCCGACATGGCAGGCTTCTTAGTGGCATTGACTATGGTCTACAGACAACTAGAAAAGACCGGCGGCTTTCACTTTCTCGAGCTTTGCAACAGTCTCAGCCTAAAGAGTTATCACAAACTGCTCAGTCTGAATGCTGATATATTCATTCGCAGCCTCTGCTTACAAATTTCGTTCGCATTTATGACATTTCATGGGGCTAGCCTAGGAGATAACACAGTTGCAGCCAATGCTGTTTTGCTCAATTTATTACTACTCATCAGCTACGCATTAGATGGCATTGCTTATTATGCCGAGGCAGAGGTAGGCAAAGCCTATGGCCAAAAGAATAAAACACTCATGCGGGAAACGGTTACGCTTGCCTGGCTATGGTCTGCTCTATCGGCACTCTTATTCACACTCGTCTTTGCATTCGGTGGCGAGAGTATTATCAACCTACTCACCAACATTAATGAAGTACGTGTCGTCGCGGGTGAATATCTGTTCTGGATTGTGCTTCTCCCTATGCTCTCCTTCGGCTCCTATCTATTCGATGGTGTCTATATTGGCGCAGCAAAGGGCAAGGTCATGCGAAATAGTATGATCATCTCGACGTTTGGCGTCTTCTTCCCCATCTGGTTCTTCCTACAAGATAGCGGTAATCATGCCCTATGGGCTGCCATGAGCTGCTTCATGCTAGCCAGAAGCCTAACCCTGACACTGCATTATCGATATAAATTGAGAGATGAAGAGTTTTAGGTTCTAGGTTCTAGGTTCTAGGTTCTAGGTTCTAGGTTCTAGCAGACATAAAAAAAGCGAGTAGGCTAGATAGCCAACTCGCTTTTTCTTACTCTTTTATAACCTAGAAACGTCCGTTACTGGTATGAGTGATCGCCAGCTTGGTGCTCTGTGATGTCTTTAACACCAGTAAGCTCACCAGGGAACATCTCAAGTAGTTGCTTCTCGATTCCATCCTTCAAGGTGACATCAACCATAGAACAACCGTTACAACCACCGCCAAACTGCAAGATAGCCACGCCTTCTTCAGACACTTCCATCAGCATAATGTTGCCACCATGACTTGCGAGTTGCGGATTAATTTCAGATTGAATCACATACTCGATACGCTCATTGAGAGAGGCGTCACTAGCAACTTTACGCATCTTAGCATTCGGTGCTTTTAGGGTAAGCTGTGAACCAAGTTGATCGGTAACGAAATCGATGGTGGCATCTTCTAAGAATGGTACGCTCTTTTCGTCGACCATGGCGTTAAAGCCATTAAATTCTAGTTCCGTATCATCGGCTTCAACGGCATCTGGTGGACAGTATGAAACGCCGCACTCAGCTGTAGCAGTACCAGGACTGATTACAAATACACGAATATGAGTTCCTTCGGACTGATCTGCTAACAAGGTAACAAAATGAGCCTGAGCTGCATCGGAAATGGTGATCATTAAGACATGCTCCGTCTGGTAAAACTTGACTGTTTTAGTAAGATATAGAGGTATGATACTCCGACTCAGTGAAGCTTTGTAGTCCCTTTGTAAATTGCTTTGGCCTTTTCGGAGATAAATTGAGTGTTTTTTATCTCATCATCATGACTGAGTCGACATTTTCTCTGATGGAATCAAGCGTTAACTGTGGCTATAATTCCCTCTAGCTGATAATTTAACCTTATATAATACAAGAATAAAAATCATATCTATGTTGAGAGTTTTCCTGTTGCTTCTAACGTTAGTGAGTTCGTTTTGCCTCACTGCTACTTCTCTTGCTGCAGATCCGCAAACGGTGATCCAGATCTCAAAATCAGGTTCAGATCCAACCCTTACCTCACCTGAATCTTTCTTAGGCTATCCACTAGGACAATGGCACCTTCGTCATGACCAACTCAATTTCTATCTGAAGCAGCTAGCCAATGATAGCGAAAGGGTATCACTCGAATTAAGTGGTCAAACTCATGAGGCGAGGCAACAACTCACGGCTGTGATCACCTCAAAAAAGAATCAGCACAATTTAGACGACATTATAAATCAACGTCAACGAGTCAAAACCGGTGACAAACAATCAGGTCCTTTAGTGATCTGGTTGGCTTATTCTATCCATGGTGACGAAGCCAGTGGCGCTCATTCGGCCATGGCATTAAGCTATTTTCTTGCTTCAAGTAATGAGCAATGGATAAAACAACTCCTAGACGACACCATTGTCTTGATCACTCCCAGCCAAAATCCCGATGGTATGGACCGATTTTCCACCTGGACCAACAATTACCGAGGCCAGACTGAAGTCAGTGATAGCAAGCATAAGGAGCATAGACAAAATTGGCCTAACGGAAGAACCAACCATTACTTCGCAGATCTGAATCGTGACTGGCTATTTCTTCGTCATCCAGAATCTCAGGGAAGAGTGGCATTATTCCATAAGTGGCAACCGCACTATGTGGGAGATTTTCACGAAATGGGCAGGGATCAAAGCTATTTCTTTCAGCCAGGAGTTCCCACACGAACCAATCCAGCGACCTCCCAGACTAATCAAGCGCTAACCGAGAAGCTAGCCCAATTCCACAGACAAGCTCTAGATCAAATCCAACAAGGCTACTTTAGCCGTGAGATATTTGATGACTTTTATTACGGTAAAGGCTCTACTTATCCTGATATTAACGGCTCAATAGGCGTGCTATTCGAACAGGCAAGTCCAAGGGGACAGGTACAGCAAACTAAGAATGGTGAACTTAGACTCACCGATGCCATCAATAATCAGTTCGCCACCTCAATATCTAGCTTAAAGGGCGCGTTCGCTTTAAAAGATGAACTGATTGAGTACCAAAGCGAGTTTTATCAGGGCCGTGATAAGCAACTAAAGCGTGGACGTCAAACTGGTTACCTTATCGGTTCATCATCTAACCAAGCTCGTATCGAAGATATCACTCAATTGCTAAGGCGACACAAAATTGAGTTTTACTATTTAACCGATACCGTGCAGCAAGGAAATATTGATTTCTTTGCCGAAAGCAGTCTGTTTATTCCAATCAATCAGCCTCAAAAAAGCTTACTCATTGCGATGTTTGATAACAGCACCGAATTCGAAGATCCGACATTTTATGATGTTTCCAGCTGGAATTTAGAAAGTGCTTATCACTTGAAAATGGTCAGACGTAGTAAGTTAGATATTGATGTTTTAAGACAAGATGCCCCAAAGAAACCAGAATTTAACAAAAACGACCAATCCGTAGCAGTACTCATTAATTGGCAGCAGGATATGGCGGCCCCAGCATTACAGGTTTTATTAGATGATAATATCTTAGTTAAATATGCCGAAAAACCATTCAGTATATTAATCAATGGTGAGACAAAGAATTTTCCCGCAGGCACCTTACAAGTACCACTAAAACAGCCCAAACATAGTGCTAATAAAATTAATACCACACTGGCAGAGCTAGCCTCTAAATATACGCTACAGATGCACTCAGCCACCACTAGCGCAGCCATCTCAGGTATAGATCTTGGCAGCCCTAACTTCAATGTCATCAAACCCGTTAAGCCTCTGCTGATCACAGGCCGTGGCACAGATGCTTCTGAGGTTGGGGAGTTATGGTACTACTTAGATCGCAAGCTTTCAGTGCCTGTCACCCTGATAGACGTAGGTTACCTTTCCAGAATAAAGTTAAATCAATACACCCATGTGTTTATGGCTGGTGGAACATACTCTTCACTCGACGAGAAATTCGCTAGGAAATTAGGCCAGTTCACGACTGATGGCGGCACCATCATCGCCCAGAAAGGCGCATTAACTTGGTTGAATAAAAATAACGTACTCAAGAGTGACATCAAGGGAAAGCGTTTCTATAAACAGTTATTCGACACCACAGGCTTAAGCTATAAAGATAAAGAAAAACTCTCAGCAAGACAATCTATAGGTGGTGCCATCGTAGAGTTATCACTCGACCCAAGCAATCCAATTAACTTCGGTATCGAAGGTAATCGTCTAGCCATTTTAAAAAATATGGCCATTGGATTAACCACCAGTTCAGCCCCATTCACTGTTGCTGCGAAGTATGCCGATGAACCATTAATAAGTGGCTATCTTGCTAAAGAGTATCAGCGTAGCTTCTCCAATAATCCCGCCATAGTACTAGAAACCAGAGGCAAGGGAGCCATCGTCGCCCTCGCCGATAACCTGATGTTTCGAAACATCTGGCTAGGCTCAGAAAAGATTTATGCCAACGCACTCTACTTGGTTCCAGCATTGAATTAATACTAGTCTAACAATCCTGGTGCTTCAGCTCTCGCTAAGCACCAGACTTGCACATGAACATGCCTTTTCTCAAATAGTGAAGCGATCTCTTTTGCTGTTGTCCCCGTCGTCACCACGTCATCAATTAATGCAATACGTTGATAAGGAAAATCTTGTTCTAACTCAAATGCATTAGCCAAATTTCTGCGCCTCTGCTTACCTGTTAATCCTGCTTGAGGCTGGGTATCTAAGACTCGATTGAGACCACTGGTAGAAAATGGAATATCGAGCTGCTGACTTAACGCTTGAGTAATGATCCAAGCCTGATTGAAGCCTCGTTGCTTTAATCTATCTACATGCAGGGGAACAGGAATGAGTACTTGTGGTAATTTTAATAAACCTAAATGCTCTAGCTCCTGTACCCGATTAACTAATGCCTTAGTTAATACAGGTAGAGCCGCGAATTGAGCGCGATATTTAATCGCTGCAACCCAAGGGCCTAATCCCTGATGATAACTGCAGGGCGCAACAATCATCAGAGGTTCTTGCTTGAGGCATGAGCCACAATATCGAGACTGAGTGACTAAGGTGCAACCACAGCCTAAGCAGACAGACGCTTGATAAATACCAGCCGATAAACAGACAGAACATATTCCGCTTTCAGGCAGCATCACACTTTGATGGCACATCAAACACCGATTGGGTAAACTTGCAGCCAGCCACAGTTTGATAGCTGTAAAAGCATTCTGTGCCAATTGTCTAACCAGTATTATTCGCTGTGTAAGCTGAACCAATTTCATCGACTTTTCCATTGAGGTATACCAGTGAGCCAAACGCTGTTACATATAAAATCTATTGGCCCTATTTCAGCCCCTGAAATTGTTATGATCCATGGCTGGGGAATGAATAGCGCAGTATTTACCCCTCTCCACTCCTCTTTATCTCAGTATAGGGTGCACTATGTCGATCTGCCGGGCTTCGGTAATAGCACTGCCATCGATGGTGAAATAGATAATTGGCTAGAAGCATTGATAAAGGTTCTACCTGAATCAGCTATTTGGGTGGGATGGTCACTGGGTGGGCTTGTGGCAACACTCGCTGCGACTCAATATCCACAGAAGATAAAAGGTCTGATAACCATTGCTTCTTCCCCCTGTTTTATGGCCCGAGAAGAAGAGAAGTGGCCAGGGATCCCACCTCAGGTTCTTGCCCAATTCGGACAATCGCTGCATAAAGATCTCAGCAAGACAGTAGAGCGATTCCTTGCCATTCAGGCCATGGGGAGTGCGACGGCAAAAGAAGATATCAAGCAACTTAGAAGCTTAGTCTTAGCTAAACCGCTTCCAAATTCTAACGCCCTACTTCAGGGGCTGAAAATGCTCGAAGAGGTTGATTTGAGGCCTAAGTTAAACCAGATAGAAATGCCTTGGCTAAGAATTTGGGGACGACTAGACAGTCTGGTGCCCAGACATGTTCCTGCTTTAATGCCAAAGAATGTCGAACTTTACCAAGATGTCATACTTAATAAGGCTTCTCACGCGCCATTTATCTCACATACCGATGAATTTTTAGACGAATTTGTGACCTGGATAGAAAAAGTCACTAATTAAGCATCCCACTAACCTGTCTAGCTTTATCTTTTGCCCATAAATGGTTATTATTTAACCATACAAGTAAAGGGCCTTACTATGCTAGTCGTCACAAACTACCCGCAAGTACCGATAGCGACAACCAATGTCGCTACCGATTCTGCGCGCGTAGATAGTCAGCAAAGACCGCCTGTCGTGCCGACACCAGAAATAGTTAAGAGCCACGAAGAACGTCCATTTACCCCGCAACATGAACGCACAGCTGAGCAACCAGAAATACAGGCTAAGCTGAATGAGCGTTTACAGGGGAAACAGCAAGGAAGTGGGCAACAGCAACAGGATAGTCCACAGCAAAAAGAAGCCGAAAAAACAACATCGGCTCCAGCCTCGATTAAAGATATACTCAGAAACAGACCAGCACTTAGCAGGCGTGACGTACGCGTTAGTCAGCAGATGACGCCAACTAATAATAATCAACCGATTAATGAGAAGAGTGCAGCCTTGCAGAACCAGCCTGATGAGTTCTATCAAGCTGTTGCGCAACATGTCAGTAGTTATTATCTACAACAAACAACTCCCCAGCCTCAGCATGCTATTTCATCATTTGTTTAAACAATCATACCAAGCGATCCCTCTGTAGAATAAGTTCAGGCATAGCTAATACCAATCAGTATAAGAAAGTGATCTACTCAGAGTGATTTTTGGCAACTAATTCTAGGCGAATAGCTGATGGAATGGTTATTCCCTTGTGAAGCTATTCAACGAAGAAGTAGGCGGCCAAAAACACTCCTAAAAGGCGAGTTTTAGCGCTTCATACGCTGTGTTAACGAGCTAGAACGTAGAATAACTATGCTCTTCACTCGTTGCCTTGCCTCTGAAGCGCTAAACTCTCGCTGAGCGATCACATCTTTATACTGATTGGTATAATCTTAATCTTGCAGTACTTCATTAACCGCAGCAGATGGTACAAGTGCCCCATCTTCTAGCGCTAGCTGAAGCGTATCACTTTGCGGATGATTCACTGCGAGCCGTTCTTCATTAGACAATGAACGATAGAGGCCACGGTTGTACGCCATGCTTCCCCATAATGCCCAAGCAAGCGCTGTTTGTTTCATTTCTTCAGCTTGAGGTGCTGTACTCAGTTTCTCCGTCGCAAAGTCATACTTAAAACCAGCAGCATCACGCTCAGGCTGTAATATCACCACATCATCGCCGCGCATATATGCCATATTTTTATCATATTGCATCAAGGCACGTCCCGGCCAATCATCGCTAACTCGGGTTAAGTCTTGCCCAAGCATTGGGTAGCTATCTGAGACTCCCATCATAGACAATAGCGTGGGTGCCATATCAATTTGGCTTACCACTCGTTGATCTTGTCTAGGCTCGACGCCATCCCCTAAGATAATTCCTGGGATCCGAAAGCGAGAAATAGGCACTAAACTCGCGCCGCCGACACGGCTATCATGGTCAGCCACAATCAAAAATAGCGTATCTTTCCAGTACTCAGATGCTTTAGCGAGTTTGAAAAACTCTCCCACAGCATAATCTGCATACTTAACTGCATTATTGACAGTCTGCTTAGGTTGCTCATAAAGCTCAACTTTATCGTCAGGAAACTCAAAAGGTTCGTGATTACTGGAGCTAAATACTAAACTAAAAAACGGCTTACCTTGCTCATGAAACTGCTCAAACTCTTGATGAGCACGACGCAACAGATCTTCATCCGACACTCCCCACGATGCTACAAAAGAGGGATCATCATAATTATTTTCATCGACGATATGACTGAAACCATTACCGAGGAAGAAGCTCTTCATGTTATCGAAATGACTTTCGCCACCATACACAAACTGAGTCTCGTAGCCATGCGCCTTAAGTAACTCGGCAATAGTGAAAAAATCCTGCTGACTTTTACCTAATTTAACCACAGAACGAGCAGGCGTTGGTGTAAACCCTGTCGTAATTGCTTCTATACCGCGAACTGAACGTGTACCTGTGGCATAAAGCCTTTCAAATGACCAGCCTTGCTGGGCAAGCGCATCAATATTAGGTGTTAATGGCAAGCCGCCTAATCCGCCGACAAAACGCGCTCCCAGACTTTCTTGCAAGATAATAACCAGATTTTTTGGCTTTCCTTGATAGCTGGCAGGATTAAATGACACACTCGGTGCATCTTCTAATAGAAAGTGATTACTCGCTCTACCACTTTCTTTCCTGATGGTGTCGATAACCTTCTGTTCATCCATTCGGCCATATATCTTGGCAGCATTAGCCTCGTTACCCATTTGATTAATGGCGAAAACCAGTGAATATGATGAGTTAATCACTAAGGAATTGACTAAAGGGTCATCGGCAAACGCCACTAACGCTGGATTAAGAGGCCTATGGCCTAAACTCGAACGAGCACCGAGTAAGGTCACCACAATCACAGCTAAAGCAATAACAGGACGCCAATACCAGCGTGAGTAAATAAGATTTTTGAGCAGATAGCCACTTAATTTCCAACCACCAAAAAGCGTAGCGACACTGACGACAAAACCGAAGATGACTTCCAGTTTTCGTCCGCCCCAAAGCATTGAGAAAACTTCTTTAGGATAGATAAGGTATTCAACATATAGACGGTTGGGGCGAATACCGTACTCCTCAATAAACGAGGGAGTGGATACTTCCAGAAATAGAATGAGCCAAAGCCCTAAGGTCAGCCAGAGTTGCAGTACTTTATTCCAGCCACGACCAATAGCATGATCGCCGGAAAAAATGGCCGTACCTAATGCAGCGATCCCCCACAACCAACACAAGGTCGCAAAATCGACTCTCAGCCCTTGAAGCAAAAGGTGGGACCAACCATTAACAGCGGTAACCCTTTCGATTTGCCATACACCTAAGCCAATACGACTTAAGGTCACGAGTAATAATGCAATTAGACAAAAACATAAGGTGGATCTAAAGGGACCCAAAAAAGAAAAACGAGTGGCCATGGAGCACCCAAATAGTAAACTTAATTATTAATCTAAAGTTAATAAAATGAAACTTTAGAGTGGTCCATGCGCTTTTACTCTATCGAGCATCCTTTGTAGCCGATCACCCTCTACGGAGTGCTAGCCACTTATTATGACAGAAAGCTAATACTAAAGTTCACCTTCCAGCCATAAAAGGTACACATTTACACAACAATTAGAGCTAGCCACAATCAAGGTATCAAAAAACATGCAAAAAAATGTCGAAAGAGCAAACCCTTTCGACATAGATAATCATGCTTAGCTTTTACGGCATTACTTTTTCAATTTTGCGAAGGCATCCGCAAAGGCATTTCCCATCGCAGCATTCGCTTGCTGCTTAGGTTGAGATTTCTGCTGCGATTTACGCTGCTGATTGGGTTTTCCCGTATTAGTCGTTTTCTGATTTGCTCTAGGAGCAGGCTTATCCCCCGCCTTATCATCGAGACGCATAGACAGACCAATACGCTTACGCTCAACATCGACCTCCATCACCTTCACTTTAACCACATCACCAGCCTTAACGACTGTATGAGGGTCACTAATAAACTTATCCGTGAGTGAAGAGATATGAACCAGTCCATCTTGATGGACGCCGACATCGACAAATGCACCGAAATTCGTCACGTTAGTGACAACGCCTTCGAGGATCATATCAGGCTTAAGATCTTTAACTTGCTCAACGCCCTCTTTAAATGTCGCCGTCTTAAACTCACCTCGAGGATCGCGTCCTGGCTTATCAAGTTCAGTTAAAATATCAGTCACCGTTGGCAGACCAAATTTCTCAGTGGTAAATTCTTCTGCACAAAGAGTGGCTAGCAAATCACTATTACCCACTAGTGCTTCCACACCTTGGCCTTTTGCTTTGGCAATAGACTCAACCAAAGAATAGGCTTCAGGATGAACAGACGAAGCGTCCAGTGGATTATCGCCATTAAATATACGCAGGAAACCCGCTGCTTGCTCATAGGCCTTAGGGCCAAGGCGCGCAACCTTTAGTAGCTGCTTACGCTGAGTAAACTGGCCGTTCTCGTCTCGGTAAGTGACAATATTACGTGCTAGTGTTTTATTTAGGCCTGCAACTTGTGCCAGCAATGGCGCCGATGCCATATTCAGATCGACTCCCACACCATTCACACAGTCTTCTACGACACCTTCTAATGATAGCGATAGCTGACTCTGACTCACATCATGTTGATATTGACCAACACCGATAGACTTAGGCTCAATCTTGACTAATTCTGCCAGTGGATCTTGCAGACGACGCGCGATAGAGACCGCCCCGCGAATAGAAACATCAAGATTAGGGAATTCATTAGCAGCGAGTTCAGAGGCAGAATAAACAGATGCTCCCGCCTCACTCACCATGATCTTAGTCAGTTTTGGCAATTCAGCCTTAACGCTGGCAATCAAGTCACCGGCAAGCTTATCTGTCTCTCTCGATGCGGTTCCATTACCCACAGCGACGAGTTCTACTTTGTGCATCTTGGCTAAGTTAGCTAACGTGCGGACAGATTTATCCCACTGATTTTGTGGTGCGTGGGGGAAAATAGTCGAATGAGCCACCAGCTTGCCAGTATTATCAACAATAGCGACCTTGACGCCAGATCTGAGTCCAGGGTCTAAGCCTAAGGTTGCCTTAGCACCTGCTGGAGCAGCCATCAATAAATCGCCTAGGTTACGGGCAAACACATTTATCGCTTCAGACTCAGCAAGTTCACGCATCTTGGCAACAAACTCATTCTCCATCTGCAAGGCAACTTTAATACGCCAGGTCGCGGTCACTACCGTCTTCAACCAGGCATCGACATCACCGCTGCCAAGATTTAATTTAAAATGCTCGGCAATTATCACTTCACAGTAACTGCCTTGCTTAGATTCATTATCTGGATCTGCATTCATACTCAGCGTTAGCATGCCTTCATTACGGCCACGCAACATAGCAAGGGCGCGGTGAGAAGGGATCTTGGTTAGCTTTTCAGTATGTTCGAAATAGTCTCGGAACTTCGCGCCTTCTTTCTCTTTACCCTTGGCGACACGGCTCTCTAATACTGAACTTTGAGTAAGATGTTGTCTCACTTTCTGCAATAAAGCGGCATCTTCAGCGAAGCGTTCCATCAAGATAAAGCGTGCACCGTCTAACACCAGCTTATGATCAGTAAATCCAGCATCAGCCTTGATGTACTTGGCCACTTCAGCCTCTATATCGGCACTTCTGTTAGCGAGTAAGCAATCAGCTAAAGGTTCCAGTCCCGCTTCGATAGCGATATGCCCTTTAGTGCGGCGTTTAGGCTTATAAGGCAAATAGAGATCTTCAAGCCGTGTCTTGCTATCAGCATCGAATAAGGCAAATTTCAGCTCAGCTGTTAACTTACCTTGGGCTTCAATACTAGAGACGATCACATCACGCCTATCATTCAAATCTCGCAGATAACTCAATCTGCTATTTAATGTCCGCAACTGAGTATCATCGAGTCCTCCAGTTGCTTCTTTACGATAACGAGCGACGAAAGGCACAGTAGCACCATCATCGAGTAGAGAAATTGTCGAACGGACTTGTTGCTCGCGAACATTGAGTTCCTGAGCAATGATCTGGGCAATATTTTGCGTCATCTGCATAAAAGTAGTGTCGTGCCTGGGTTGAAAAATCGAGTGATGCTCAAGATACCACAGGAAAAGGCATGCTTGCATGTGAAAGCTGCACACTTTGAACAAGCAAGCAGCTTTCTATAGTGCAATCAATCGGCAATCACTCACCACAAAGAGTCTTCCAGGCAGACGTTGCCTCCTCGTTGCCATTTCTAAAGCCAATATAGGTATTGAGCTTCTTCGTTATTTCACTCTGATATTCAGGTTCCGTTGATGTCGGCACCTCAATCAGGTGCAAGCCACCTACCGCAGCACTTTGAACAAGACAATCTATCAGCTGGCCTGTTGTCTCACACAAATGACCTTGACCACCATAAGCTTGTATTAACAGCTTAGGGTCGAACGCTAGATGGTTACAGGCGTAAACAGGGGCATCACCCGCCTTACCTAGATGAAAAATATTATTACGCATGTAGATAATCGTGACATTGGCCGCCTGCTTTTGCAGATTGATTAATTCATTAGCCTGAAAATTAAAGCCACCGTCTCCGGTCAACACCAAAATGGGCTGTTTACTGCCCATCTCAATCAGTTGATCGGCAATCGCCCTAGCATAGGGTAAACACGTTCCCATCGCGGCGTACCAAGGATTGGCCAAATAGCTTCGACCTAGGTCGCCATTTAACGTTTGTAGCTCAAAACTGGCAAACAGAGCACTCCCAACCTCAGGGACAAAAATATAAGGCTTAGATAACTCTCCTTGAGCCAAGTTAATCGTTGCAGCCAGATTGTGATAACCCAGCATCAAGGAATCGATATTTGATGCGATAACACCATCACCGAACTGAGCGGGTAATTTCCTAGGCGTTAAATGAGCAGACTGAAGCAAGTCCATCACCACAGAAATATCCTGCTCCCATCTCGATGTTCCCTTCAGCATCGTCTTATTCTTATGACTATCGACTGCATGCGTTTGGCTACTAAACGCATTATTGGTATCACTCGGTGATATGGCAGTGCCAAGCTCCAGCACATAATCAGCCACAGACTCTATATACGCCTTACCCTCTATCTCGCTGAAAGCGCCGTTATAACTTCCTAAGCAAAGGCTATCACTCTCATCCAACATACCTTTACCAAACCAACTCGTTGCATAGGGCAAACCTTGCTGCCGACAGAATGCGATGATTTTTGTTAGTAAGGCTTGGTTGAGCCTGAGCTTTTCACCCAAAAACACCAAAGGTGAACTCGCTGCAGTAAGCTTCTTTTCAATATTTCTAGCGATCAGCTCAGCCCCGCTAAGGCTTAACTGCTGATCGCCAGTTAACTGAGCTAACTGGCTGGGTAGGCGTAAAGACTGGGTCGGTTGATTGATTAAGTCTCGAGGGATCTCGATAAATACTGGCTGACGGTTCAAATATGCATAGGTGAGTAGATCTAAACATTGCTCGGCGGCAATATTTGGCTGACCAGAATGCCTTTGCCCTTGAAGGCGCTCGGCGCGGATCCCCAATGCTCGAAAGGCATTTAATGCCGCATCGAGATCGGTATTCCAGGCCGTACTTGGATGGACGCTATGATGTAAAGCATGACTATTCACTTCGTTCTCACCTGGAGCGCCAGAGATAAACACCACAGGCAAGCCTTCAGTTCGCGCCAGCGCTGCAGCACTCACACAAGGTAAACTACCGACCGTATACGTCGTCATGCATACGCCTAAAGGATTTAGCTCAGCCTGAGCACAAGCACTAAATCCTGCATGCATCTCATTGCTCGAAGGTAGCACTTCAACATGAGGTTCTAAGGCATTTATCAAGTTAGCGACAAAGTCACCACCAACACCATAGGTGCGTTTTACTCCAAAAAAACAGAGAAGCTCTCCCAAGCTAGCGCCAAACTGAGGTAAGTGTTGATAATATTCGTCGCCAAAATTGTCTTCAATTGATGTCGCCACAACCCAGTCCTTAATAATTAATATTATCGGCAGGCTAGTAGCTATAGGAGTTTCAGGCGTTGATCGAGATCATTTGTGACCAAATGAGATGAGCCAGCGAAGTGGAAAGGCAAGATTACAATTACAGTCATCACCCTAACAGCACTGAGGTTACAGGGCTATTAATGATGTAGATTAAACTTTACAGGGTATGCTCGGGCATACTTCTTCGATTAATCAGTATCTCGAAGCCATGTCGATTAGCAGATGAGGTGATGGGCCTAAGCCCCAAACCAGATAAACCAACCTCTAGTATAGGTAGAGGAAGAAACTAGATCAGCTTATCTCTAGCGAGTTGATGCGGAAACAAGGATTGGAGCTGGGGCAAAATGGCAGTATATTAACGACTAATAAAAAGAGACATTTTCCCTGTTGCAACATTAGATGCCATCAAAACAGCACTACAACATTTGCAAGCAAGGACTAGGAACAGCAAGTTGAAAACCAACCTAATCACCCGTGAAGGGTTTGATAAACTCAATAAAGAACTCAACTACCTTTGGCGTGAGTACAGACCAGAGATCACCAAAAAGGTAGCGTGGGCTGCCAGCCTTGGCGACCGTTCAGACAACGCTGACTACAAAGAGAATAAGCGACTCCTCAGGCAAATAGACTCTCGAGTGAGGTTTCTAAGAAAGCGTATTGAAGCTGTTAAAGTTGTTGAGTATTCACCACAACAAGACGGCAAAGTCTTTTTTGGTGCCTGGGTCGAAATTGAAAATGACGATGGTGAAAAGAAGAAATTTAAAATTGTTGGCCCAGATGAAATCTATGGCAGAAACGATTACGTCTCTATCGATGCCCCAATGGCCCGCGCCCTACTGAAAAAAGAGGTCGATGACGAGGCCGTCGTTAAGACTCCTACAGGTGAGCAAACTTGGTATGTGAATAACATTTCCTACCAAAACCCTAGCCTTGATAATGACTAGTCGTTAGTCATTATCTGCTCAATAAAAGTTGGATTACTTGTCGGATAACAAGTTTCAAATCTCTTTTAATTTTCGGTTCATTGGGCTGGTTTGATACTTGGCAGTTTTCTGGTCACCATTACAGTCTTGTTATCAATCGCCTGCCCGGCGAGGGATGTGCGAACACTGCATATTTATCACTTCGATTGGAATTACTTTCAGGGAATAAATTTGTAGAGTTCTAGCTCGCTTCTGGACAAGAATGTGTTTACTTGTCGGATAACACGTTTCTGAAATATCTACTGTGGATTCATTGGGCTAACTCGGTATTTGGTTATTATCTGGTAAGCATGACTTCATTGTTATCTATTGCTTGCAGCAGGCTCACATGTAGATACTTCAGTGGGACGCTGTAAAGCCATCCCTGGCCGCTCTGCGGTTTCATCCTTGAAACCGAAGCCCACTGCCGCATCTACATCAGGTTATTCATTTCTTCGATTGGAGCTTAAAGGTGCTAGCTAAACACGTTTTTGGACATAATAAGCTAGCTCTAAGGCTTTCTGGTGTAGGTTTTAGCTTTACCTCCGTGTTCTCCGTGCAAGCGTAGCGCTCCGTGGTAAGAGTGCTTGTTTCTTGGTAAAGCATCAATCCTAAAGCTATTCACCACGGAGAACACAGAGGACACGGAGAAAGGCAACAGCTAAAGTCTTTGCAACTCTCAACTTTTAGCTCAATCTTTACCTCCGTGTTCTTCGTGGAAGCGAAGCGCTCCGTGGTGATACTTCGCTCGAGTTGAAGATGCCCCTTTCTGTAAAACACCCAGTGTGGATGCGGCTGCGAGCTTCGGCAGCATGGACGTTGCCGCAGAGCCCACACGGACGTGTTCACGGCATTTCGCAGAAGCATCTGCATAGCCCCCGCTGGGAAGCGTTAGGTTGCCATGAAAGTACGACTTTCAAACACACAGTCCAACAAATGCTGGATTCCGGCTCAAAAGCTCTGCCGGAAAGACGGTCGTATCAACGAAAATGCAATAGACCTTCATTCGAAGGCTAGCAAACTTTGGGGCAGAAACGTGTCACGAAGCCTAGCCATAAACCTAAACAGAAGAGATCGACTGCTTGTGAAAACCTCAGTGTAGGTGCGGCTGCGAGCTTCCAAAACATGGATGTTTTGGCAGAGCCCACACGGACGTGTTCACGGCGTCTCGCAGAAGCATCTGCATAGCCCCCGCTGGGAAGCGATAGGTTGCCATGAAAGTACGACTTTCAAACACACAGTCCAACAAATGCGGGATTCCGGCTCAAAAGCTCTGCCGGAAAGACGGTCGTATCAACGAAAATGCAATAGACCTTCATTCGAAGGCTGGCTCACTTTGGGGCAAAAGCAATTTAGGGGTTTATTGCGAGATGATAATTTTTAGGTAAAAAGGTGAGTTGATTAGAATTTTGTAGCAAAAAAATTAGGAGGCCATTAGCTATAATGAGTATCTAGCCTATGGGACTAAGCGTGAATCAGCATTTTCCGATCTATCACCTTGGGCTGCAGCCTCTTGCACTTTTTAGTGATCTGCGGGCGATACTCTTTCCAGAGATATGTTTTCTGTCTGTATCAATTTAGTTACAATTTCAGAAGTGAGTGCAGAACTACTTACTTCTCATTATAATACAACTGGTTACGCATTAGATATAGAGTTCAACCCCAATAATATTATCAATCTCACCCACATGCCTCTAGTCATGGAGTATTTAAAGCGGCTATATTAGCCTAAATAAAGAATATCAATATCAGCCAGTTGGCTACCGATCACTATCGGGTTCCAAGAAAAAGGATAATAACCATGGGACAGGAAACCTCAAAGATTCTCGTCGTCGATGATGATATGAGGCTAAGAGCCTTACTCGAGCGTTATCTTATGGAGCAAGGTTATCAGGTTCGAAGTGCTGCCAATGCAGATCAGATGGATAGACTACTAGAACGTGAAAATTTTCATTTGCTGGTTTTAGATTTAATGCTTCCTGGTGAAGATGGTCTCTCTATCTGTCGTAGATTGCGTCAAACAGGAAGCACGATTCCAATCGTGATGCTTACCGCTAAAGGTGATGAAGTTGATCGCATTATCGGGCTTGAGCTCGGCGCCGATGATTATTTACCTAAACCGTTTAATCCACGTGAGCTACTTGCACGTATAAAAGCCGTAATGCGCAGACAGAGTCAAGATGTGCCAGGTGCACCGACTCAGCAGGAGGAGGAGATATCCTTCGGAGAGTTTGCTCTCAACCTAGCGACTCGCGAAATGTATCATGGCGAAGAAGCTATCTCGTTGACGAGTGGTGAGTTTGCTGTCCTTAAGGTGCTTGTGAGTCATCCTCGCGAACCTCTGTCTCGAGATAAATTAATGAATTTAGCTCGTGGTCGTGACTACTCAGCGCTAGAGCGCTCTATTGACGTACAAGTCTCTCGCTTAAGACGCTTAATTGAAAAAGATCCAGCAAACCCAAGATATATTCAAACGGTTTGGGGCCTAGGATATGTTTTTGTGCCTGATGGCACTTCGCGTCGATAAACAATCTTGTTTTTTTCAACGATGATTTTCATAAGTCCTAAGGGGTAACAGTTACATGAAGTGGCTGCAAAAGCTTTTACCCCGCAGTGCATTTAGCCAAACAGTCATGCTGATCGGCAGCTTACTGCTGATCAACCAATTGGTTTCTTACCTTTCCGTGGCGGCTTATTTTATCCAGCCGACGTACCAACAGATTAACCAGCTGATAGCTCGGCAGGTTAAGTTGTTATTTGTCGATGGGGTCGATGTTGGTCGTGAACACCTGACGATGGTGGATGCGCTTAATGCCAAGGTTCGTGACGATGGTATGCAAGTTTATAACCAAAAACAGGCACGCGAAGCTGGTATTGAACAAGCCACGTATTATGCGCTGTTATCCTCTCAGATGTCGGAGCATTTAGGCGGTAAAGCAGAAGTAAGAATAGCTCAATCGGAGTTTTTCGAGATCTGGATAAGACCCCCCCAAGCCCCTTCAATATGGATTAAAGTTCCACTCACCGGCTTTAACGAATACGACCTGTCGCCTCTAACACTCTATTTGATGGTTATTGGTGCATTGAGTGTTGCTGGAGGTTGGTGGTTTGCCCGACAACAGAATCGACCGCTCAGGCGATTACAGAAGGCGGCTATTTCCGTTTCAATGGGCGACTACCCTGAGCCTCTGCCGTTAACAGGTTCAACCGAGCTCGTCGAAGTAACCAATGCTTTCAATCGAATGTCACACGGTATGAAGCAGCTTGAGCAAGATAGAGCGCTGCTGATGGCGGGTATTTCCCATGATTTACGTACCCCACTTACCCGTATTCGGCTCGCATCAGAGATGATGGTGGCCGAAGATCAGTACCTTAAAGATGGTATTGTTCATGATATTGAAGATATGGACGCGATTATCAACCAATTCATCGCCTATATCAGACAAGATCAGGAAAGCATCCGCGAGCAAGAGCAGATCAATTACCTTATCGAAGATGTCGCTCAAGCAGAGTCAAACCGAGAGGGTGAAATTGAGGTCGTGCTTAACGAGTGCCCCGAGATCCCGATTCAAAGCATCGCCATTAAGCGTATCTTGAGTAACTTAGTCGAAAATGCTTTCCGCTATGGAAACGGTTGGGTCAGGATCAGTTCACATTTTGATGGCCGCAGAGTCGGCTTTAGCGTCGAAGATGACGGTCCAGGTATTCCGGAGTCAGAAATCCCCAATTTATTCCAACCATTTACTCAGGGAGATTCGGCTCGAGGTAGTGTCGGCTCAGGCTTAGGTTTAGCGATTATCAAGCGTATTGTCGATCGCCACCGAGGGGAAGTCGTACTCACGAATCGCGTCGCCGGTGGTTTGCATGCCCAAGTCTGGTTACCTATGGCTTGATGGCTTGGGTTGTTATATAAGCGGCAACTGAAATAAGCGTCATATTACTGCAATAAATATGTAACACCTTTCACCTACCCTTGCGGCAAGTTTCGTCGCAAGGGATACTCTCAATGAAAATATCCACACTGTCACTATCAGCTTCTGCCACCTTATTACTACTCGCTGCGGTTTTGGCTACGCTAGTTGTCTGGAGTAACGAAAAGCGTCATGACATTGAAGTAAAATCGAATAATCTACAGCAGTTACAGCAAACATTTCTGGTTGAGATAAGACGGGAACTCGATGCTTACCTCAATACTGGCGATGCTAATCAGTTAGAAATTGCCAAAACCTTACTCGAACAGATCGAGTCATCTCTTGCTATCAATAATGACAGTGACGTTGAATCCCTCCGACGACTTCTCAGCCACTTTATTCAAAGCTTAGATACCGACTATCGAGCCGCCGGTAAACTTGCTGGTAACCCCAGACAGCTTCTTGCTCATGCAGAGGCTGAGATGCTAGATAACAACCGCCGCCTAGCCGATTATGCCGATGTCGGTCGCAGCAACAGTTTATCTTTATCTGAGCAATATCTCAGGCTAACACGTCAATTACCCCCTCTGGTTTATCAGCTATCACAACTCACGCAGGGCTATCTAATAGGCAAAGATCAACGATTACAATCTATTCTGCAAAGTACTATCGATGAACTCGAAATATGGCATAACAGGCTAGACTCTCTACCTTTGATTGGTATATATGAAAGTCAGGAAATCGATGAATTTGCCTTAGGTGGTGCCGAGGAAGAGGTGCTAGAAATAGGTGAGACTTACCGCTCTGAACTTCTTAGCCTGAGTAATCGCTATAAGCGTGAAGTCACAAACACCTATAACTTGCTTCAAGATAATCAGCTTATTCAACAACAGCTCAAGCAATCTATCAGTGAGGTTGAGCAAGCAATGCTCGAGTTAAGTGCGACACAAGCCAGACAAAATCAACAGCTAAAGAAAGAGTTACAGCTGGCTTTATATACTGTGGTCTCGGTGCTCGCGCTTTTCGCTGTAATCTATCTATTATTACAACAGCGTAGGGTCGTATCACCACTCAAACAACTAAACCATGCATTTCAAAAGCTCAGCGAATCAAATAGTCGTGAACGACTCGAAATCAATAGACGATGTGAAACAGGCCAGATAGCTGGGCACTTCAACCTTTTGCTGCAAAGGTTCGAAGAGGAAGATGAATCCCAACGAGAACAGATGAGCCTGGTCTCTCAATCACTGTCAAACTTAGTCGAACGCATCTCACAGATCACTCACAGTACAGATGAAACACAACATGTAGTCAGTCAGGCTCAATCACAAACTGATGAGATAAGAAGCCTAGCTCATGAAGTCAGCACAACCTCCTCTTTGGTGGAACAAAGTGCTGAGCAGACCATGCTGCAGATGCAAATAAGCCAAAGTGAGGCAGAGTTAATGCTACAGGCTACCGAAGAAACTCAGCAAGCTGTGATTCAATCCCACTTATCTCTGTCTAGCCTGACTACATCAGTCGAAGATGTTTCTAAGATCATCGATGTTATCGGCAATATTGCCGAGCAAACAAACTTGCTCGCACTCAACGCGGCCATAGAAGCTGCAAGAGCCGGCGAGCAAGGCCGCGGCTTTGCCGTTGTAGCCGATGAAGTCAGAAGCCTGTCTCAGAGAACCCAAGCCTCTTTGAAAGAGATTATGGATATACTGAATCAGCTCAACCAAGCCAATGGTGAACTCGCGATCAACATGACGGGTATCGAGCAAGCTACACAGAGACAAAAAGCCCGAGCCCAAGGATTATCAGATGTAGCTCTATCGGTACAAGCTCAAGCTAGTGACATGGCCGTCACGGCAAAACAAGGCTCCATCAATGCCCAACAGCAAGTCAATTATCTGGATGAATTTGTACATGCCATGTTGATGCTAAAAAATCAGGCTCAGTCGGCTTCACAGCAAAGCGAAGTCATTGGCAATGAGGTACAACAGAGTGTGCAAGATATTGAAGCGAATCTAGGTATAGCGAACAAAGAAACTCACCTATCTCACGCTGCATAGTTTCATTTATAGCCGACAATGTTAAAATCTCGAAAACCTAGTTCACAACTTACGTATTTCGGGATAGAAATGAAACATATACATCGGCTAGCTGGACTTGCCATCAAAGCATCCATCACCATAGCATTGGTCATGAGCGCCCCCACTCAAGCTAGCCAAGAATCAAGCGTGAACCCATATGCTATCTCTGTTCTCGCTGGGTTAGAATCTTATCCCGATTCCGAAGCCAGCTCTATGTCGCGAGGCGGCGGGCTGTCATTCATTTGGGATGACTTACGTTATAACAATGTTTATCAACTCGATACTAACTACTTTAGAGTGCGTGGTACTTACTATTACGAACGTGATGCCGAGAAGTATGATGAAGACAGGTATCGTAATTCCGCAGATCTTAAACTTAACTACCAACGCCCTTTTTACAGTTTCGGTGAAGAGCAAGAATACCTACTCAGTATTCATGGACGCTATGAGGGCCACTACAACAGCCAGCAATTAGAAGAGTTTGAACAGCTTGCTGTTGCAGGTCTTGCCTTCAACACTCGTTTCTCTGGCACCAATCACTATGACCTAGGTCTGATATTAGGTCTTGGCTATAGTGAAGAGGAGAAAGATGATGACTGGCCACGCGAAGAGATGGGCCATGGTGAAGATGTGCTTAATCGAGCAGGGTTTGGCTACTTCTTCGAATGGAGTAACGCCTACACATTCGCTCATAGTGGCGTGCAGCTAACCGCAAAATTTAGCCGTTTTGACGGTAACTGGTCCTATGATGCTGGTCAATTCTATAAAGTCGACAGACTCACCTTAGGGGCTGTGGTGCCTCTCGCCAATGAGAACAACCTGCTGCATTTCAGCAGTCAGTATATCACTCGTGACTACGAGCTGGACCTTATCGGCTTCGAAGATACCTTATATCGCGTCGCTGTCGAATACGTGCACTACTTTTAAATTTTACTATCAAATATGTGATAACGAGGTCATTTTAACCTCTAACTTACCACCATTAATCAGAGCTGAAATTCAGTCCGAACTTAACGGTGCCATATATGGCACCGTTAATATCCTAACTTATTATAAACCATGCTGACCGCAACACTCTGCCATATACTCACCTTTTAGAAGTTGTGTTGCTAACTGCAAACAAGTAATTATCACTTCTATATTTTCTTCAATTAGAGGTATCCTCAGGGCTCCACGGACCACTTTAAAATTATCTTTATAGACTTTAAGAATTTTAGGGGCTGAACCCTCTTTATCAGGCTGAAAAAGCTGAAAGTTTATCGTCTGTTGTGAAATATCGATGCCTAGTAACTTTCCCCCGGCAGTTACATTAGGTTGACCATCGTCCCTGCGCTCCTTCAGCCCAAACCTGGCAAAGTACACACCCAGAAAAGGCATAGTTTGATCGTGATTATTTCTTCCTGGCTGCTTAAGATAACACCTGATACCGCTTTTATTTGCCACGGATAAAATTTGGACCACATAAGGTGATATATCATTAAAAACCTGAGTCAATGGATTGACTTTATCTGACATTTTCTCACTAACAATGTCAAAGAAGTTTGCTATATCATTGACGTTTTTATCGGTATGAATAACAAACTCTTCACGGTCATATGGTTGAATCATCCATTCAAATTCTGTCATCTTTTCCCTTTCTAAAATGCACTGCTAAATTATACTGTAACTAGTGGCATTAACTTTAACTGCGAGCCCAGTCTCAACAAGGAAATTAGCTATTATAACTGCTTTTAAATAGCCCACTTTTTCATGGCGCTGAATTGCAGAAAGAGAAAACTGCTCCCGATTTTTTAGCTCGATAATAAGTTGCTGATTAATTTTCATTGAATGAATTCCAGACGTATGCTGATAATAGTTAGCGACATGCTTTAGGGGTATTTAGAGGACTATTGATTCTAATAAAACAACCTGAGGCCATTTCACCATATAACTTTCGAACAATGCCTCGCGATGGCTCAGGCTCTTGCCCATATTTGACCATAAAGAAATCAAATTCTCGAATCGGGTTACTCGTCACCCAGCCGATATCTTCTTTTAACTCCTGTGGATTAATATGTTTAACAATTTGGCGTGCTAACTCAATGACAGGTCTATACATTTTTGAGTTGGTGTAGTGGAATTTATTGCCGTGTAACCCTTTCCCGCTCAGGTCATCAATTGAAATATTGCCAGGTAACAGGGGAATAGCATCTTTTGTCCATCCAAGCTCAAAAAAAAGTCTAGAAAGGACAATATCTGGTTTCACCACCTGAAAACCAAGGTCCATCATTAAATGCAATGCTGTAATTCGCTGCTTGTAATTAATTTTCTGAAGATGCTCTAGAACATTCCATACATCATCAACATCGCCCCCACCAGTTAGAAACTCTATCACTGGTGTAGTATTGGCTTTATGCCGCATAAAGCGTGAAAGATCACGAGCTAAACCTACTGTTCTTTTATTTTTTGACCAGTTAGCAATAGGCTTACGACCTTCAAAAATTCCCGAACGTGATGCAAGCTGATGTACCTTACTTCCACCAAGTATTAACTGACTACCGTGCTTTTCTATATCCCAATCTGTTGAAGTAAACTCTTTATAGTTATCAAAAATATCTTCAATGGTCAAAATTTCATTCGTTGCAATATTTGACCTAATTCCGGCATAGCGAATCACTGTCCACATCTTATGCCACAGCTTAATTGCTGCTATTTCATCCGTACCGCCATGCTCTGATAGCTGACAGCGGTTACATAACCCCGTTACAAATTCACGGAATATTGCCTGATTATCTTGATGCTCTTGTAGGCTTGATGTCGCTGTTCTTGTTGCCTCAAACCACACCTTCTTTCGCACTTCTCGATACTGCTGCACTTTTGTCTCAACATTCATATAAATTACTCATCTGTAGTGTTTGTAATTCTATATAGCTGCAAACTTGCGATTTGTACCCAACATAACTTAAAAGCCTAAATAAGCACCAAGAAGGTAAATTGAAAGGAGGTTACTAGTTGCCCAGTGTGGCTGTGGCCACCCGTGACATCGACGTCACAGCTGACACTTTAGGAAAATACTTATTACGATGTTCTTAACTAAGAGCCATATCTGATATCAGCATCCCGCTGTTAACTCGTCATTGCAGCCTTAACGTAAACATCGAAGCGGTTTTTCTTGGTCGCTATGACCATAGAAGGTTTTACGCCGTCTAGGTCTTCGGCATAGTCGGGACGTTTCACTACGACACGTTTAGTGGCAAGTGCCATGGCTGGCGCGAGCAGTCCATCTGCATCAAGGTCGGCGCCGACTAATGTCTGGAATACGCGCATCTCTTTCTTTACTAATGCAGATTTGGTTTTATGTGGATACATAGGATCTAGATACACCACATCGGCCTCTTCGCCAAGCTCGGCCACAGCCTCGAGACTCGAGCCATGTACCAACCTCATGCGTTCACGCATCCAATCGCCAATCTCTTCGCTCTCATAGGCGCGGCGCAAACCGTCTTCAAGTAGCGCGGCAACCACAGGGTTTCGTTCCACCATAGTCACATTACAGCCTAAACTCGCCAGCACAAATGCATCGCGCCCTAACCCAGCGGTACCATCGACTACTGTAGGATTAACTCCTTGCTTCAAACCAACGGCCTTAGCAATCGATTGGCCTCGCCCACCACCAAATTTACGCCTATGAGCTACCGCACCGGAGACAAAATCGACACTGATCCCCTTGAGTTTTGGCTCATCACGCTTGTTTAGGGTTAAGGTGTTATTTTCAAAAACCAGCTCAAATTCCGCTGCTTTATCGAAGGTCAGATCCCATCGTTCACAGATAGCTTCTAATGTCGGATATTGAGAATTGAAAAAAATTGCAGTCACGGCTTTGAGTTCTGTTTAGGACTAATAAGCTTATTATGCCCTATGGGGTCATAGGCTGACCACAGCTTACTACAAATGCCATCAATCTCAGTCGTCACCTAACCAACATAGAAGTTCCGAGACTGTACTCTTGTGCTAAAAACCTCTGATTTTTTCTAAAACCCCCCCTCAAAAAGCTAAAACAAACTCAATTAAAGCCCAGCTCACATCGTAATTTACCATCTTGATGCACCATCACGCCGCAACAAAAAACAAATAACCTCAAACCCATTGAGATAAGAAAGATGATGATCATAAAAACAACACATGCACGTAGATTTAGTTACTTTGCATTATCGGCGGCTGTCGCACTAACTACCTTAGGTTGTAGCGACGGCAAAGATGGCACCGATGGAAAACCTGGTAACCCAGGCGGAATAGTCAGTACACAAGCTGAAGTATTGACACTGAATATCACTAACAGTGAAATCGTTAATCAACAGCTATCACTAGATTTTACTGCTTATAATGAAAAGCAGCTTCCTGTAGTAAAAATTGCTGCAATCAAGCTAGATACAGCTCAATTACTACCAGAGTTTGAAGGTGAACGCTCACAGTGGCAAACGCTATCAAGCGAATACTGTACACCTGAGAAAGGCTGTGAAGGCATTTTAGTGGACAATATGGATGGCAGCTATCGCTATACCATGAGTGGCCCACTTGTAGGTCAAGATGTTGAGTTTAATAGTGAATGGACCCAACGTGTCACTCTACGAGTAGAAGAGTCAGCTCAAGTACCACAGAGCTATACTCATAACGATTTTAACCTCGACGGTTCAGAGATCACTAACAATCGTGCCATCGTCGACGCTAGCAACTGCTTAAAGTGTCACGATAGCATCGAAAGTATTAAACATGGTGGTGATGAGCTAGAAAACTGTGCCAGCTGTCATACCAGCAATAACATGTCAGATCCAAGTAAAGTGTGGCCCGTACTGGCTCATAGTGTACATATTGGTGTCACTTCAGAGCCTATTGGCAACTGTGTAAGCTGCCATGAAGGTGAAGAGTCTGAATCTCTACAGCAAGCGCTAAACTGGAATCAAGTTCCGACCCGCGAAACTTGTTCTAGCTGTCATGATATGACTAGCAACGAAGTTTACGATCACTCAGGTCAAGAAAGCAACGGTCAGTGCCTAACCTGTCATGCACCAGAGCAGACCTACGATGATCACCTGAGTAAATATGAAAAAGCAATCGATGAGCAGCAGCGCGGTATCGTCACTGTCGACGTGCGTGATGCAAAACTTGTCGAGCAAGATGGCGAGCACTTTGCTGAGATCAGTTTTGCACTACTCAACAAGCAGGGTGAGGCGATTGCCGTTGCAAACAACAACCCAGCCGATGCCGAGTGGATCAAGAACCTGCAGATGTACGTTAACTGGGGAACTTCGGTCGACTTTACCACTAGCCGTGGTTACACCATTTATGTAAAGAGTAACAAGAAAGATATTACTCAAGATGGCAGCGGAATTACTCCTGCAGGTGAACGTGCTCGCACGCCGCTACATAGCAGCAGTGACAATGTGTTCACCTACCTAATGGGGCCAGTTGTTACCCAAGATAGTATCTCTGGCGACCTAATTGATGATGCCGGTTTCATCTCTAACCGCCTTATCTACTGTTTCGCTCCAGATCAAAGCCTAATGAGCTGTGATGAGAGCGGCCATGCTAAGAATGCCTCTATGAATGAACGCTGGTTCTTTAACAGAGATGGTCTAACTGAAGATCCTTCAGAGGCTCGTCCAGTTATCGTCAGCAACGAGAAGTGTGGTTCTTGCCATGGTTTCGACGAGTTTAGCCAAAATACTGAGCTTGCTTGTCGTAGCTGTCATAGCCGCAAGACTGAGATGAACAAGAAGCACGCCGATACGACTTGTTTCTCTGGTCATGATCATGACGAACTAGGCAACCATATCGAACCATTTGCCGAGCGCGCTATGCTACCTACAGGTAAGTCAGGATTTATTAGCTCTACAGCCGATATCATAGATCCTTGTTTAGCCTGTCATAACCCTAATACGCCACCGACTCAGGCCATTCGCGAGATGCACACTAAGCCGAGTGATTGGGATTATGTTGAGCAACTAACGGTAACGCACCCAGATCACAAGGTTTGGATGCACTCACTGCATACTAATCAGCGTGCTACACAAGATACTGTTAATGGTGTGCGTAATGTCGACTACCCAGCGGATAAAGCTAACTGTTACCGCTGTCATGAGGGAGATACTTTTGGTGTCGAACGTCTAACTTCACAGGGGCGCCCACTAGCATTAGATCTTGATTACGATCCAGATTCAACCGCTCACCCGGCTACAGATATCACGATTGATGCTTATACCTCTCCAGTCTCAGCTACATGTTATGCATGTCATGCTAAGCAGGAGAATGCTGAAGGCGAAATGGTGATCAACAAGGCTGTTCGTGCTCATATGGAGCAAAACGGTGGACGCTTTGGTGTCACAGAAAATGAGCTGCAAGTTGAGTCTTGTGCGGTTTGTCACTCTATCGAAAACCTAAAGCAAGTTCACAAGCTATAAAAGTCTCCCTGCAATGAGATTAACCCCGCCTAGGTTTTCTTATCTAGGCGGCAACCCTTTTGTTAATATGTGAGAGAAATTGCCAGTCAGATCATATTTTACAGTGATATGGTTTGTCGTGTTGAAATAGCTAGCAATATAATATCGAGATCTCCGCCTTCCATACAAACTCACCAAGTAACGAGACACATTTGCAAATCACTCAGCAACTTAAACTAGATGTCGCCAAGCAGCTATTAATCTTAGAAGATAGTACCGAGATCGAGCTTAGCTATGCTGAAGCCGCTGTTCTAAAACTTCTTGTAACCAGCCATAACACGTTAGTCAGTAAAGAGCAGCTAATACAAGTTGGCTGGCCTGAACGAGTGGTTGCTCAATCGTCATTGCAACAATGCATCAGTTTATTAAGGCGTAAACTCGCCCACGAATCAGACATAGAACTTAAAACGGTGCCGCGTCATGGCTACGTTCTGCATCTACCTAGTATTGCCACAAGCAGAAACCATAAGAAGCCAATAATGCTTGCTATCGCTGCGTGTGTTTTTATTGCTCACATTATTGGTATTGCCTGGTGGTCACCTTGGGTTGAAGCGATCTCAGATACTGTCGCCCCTTATCAGCAACAACAGCAAAGCATTTCTCTTGATAATCTACATGGTCATATTGAAGTATTCACATCAAATACTGAGACCCGTCAACCGACACAGCAGCAACTGACTCAACGTTTTAATCAGCAAGTTATCGATGAGAAACAATGGCAGCCTCCATTCAAGACATTTCATAGCTTTGCTTCCATATCTTCTACTGCTGATAGTTTTGCTATCTGCCCCAATTATGCCAATGGTCAGTGCCCTGGTAAGCAACTCATCAATATTACTGGGGCACCTAACAATGGTGCCGAACTGGCGCTATCAGACTTCCTCAGCACTAAGATTCGCATGGAACAGAAAACCTATAATAAGCTGCTACTGCCTGATCTGGTGGAGTATAGCGGCGAGTTACAGGAGGATGTTTATCATGGCGATCTTTACTTTGGCGCTAAAGATAGTCTGTTAGTTCGAAGTGACTTTCGCATATCTCTGGTTAATTTAGGCGATGACAAAGGCTTAATCTATTTTGCTGCCTGTATCACCGATGAGAACTGTCACACTAGCCCGATGAAATATACCATTCGAGGTGAATACACTCAGAGCACGCATCACTGGCAGAACACCGAAATTCAACAATTTGATGTCGTCATTACTAAAACAGAATTAGCCTCACCTCATTCGCTATCAGAGACGGCAAAGAAGCTCTACCTAAAGCTTAGAAAACAACACCTAACTCAATCAGAGTTACGCTTTTATCGCCTATACCAAGATGATGGCACTGCCGTTTGGCTCGTACCTATGGGAGAGCACAAAATGGTTTGGATGCAGAAGCTGACACTTTTTCTGTAAAAAACCTCATGCTCATGCGATATACTCTATTGATTGGTACAGACGCCAACCATTTTCTCCCTATTAGGAATATCGATGCTAAGTTATCGCCACGGCTACCATGCCGGAAATTATGCTGATGTGTTAAAACACTCTGTTTTACTGCAGGTGCTGAAACTCATGCATAAAAAGCCAACCCCTTTTGTCTACATCGATAGCCATGCAGGTGCTGGCGGTTATGCGCTTAGCGATGAGTTTGCTCAAAAAACGGGTGAATATTTAGAGGGTGTCGCTAAGCTATGGGGCAAAGAGGATCTCCCAGAGCCATTAGCTGAATATATTGCTGATGTCACTCACTTCAATCAAGGTAAAGCAGAACTCTCTTTCTATCCAGGATCTCCCGCTTTTGTGGATATGAACCGCTATGAAAAAGAGCGTATGGTCTTACATGAGCTTCATGGGTCTGACTATGCCCAGCTTGAAGAGCAGTTTACTGGCGACCGCTGTATTCGCATCGTTAAAGATGATGGTTTAAAGGGGTTAATTGCGGCAGTTCCTCCTCGCGAACGACGCGGAGTTATCTTAGTCGACCCAAGTTATGAGATGAAAACCGATTATCAAGATGTGCCTAACGCTATCATCAAGGCTCATAAGAAGTTTTCTACTGGCGTCTATATGCTGTGGTACCCAGTGGTTAAACGTGCTCAAACCGAAGCTATGTTGAAAATCCTTGCCCAAAGTGGCATTAAGAACCAGCTACGTATTGAACAAGCCGTCAGAGCTGACAGTGATGAGTTTGGTATGACGGCCGCAGGGTTATGGATCATCAATCCACCTTGGCAGCTCGATACTAAAGCCGATGAGATCTTAGAATACCTATCACCGCTCCTGAATCAAGGTGGTGGTAAGGTCACGATAAAATTGGAAGTGGCTGAGTAAGCCTTCTGCTATCACAAGTTAACACTGAGAAAGCCGCTTGAACGCGGCTTTTTTTATTGCTTAGGCTATGGCTTAAGTTATCTCACTAGCCGACTTCCACCAGCTAACTTGAGTATCCTTATGCAGCTCTTTGACAGTCTCTGGCACCAACTTTGTGTCAAACAAGCCTAAGGCCATGGCGACCCAGATAGCGTACTCACCACTGCAATAGCCCCACTCTATGTTAGCGCCACAGCCAGCACAAAATTTTCGCTGCACGTTATCTGATGATTGGTATACAGCCAGTTTGTCTTCGCCTGATAGATAGTTAACTTGGCTACGCTTAAATCTCGCATAGGTCGCAAAGGCAGCCCCATGTTGCTTCTGGCACATATTGCAGTGGCAATTTGAGACAGCGACTGGCTCAGATTCAATTTGAAATATTATCTTTCCACATAAACAACTTCCCTGATGCATCACACTTCCTTTTCAATCTCAATTTTTGATAAATCATCAAAATTGTCACTCACTTAAAATGGCTCACAAGGCGTACCTTGATGAAAAATCATCTGCCACTCGTCTAGATCTTCATTGAATTTCCACAACGAGCTTCTTAAAGAGTAGCGGGTGTTAAATTCATCCTGCTTCTTCATCGTTGCACGGTATAACAGCTGTGAGAGATCCTTAGATAACATTCTGAGCTCAAAACTGGTTGCACAAAAATTTGGACATTTTTCTTTTGGCAGACGCTCTAATACGTCTTTTTTACCAAAACTGGCCCCAAAGGCGCCAAATTCGTGAAAATCATCATGGATAAGAATATTCAGTTCCTCGGGGGAAGCTCGAACATCAGACTTAAGCAGGTAGAGTTCTAATTCGACGAGTTTTTGCTTTAAACTAGTTAACATGCAACTCCTCCCTTCTCAGCACTTCTATAGTGAATACAATCAATAATGTTGAGGCTTATTGTTAAACATGGACTCTATTTCAATAAAGATCCACTCCATTACAGGTCCATAAGCTTTATCTCGACGATTAACCACCCCAATTTCGACTAACAAGGGATTAGGAATGTACTCAGTCGACAGCTCAACGACATCATCACTGTACCAACCTGAATTAGCGACATGCTCAGGAACGAGGGCCCAACCGACTCCGCGGATCACTAAAGCCGTCATATAGAAATAGCTATCGATATACCAATGATTAGCCGATAAGGCTTTCTCCTGAGTGTCACCGACTCGATCTCTAATCACTAACTGACGATATTGATTCAGGTCGGCTATTTTGGGAGAAGGACAATTGGCAAGCGGGTGAGTCGAGGAGACGATAAGAGACTGTTTAAACTGCGCAACAGACATAAATTCTAGTGAAGTAGGCAGCTTTCCTACATGAAATAGGATCCCCATATCGGCTTTTCCCTCATCGACCCAGGAACTAATATCATCTCGTGAACCGTTAATAATCGTAAGCTTTAGCAGCGGATACTCGAGAGCAACCCGTTCAAATAGAGATTCAAATGCATTAACAGGCACCGCCTCATCCATAGCAACGGTAAGCGCTATCTCTTGGCCTGTACTCAGTGTCATCGCCCTTGCCTGTAATCGCTGACACTGCTCAAGCACAGCCTGTGCTTCAATGTACATATCCTCACCCAGTGTCGTCAGCACGGGTAGCTTGCCACTGCGATCAAACAGTTCAAAGCCAAGATCGACCTCTAGATTTGCTATGGCAGTGCTAATTCTTGATTGTGCCTTGCCCAGTTTTCTCGCAGCAGCAGAGAAAGAGCCATGTTTGACTGACAACACAAAGGCTTCTAGTTGATACAGTGTCCAGTTCATCTTATCTACCTTAGTCGTGCGCTAATATAGGCCTACTTTAGCAGAAACCTATACGATTTTCGGATACTAACTAACTTAATCAATCCATAATTAACGGGTAGACTCGGCCCACCTAGAAAAACCAACCTATGACTATGCAAGCAGAAGACCTTAAATTAGCCTCATCACCATCAGGAACCACGCTAAATCGTACGTTCTGGCGATATGCGATCCCATCAGTAGCCGCCATGCTGGTCAACGGTCTATATCAAATTGTTGATGGTATTTTTATTGGTCAATATGTTGGTCATGAAGGCTTGGCTGGTATCAATATGGCGTGGCCAATCATCTATATTTTTGCCGGTATTGGCCTAATGATTGGTATGGGCTCGGGAAGCTTACTCTCAATAAATCGAGGTAAAGATAAGTTAACAAAAACCATCAATAATCCAGATTCTGACAGCACAAATAGTGACTCGATTAGTCGCACTATCGCTACAGCCCTATTGCTCATCTTAGGCTTCGGCCTCATGGGCTCCTGGTTTCTATCCAATTACGGTACAGAGCTACTGCTTATTCAGGGCGGTGTAAACAACTCACTGTATCAAGCGGATCAATATATCACTCCATTTATCTGGACCGTTAGCTTCACGATATTAGCCGCTGCGATCCCCATCCTTATCCGTAATGATGAGAGCCCTAATATTGCAACAGGCTTGATGGTCATGGGAGCTTGCCTAAATATTTTACTCGATTACATCTTTATCGTGCGCTTAGATATGGCGCTACAGGGGGCAGCCATTGCGACTGTAGCCGCACAGATGAGTGTCGCTTTCTGTGGAGTGATCTATTTTCTTTCTGCAGTAACTAAATTTAAATTTAGCAAATTAACCATAAATCCTAAGAGTTTCAGATTTGACTCTCGACTCGCAAAACAGATCTTGCTATTGGGTGCTTCAAGCTTTGTTATGTACCTATATACTAGCTTTGTATTTGCGCTACATAATCGTCTTTTTATGGAGTATGGCGACTCAATCAACGTAGGGGCATTTGCCATTGTTGGCTACCTGATGGTGCTGTACTACTTTGTCGCTGAAGGGCTTGGTGAGGGTATGCAGCCGCCTGTTAGCTACTTTTTTGGTGCAAATCAGCCAGAAAATATTAAGAAGATGGTCATATTGGCAACCAAGGTCACGATTACTGCGGGGGTCGCTTGGGTCGCTATCCTGAATCTATTTCCCCATAGCATCATAGAGCTGTTCAATAGTGACGATCCGCTGCTATTACAGGAAACCGTTACAGGCATTCAACTGCACCTATTTGCCATGTTTCTTGACGGCTTTATTGTATTGGCCATCATGTATTTTATGGCGGTAAACCAAGGGGGTAGGTCTCTAGGGATATCGATAGGTAACATGATGATCCAGTTACCATTCCTATATTTTTTGCCGAAAATCATAGGACTCAACGGCGTCTGGCTTGCTATGCCAATATCGAACGTAGTGATGTTCCTTATCGTTGCACCTATGGTTTGGCATCATATAAACACCAATAGACAAGATGAAATAAGCGAGTGCTTAGGAACGAGGAACTAGGCTTTACGGTAACGCTTTAGCAGGATTTTGACTCGTTTTATGTAAGCCTGAGTCTCTGGGTAGGGTGGTATGCCGTTATAGTTTGTCACCGTTGTGGGTCCGGCATTGTAAGCTGCACAAGCCAAGTCTATATTGCCATCGAAGCGCTTTAGCATCTTAGCAAGATACTTAGTCCCACCATCGATATTTTGATCCGGGCGAAAAGCATTGCTCACACCCATTTCTTTGGCAGTATCGGGCATTAATTGCATTAGCCCCATCGCTCCGGTGCGTGACAAGGCAAACACATTAAAAGCAGATTCGGCATGTATTATCGCACGGATCAGGGCAGGGTCTATTTTATGCTTTTTAGCCGCACGTCCTATCAACTCATCATAATCATGTGAGAATAACGGCATCTTGTTCCAATCGAGTTCGGAATCAGGCCGACATGCGTAACAATCATAAAACAGTACCTGATATTCATTCATACCTGGAGCATGATCGGAGAAAGCCACGACACCATTCGCCTGCTTATATTGATATACCTTGAGTTGCTCACTGGCTGTGGTGCTAGTGTTACTTTGCTTTTGAAAGCTGTCGTTGTCTAAAACAGCGGTATCAGCACCTTGTTCTGTGGCGAGCTCACTAAGCCCATTTTTCGAATAACTGGCCTTGTAATGTGGCTTATCTTTAGCAGAAACTTGAGAGTGAACCATTAGAAAGCAGATACTAAACACTAGCCAAAATCCATAGCTGTTTCGTGCTGCCTCCCATCTAATGTTCATCTATAATCCCGTGTATTCATCAAGCTTAAGTATCTCAATCATAGCAAACAGCTGCTGCATCTCTCTATTTATCTGACTAAACTCATACTCAAATGTTGCACCATTAAAGATAGAGCCAAGCTCAAATCGGCTTTCACGGCTAGCCAGCATAATCAGTAGTTTGTCTTCATAAAATGCACACTGTATCTTACCTGTAAAGCAACTTGCCAACTCCTGAAGCCGCTCCATAAAGCTGACAGTAAGTAGATACCTTGCCTCAATTTGATCGGAGGAGAATACATCGAACTGTTTCTCAAATCTTGGGTCTTCAAGTTTTACTCTCGAAAGTCGCTTAAATGAGTCCGACAAAAAGTTAATTAGACCACCTCGGCTGCGCACGACCACAGTATGGCCGCTAAACTTTTTGTGACTACTCAGTTGCACCATCACGCCCTTAAACCTTGTCACATTTTCTGTTCGCTTATCGCGCTTAACCTCTTTTGTTAGTTCAAGCTCATTAATCACGATCTCCACCCCTTTATGAGTTCCCTGTACATAATCTTCAAATCGAGCATCATCATAATAAGGGAGTAGCTTAGAACGCTTAAGCCCAGATAAGCTCATGCTATGAGAAGAGCTAAAGATAAAATCACTACCAAAATAGCTAAATATTTTAGGAAAAACTTTTGCTTTAACATCGCTTTGATAACGTTTAACAGGACGAGATGACCACAAAAATAGCGGGAGTGCAGGAATTAGGTAGAGAAACCAAGGAATACCCAATCGCTCACGAGTATCAAAGAGATAGGTAACAAAGGTAATAATTGAAAAAATAATAAGGCTGAAATAGATACGCTGCCTGAGCGTTTTAAGTGAAGATACGCGTCGATTTTCAAACTTTCTGGTCAATGGTTCTATATGCTGATCATAATGCGCTTGCAGTGATGTAATATCACCGTCGGGGGCAACAAGCTGCTGAGATTGTCGCTTAGCCTTAATAGGCGCCCCGAGAATAAAACTAACTATATTCATCTTATATCAAGCTATTTGGTTCATAAAAGGCCATTAGGCAGTCGTACTAATAATTTACAGGCTCAATTTACTTCAAAAAATCGGCAGCATCGACAGGTGCTTTCGACGCTTCATCGGCTTCATAGAAAGGCATCACCTTAATACTTGCCATAGCAGCAATAATTGACCCTGGAAAAATCTCAACGGCATTATTGAGCTCAGAGACTGAAGCATTATAAAAACGTCGCGCAGCTGAGATATGCGCTTCAACCTCATTGTAGGTCTGCATCGCCTGCAACATAGTATTATCAGATTTAAGCTCAGGGTAAGCCTCTACATTTACCATCAGCTGACCCATTTTACTGTTTAACTGCTCGGCGACAACAAGGTGCTCCCTGATAGCCTCGGCATCATTAGTGTCATAAGCTTTACCAGTTTGAGCACGTAGATCTGTGATATCTGTTAATAATGCCTTTTCATGCTCCATAAACTTTTGGGCAATTTTTAAAATATTCGGCACTAAATTTGAACGTTTCTTTATCTGAACATCGATACCGGATAGCGCTTCTCGGCCAGTATTACGCTTTTTCACCAGACTCACGTACCAAAGATAAGCGATGATCAGTACCAATCCTAAAGCTAACAACAACCCTTCCATCTTGCGTCCTTATAGTTCTATTTTATCGACTATTTACTCAGCTTTTCGTTTAAGCTTTAACCCCCTACCTTTACCTATTTTTTCTCATATTTCCATACATTTATATTAATACCTACGAGAGTATCTCAGGGTATTAATTGCACTTATTTAAGATAGCTTAACGTTTAAATCACTTTTTAGTGGATTAAACATAGGCAAACGTAGAGGTCATCCTTCGATCGCATAAGAGAAGATAAAACAATGAGTAAATATTAATAAATAAATGAACAAAATAAGAAAGTTATTATTTTTCAATGAAAAAGCCAGATATTTAAACTAGGTAAAAAACAAACAACTGCCAATAAAACTTGGCGGTATTAGCGGTTTTCAGCCTGAGTTTACTCTGGTAAACCTTGATTTAAGTCAATTTTGATACACAGAGGTCGTAATCTGTGACTTTTTCAACATAAAGCCGCTTAAACCATATAAAAACTAGCTTTACTTATCTGGTTCAGCCGCTATACAGCTAGATCGCTTTATAGTGGTGTTACAGGAATTTGACTCATCACTTATCTGTTTTACCTATAGTTCCACATCCCTTTAGCCTCTTAGAATAGAGGCTTTTTTTTGCCTGAAATTCTAGTCACCATATAACATATAAAGTTTTTGATTCAGTTCCTGTACAGCCACACCTTGCTAAATTAGTTGTCAAGCAAGCAGTGAGAGTTCCCCCATTATCTTTCACCCTTGCTTGTTACTTCTCTATTTTTAATTGTTAGTGCAAGCGCAAATCAATCATCCCTTTTGGACTCACTTTTGAGTCCATTTTTTTATCCAAAATGCGCTTAGGGTAAGGTTAATTCTATGGTATCCACTAAATCAGCTTTGATATCTTGCTCAGTAAATACCACAGGACGCCACTCTCCTTTTGAAAACAAACGAGTCTGATCAACAAAATGGTCCGACTCAGGATCGTGAGACTGACCGTAGGTTAAAAACGCGTCTGCTCGAGGGCCATTATCTGTAAACTCCAACGCCATCAACCAACTGGCACCATGAAATACCGGATAGCCATAATCTTTGACTTTAGCACTGCTTCCCGTATTGATATTAAACACGCCATCAATAGTTCCACCACCAGGAATGGATAACATCTCTTCATTTTTCATATGGTATTGAATCGAACCTAAAGGAGCGGCTAAAGGAATATTCACGCTCGCAAGGTGTTGCACTGTGCTCGCTAATGCCTGTAAAACCGGGTCACTATTGGTTGAACCACTATGCTGCGCTAAATTTGCTGGTGTAGATACTGGCTTGCTAACATTGAATGCCGTTGCAAATAAGCTGTCACTTAAGGCTTGCTCTCCTCCAACATTAAATACTTTCAAAAACTCCCTAAACACATGAGCACCTTGGCTGGTATTTTTGTACAAACCATCCCAATTGGCTAGCGTGGTACACGCTGCGGAAATATCAACAGATTCTTGGCTCTCAAGAATGATATTGCTCACACCGCTACAACGCTCAACAAGCTGATCTTTGAGCAACTCTGAAAGCTGAGCTCGCTGGCTCATCACTACGTTTTTTAGTTCATCAAGATTAAACTTTCCATTCTCCCCTGATATCCCTTGTGCCGACTTCTCCTGCAACATGGTGGCATTCATTCGAGTTCGAGGGCTACGGATCGTCTGCTCGGGACCATAAACAATCGAGTACCCCTCAAGCGGTTCTTCTACATGATTAAGCCAATGGCTACTATTGGCATTAAAAACATAGTCACTTCGTAACACTTTAGGGGCTTTTTCAAAGGGTACAACACCAGGAATTGGTGTCGTACCTGTATCAACCCACTCAAATAACGACATGCTGCCATCAAGTACTAACTGACCCTTACCGCCTTGCCATAAGGCCTTACCTACAGGGTTATTATTAACAAAGTCTTTTACAAAAACTGCCGCAAATGCATTTAAGTTAGGTGCTCTGGATCCATCAATAAAGAAAGCATTGCCTTTATCATCTGTCGCCATAGTATTTACCCACGGAATGCCTTGATATGTCTCAAATGCAGCTTCGAACTCTTCGATGGTCTTGGCGCGATCCATGGCTAACCACTGACTCACCATGTTACCGTTATTCGCATTAGCATCTCGATAACTCACGGCAGATCCATCTGGGTACCAACCGATCATTGGACCGTAATGCGACGAGTAAAGTGTCTTAGTGATCTCCGAGTTTGTGCCGTCATCATTTTTTACATCAATCGTGTATTCTTGGCTCAACATCTCCCTATATTCACCGTCATAGAGATAGCGCGTGTTATTTTCAGGATCTAAGGTTAATTGATAGGTAGTAAACCGCTTAGATTGAGAAACAGTATGCGTCCAGGCAATATTTTCATTGAAACCTATAAGTACACCGGGCACGCCTACGAATGAGACTCCGGTAACATTGATCTCTCCAGGGATCTGCAGATGGTTTTCAACAAAACGTAAGCTACCCGCCCAGGGGAAATGTGGATTTGAAAGCAGCATACCACTGCCAGACTCAGTCTTATCCCTGCCGAGGGCCCAGCCATTGCTGCCTAAACCTTCATTCTTACTGGCCACCTCACTAAACATCGTTAGTAGACTTTTATTTGATGGTGTCGGTGATGCTGTGGCTATTTGATTCGATAAGGCTCCACCACTGGCAAATAACGCCAGCTTTAAATGATAAGCATGCAGATCGGTAATACTCAACTCAGGGATCCAATCGGCTCCTCGACATGGTGATGGGTAATTTTGCGAGCCTGCTTTATCCAACACGGCTTGATTAAAGCCCTCAGCATAACCTGCCAACAAATCGGTTTGCTCCTCAGTCATACTGTCGATTGCAGCTTCGGCATCATTATAGATATTCAGTGCTAAGGTACCGAAATCTGTTAAAACGTTCGCATTGGAATTACCAGCACCAAATGTCATCGCTTTTTGCGCCCTGACCTCGATGATCTGTTCAGCCAAGGTACACATATTTTCCTGTGCATGCGCATAAGCTTGGCCATAGCCCAATGATCTGTAATCAGAAGCGGTGATATGTGGCACACCAAAAGAGGTATATTCAATTTTCACTGTACTGGGAAGCACCTCAGGTTCAGTTGAGTCATCATCACTTCCACCACAGCCAGATAAAGACAGCGTCATTGCTAGCGCTATTGGCGTAAGATATGTCTTATATTTATTATTTTCCATTAGGTCTTATTCCTTTTGAGTCGCATCCTTAATCAACTATGCACCCTGGGTTTTATTTAAAATAAGTTTATGATTTGCTAATCATTTGTTACTTTATTCACTTTAGGCAAACAACTCGACCGTCCCGACCCGTTCGGACTTTTTTATTCTTACTAATAATCAAGTATTTAAACGATTGTTTAATCTAACAGCCAATTTATATAAATGATCCAACCTGCATGATGAACAGGCTGGCTAAAAGTAAGGATTGATATAGGCCATGCAGTTGATGACCATTTTGTTACTAATCTCAGTGGGACTCACCTTCTTTATGATGGGGTATGTGGCAACAACGCCTTATCAGAATCGTAAGGCAAGACTCTGTTTTACGATGATGCTGATTGGCCTTGTCAGCCTAATGCTCGAGCTGGCCATTTTCGAAGAAGGGGCAAGTTACCTATATATCATTTCAATCTCTGGCCCGCTTTCTGTTTCAGTACCTATTTTTTTCTATCTTTACTTCAAGGCCAGCATGCGCTTAAACGATGAGTTTCAGTGGCAAAACATCATGCATTTAATTTTCCCCTTGCTCTACATTTTGGCAATGATGCCCTATAACCTTCTCGACGAAGCTAGCAAGCAATGGTTCTTTTCTCGTATCTACACTCATGAACCCATTCCATGGCAACTGTCTTTTATGCCTATCCGCTTTACTAGGCTGTTGTTAATGAGTGGCTTAGGATCCATTTACCTTTATTTGAGTTGGCGAGAGCTGCACATTGAAATCAACAATAAGAAAAGCGATGTACTGCGAGAGATGGGTCGTCTTAAAGGGGGATTTATAGCGATTAGTATCAGCTTTGCCATTGTTTTTTCTTTCTTTATCTTTAGGCTGCCACACCAATTTACCTGGATGATATCCACCATTGTATTAGTGGTTACGGCCATGAGCTCAATGATTTTTTATTACCTTCCAGTGCTTGGAAAAAAGCTCACCAGTCATAAACTTTTTTATGACTTAGTGCCAGAAATCACAGCAGATACAGCAGATAATATTGCTGTGTCCGAACAGCTCTTTCATAAACAGTACCGCTCCTCTGTCACCTCTACCCAAGCTAAACAGGTAATAACAAATCTGACCCAACTCATGGAGGATGGTATCTATAAAGATTCAAAATTGTCTCTTAGCAAACTGGCATCACAACTACAAACCAGCACACATCACCTATCTCAAATCATCAATCAACAGACCCAAGGCAATTACTTCGATCTAATCAACGAATATCGTATCAAGCATGCTAAACAGTTGTTAATCGACGGCAAGATGAGCGTCATCGATATTGCCTATGAGGTGGGGTACAACAGTAAGTCTTCTTTTTATACCGAATTCAAACGTCGAACAGAAACGACACCGCATAAATTCAAAAAATCCCAAACACATTAATTACGCCTTTCCTTCAAATGTGCCTGCTAGATAAGAACCAGCCATTTTGTAACGGAACTGTTATACACATTCCTTTATAAATTTAAGTTTCAGTTAAACCTTTTGATACATGATGACCGGTTCACTCGGAAGTTCCGAGTTTGTTATACCAATCGGTATAACGAAAAAGTCAGCGATAAAGTGACAATCATAAGGTCCACAGAGACCGAAATTGAAGGAAGCAGGGTATGGGTTCAAATAAAGACGAGAGTGTAAATATACCTCTCAATTCAACGGAGAAATCAACAGAGCAAAGCGGAGCGTTTGTCCGCTTTCTTAATATTGTCGAACGGTTAGGTAATTTACTCCCACATCCTATCACTCTTTTTGCCATGTTCTGTATGGCCGTTATTGTTATCAGTGGCATCGCAGGCTACTTTGAGCTTTCGATAGCCGATCCTAGACCTATTGGTTCATCTGGGCGCAGTGAAGATGGGTTGATCCATGTTGTAAGTTTAATGAATGGTGAAGGACTGAGAATGATTGTCTCAAACCTGGTCACCAACTTTACTGGGTTTACGCCATTAGGTACCGTGCTCGTTGCCCTTTTAGGGGTGGGAATTGCCGAACGCTCTGGCATGCTCTCAGCCGCAATGCGCTTGCTAGTAATGGGCGCCTCTAAACGCTTAGTCACATTAACTATCGTCTTCGCAGGGATTATTTCTAATACTGCATCCGAACTGGGCTACGTTGTCTTAATTCCTATGGCCGCGATGATCTTTCACTCGCTGGGACGTCACCCACTGGCTGGACTTGCCGCCGCCTTCGCAGGTGTTTCTGGGGGTTATAGTGCCAACCTATTATTAGGCACTGTCGATCCTTTGCTCTCAGGTATCACAGAAGCGGCAGCTCAGATGATCGATCCTGAATATACTGTTGGTCCTGAGGTGAACTGGTACTTCATGTTTGTCTCAACCTTTCTGATCACCACATTAGGTGCGCTGGTAACTGAAAAAATTGTTGAGCCAAAACTTGGCAAGTACGATGCCGATGAAGCTAGCACCGACCTATCTAACCAAAAAATGGACAGCGTTAGTGCCGAAGAGAAACGTGGGCTTAAAGCTGCGGGAATTTCGGTTCTAATCCTATCGGCACTGATAGCATTAACCGTGGTCCCTGAAAACGGCCCGCTTAGGAACCCGGAAACAGGCTTAGTGGCTGGCTCACCTTTCCTCGAGGGAATTGTTGCCTTTATCTTTGTCTGCTTTGCTATTCCAGGCTTAGTCTACGGTAAGGTCGTCGGCACAATGAAACGAGACAAAGATGTTATCGATGCTATGTCTCACAGCATGAGCTCTATGGGCATGTATATTGTGCTGGTGTTCTTCGCCTCTCAGTTTGTAGCCTTCTTTAAATGGACTAACTTAGGTGCGGTGCTGGCAGTATCTGGTGCCGATGCATTGAGCGCCATCGGGTTAACTGGCCCCTTGGTATTTGTGCTGTTCATCATGATGTGTGGTTTTATCAACCTAATGTTAGGTAGCGCCTCAGCCCAGTGGGCCGTTACGGCGCCTATCTTCGTGCCTATGTTGATGCTCGTGGGTTATGCTCCAGAAACGATACAGGCAGCCTATCGAATTGGTGATTCAGTGACTAACTTAATCACCCCTATGATGAGTTATTTCGGATTAATCTTAGCGGTCGCCTCCCAATATAAGAAGAATTTAGGCATAGGCACTCTCATTGCAACCATGTTGCCATATTCAATTGTGTTCTTTATTGGTTGGACAATCTTCTTTTTCATCTGGGTATTTGCACTTGGGCTACCAGTTGGTCCTGGTGCAGAGACCTATTACACACCATAAATAATGTTTGATAATAAGCTCATGGATGAGCTTATTATCAAACGGAGAAATTTTTATAAGCTCTCACACTTGAGTCTAACCCCGCCTTAAAATCAACTCATCCCACACGTTAAACCTTATGGAAAACATGGTTAAAAGTAAGCAATCTCGAAATCTTTAACTAGAATATAGGGACAAATGAAATCGACATCGCTAAATGCAACCAAGGAGAGGTCAATGCCGAAGGGAATCAAACACCTCTGTCTCTATCGACTCAACACCCTGAATAATTCCATCTCTAGGTTTATTCACCCACTGCTACTCATCTCACTCATGCTGAGCCTGCCTGCTTGGGGAGATGAAAACTATACGGTTGGATTAGCGGTATGGTCAGGATATGAAGATAGCGTTAAGGGCTTTAAAGCAGGTATGCATCAGGCTGGACTTAAAGAAGGCCACAATGTCACTTATTTGCAAGGCGAATCAGTTGCAGATAAAAAAATACAAACCGCTGTCGCTAAGCGTTTCTTAGAAGAGAAAGTCGACTTGGTGTACTCGTTAACAACCCCAGGTACTTCGATCATGAAGAATACCTTACCCAAAGATCTTCCTATCATATTCTCCATTGTTACTTACCCTGCTGATTCAGGCCTAATAGAATCGTTCGACTACTCAGGCAATAACTTAGTCGGCACCAGTAATTATGTGCCCTTGTCTAACTATATTACCTTACTAAATCTGGTGCTACCTGACACAAAAACAGCAGCTATTATCCACCGAAAAGGCGAGCCCAATTCAAATATACAAGCAGCGAACCTCATCCGGCTGCTCAAACGTCAAAAAATAAAAGTATTAAACTTAGAGCCATCCAATATTGAGGAGCTGGTCGAACTAGCCAGCGCCAACGCTGAAAAAGTCGATCTGTTTATTACCACAACAGATACCTTACTCCAAGGAGGCGGAGAGCAAGCACTCATTGAAGTATCAATTGCCAGTCAAACTCCTATTTTAAGCTCAAATAAACAAGGCATCGAAGCTGGTTCAACGTTTGGCCCTGTAGCCGACTTTTATATTCTAGGTGAAATGGCAGGACAAAAAGCCGCTCAGGTTTTATTGCAGAATATGGCTCCAACTCAAATAAAATCAGAGGTGCAAAACCCACCACTATTCCTTGCTAACCCAAGGAGCATCGCAGCGGTTGGCTTAACACTACCCCTAGATGCCAGACAGCGACTCACGCTTACTGAAGACTAGCCCTGGTGAAGTGAAGGAAAATGCTCAATGACACTAGTCAGTAAGCTTCTTGTTTCAAGTTCGATGGTAATAATCTTAGTCTTCGGATCACTAGGTTACTATCTTCAACATCAGTTGCTGAACTTAGTTTCTCATATACACTCCAGCCAACTTGAAGGAAATGTTCAGCTCGCGATAGACAAAATTGCCACAAACCACCAGCAATCAATCAGCATATTACATGTCGCATCAAAAAATCGTCAGATCCGCAAAGCACTCGATCTATTCGAGAATCGTGGTGTCAGCCAAGTCCTTAATGATCTACCCAGTATCTACCCATTTATAAACTACGCGATAATCACTGAGCCTGATGGAACCATATTTTCTGTCAGTACCCGAGATCCCAATAACAACCGCATCAATGGAGAGTTACTGCTACTCAATAATATCTCTGACAACCCGCTCTATACCCCACTCAATGAAGGTCAAACTAGCAGTTCTAGTCAACCACAAGCCGACCCATATTTAAAAATAATCGGCGTCCCCCTTCATTTAAGCCAATGGTTGATGACCCGTATTCTTAAGCGAGGAGAACTGATTGGCTATGTGATACTCAGTGTCGATTGGCAATCATTAAATAGCTCAATACTTAAAAATGTCGTGGATGAGCTTAACGCATCCGGCAGCGCCATCACATCAGCTACCGTATATGAAACAGGTGACGCAGCTCTTATTGAATACAAGTTCAATAATTCAAAGGGAACACAAATAACTAGCAATGAGCTTATCAAAAGTCGTCAATTCACCATCGGGGGAATGAAAGGTAGGTTAGATATACTTTATGACCAAGAGCAAGCATTCAAGCCATTGGAAAAAATTTCTAATGTTATCCTCGCCTCTATTGCTATCGGCCTTATTTCTTTATCTCTACTGCTTTACTTGCTATCAAAATATGGTCTAGCTCAGCGATTAAAAATATTACAGTTTGGCTCGGAAACATTAGGCAAAGGCAAACTAAGCTATCGTCTTCCTGATCTAGGAAGTGATGAGATAGGCCAACTGGGCCGCACCATGAATAGCATGGCTAATAGCTTACAAACCACGACGACGAGTAAAGATAAACTCGATATCGAAATCATTGAGAGAAAGAGGGTTGAGGCTGAAATAAAAGCGACTCTCAGCCTACTATCATCGACGCTAGAGTCGACCGATAACGGTATCTTAGTCACTGACATCAAGGGAGAGATCCTAAGAAGTAACCAAGAGTTTTTTACTCTATGGCAGATACCTGAAATAGCTCTAAATAAAGCCAAGTTACAACATCATTTAGTCAGCCGTATCTTAGATGATGAGAGGCTAATCATTGAAACTCAATCAGATGAGTTTTCCCTCGAAATTACCACAGATGTGATATCGACTTTAGACGGGAAAACCATTGAAAGAACCTCTAACCCTATGCTGCTTGAGGGTGAGTTGTGTGGACGGGTATGGAGCTATAGAGACATAACATCACATATAGAGTCAGAGAAAATTCTGATAAAAGCCAAGGAAGTTGCAGAGGATGCCGCTAAAACTAAGAATGAGTTTTTAGCTAGCATGAGCCATGAGATCCGCACACCAATGAACGGCGTGCTTGGCATGTTAGATCTGTTATTAAAAACTCATCTGGACGAAGATCAATGTCAAAAAGCTAGTATTGCCAAATCCAGCGCACAATCGTTACTGACACTCATCAATGACATCTTAGATTACTCAAAAGTAGAGGCTGGGAAACTAGAACTGGAATCTATTGATTTCAATCTAGAACAACTATTGTGTGAATTGACCCAAGGAATGGCCCAATTTGCTCAAGAGAAACAACTTGAACTCATCATAGATTTATCTGAACTTCATCATCTCAATGTAAAAGGTGATCCTGGACGGATCCGTCAAATTCTTACCAACTTAGTCGCTAATGCGATAAAATTTACCCATGAAGGAGAGATTGTACTTATCGCAAAAATATCTTATCAGAAAGACAACAGGCTAGTTTTTCGCTGTGATGTCAGAGATACAGGTATTGGCATTCCAGAAGATAAGCTCTCCATACTTTTTGATTCATTTCAGCAGATAGACGCCTCTACGACTCGGCAATATGGCGGCACAGGTTTAGGCCTGACCATAGTGAAGCAACTCTGCCATTTAATGGGCGGAGACATCCACGTCTCAAGTCAGCCCAATCAAGGCAGTTGTTTCTCTATGGAGATCCTACTTGATGAAAGTTCACAGCCTAAGCCTGTCACTGCGAATATTGATCTCTCGGAGCAGAGCTTACTCATCGTTGATGACAGCCAAACCAATCGACGAGTACTTAGGCAACAGTTAGAGTTGTGGGGTGCGAAAGTGACTGAAGCTAATAGTGGCAGAGCAGCATTAAAGCTGTGTAAAAAAATGTTCAAGTCCACTAACGAGCCCTTCTTTGATATTGCATTTATTGATATGAATATGCCTAATATGGATGGTGCTCAATTAGGCAAGTTAATAAAGACAGCGCCCAAATTTATGCCAATACGGCTCATTATGATGACTTCGGTCGCGGATCATGGCGACACAGATCGTTTATCTAATATAGGTTTCGATGCCTACCTATCTAAACCCGTTACCCCCTCCAATCTATATCACTCTCTCGCGATGATTTCCGATAATAGTGATGCATTAGCAAAAGCCAACTCATTGAACACCCCTAAGTGCTTAACAGGCCTAGGGAGTAGTAGAGTACTCCTGGTTGAAGACAACAGGGTTAACCAACTGGTCGCAACAGGGATTTTAGATGAGCTCGGACTTAGAGCAGATATTGCTAATAATGGTATTGAGGCCATCAAAAAACTCAATCAATCACAGGAAAGCAGCGATCAATACTCAGTTATTTTAATGGATTGCCAGATGCCTGAAATGGATGGCTATGAGGCCACGAAAGCCATTCGTGCCGGCACTGCTGGAGACAAGTGTAAAGACATCATCATTATTGCTATGACAGCCAATGCCATGCTTGGCGATAGAGAAAAATGTTTAGATTCAGGCATGAATGATTATCTTGCCAAGCCAATAGATAGCGAGCGCATCCATGCAAAGTTAGAGCAATACCTAAGCGCGTAAATTATAGATTTCAAAATCAATGACTCAGCGTAAAGCGTCCCTCACTGAGAAAACTTACAACCTCTTTGATCACAGCATCATTTTTCATCATATGCGAGTGTATCGTTGGCAATGCAACAAAATCACTCATTCCCTTCACTTTAGTAGCAGCTACAGAGACCTTTCCGTCATCATGGTTAGGAAGCATACTCGACATGATCGGATTAATGGATTGAGTTCCTGCGATTATACCCAATTCAAAATTCACAGGTCCTAATTGCTTTGGAACACTATTGATATCAGTACCTAGCTGCGTACCAGCTTTTCCTGTGATCAATTCATAACCAGGTAATAAGCCTAGTTTATCTACTATCTCACTACCTTGATTTGGCGGGCCTAACATCACGACTCGATTAACAGCACTTGCGCTATGATGACTATAGAACTGCCTTACAAGAATTCCACCAAGTGAGTGAGTTACGAAATTAACTTGAGTCGCTTTCGCTTTGTTGCATTGTGCTAACCCATCCCTCACAGCGATATTGGCCAGAGATTCAATTGACATTTTTCGGGACGGGTAACTGATATTTGCAATGTGATAACCTTGCAGTTCCAGTACCCCGGCAAGCTTTTCCATTGAAGCAGCACTTCGGCCTAACCCGTGCAACAGTACAACGCATTCATCCGCAAATACATTAGTCGAAACAACACAGGTTAAGAATACCAAGAGTGTCGGTACCATTTTCATCAGGTGATTCTCCCCTTGTAACTATCTAGCCCCTGACAACCACAGTGTTAGCCAACTTATCGTGCCAGCCTTGCTTCTTTTCATCTAACCCAATCCAGATTAGGCCAATAAAGCAAGGAAGCATAGCAAGAATATAACCAAAGTATCGTCCAAGAGCTTGAGCAAGAGTCAGCTTGTTCCCTGTTTCTGCATCAACCACGCGTAACTTAGTGAACATTTTCCCTGGGGTTCCGAGGTATCTTAACCAGAAGAAAATAGTGACAACAAAGGGGAGAATATAGCCTAAAAATAGATCCCAGAAACCATATATGATTTGATCTCCTTCCCAATAGTCACCGCCATAGATCAGACTCAAAGGGATGAAAACAGCAGGTACCATAATAAGAAGGTCAATAACTGCCGCGACCAATCGAATTCTAAAACCTGCGTATCTCTGGCTATCCATAAAATAATTATCTCCCTGATTAATCAAAATCCATTTAAATCCATCAATGATAAGATATATCACCCACTGGAGTAAAAACAGTTAACTAATGTTTATCTATCTAGCCTACTCCGCCCCTACTGCATCCCACTAACAGAACCGTACGTACGGGCCTCTTATACGGCTCCTGCATACTCTTTTCTAGTTTTCCTATGACTTCCTTCAGACCCGGCCGTTGGTCAGCAACGCCCTTGCCATTCGGATTATCTTCCCCTTATTCGGGTGATACAGGTTTCTTTCAACCTCTCGGGTTTACCAGCTTCGCTGAGCAAAAAAAAGCCCGGCAGATGCCGGGCTTTAAGATATAAACAAACTATTGGAGATGATTAGTCCGTTGACGTTTTTATCTGAGACTCAAGCTTAGCCCCTTTTTTCTCTCGCTTGCTGAAGATACGCTCAACAACGACGAAGAAGATTGGGATAAAGAAGATGCCTAAGAAGGTCGAGCTCATCATTCCACCCAACACACCTGTACCAATCGCGTTTTGGCTACCTGAGCCAACACCCGTACTGATAGCAAGTGGCACAACACCTAAGCCAAAGGCTAATGAAGTCATGATGATTGGACGAAGACGCACACGAACCGCATGCAGCGTAGCATCAACCAGATCAGCACCTTTCTCATAGTATTCTTTAGCAAATTCTACAATCAAGATGGCGTTCTTAGTAGCAAGCCCCACAGTCGCCAGCAAGCTCACCTGGAAGAACACATCATTTGGCAGGCCACGAGCATTCATCGCCAATAAGGAGCCGATAATACCCAGAGGCACAACCAAGACCACAGCAAATGGCACTGACCAACTCTCATAGAGAGCCGCAAGCACCAAGAACACGACTATGATAGATAAAGCATACAGCATAGGAGCCTGGTTACCTGATAGACGTTCCTCATAAGAGAGACCGTTCCACTCGACACCAAATCCTGGTGGCAGCTTCTTAACCATAGCTTCAATATCAGCCATAGCTGCACCTGTACTGTAACCTTGCACAGTACCACCTTGAATGTTCATCGCAGGCAGACCGTTAAAGCGTTCTAAACGCGGTGAAGCATATTCCCACTTACCGGTAGCGAAAGCAGAGAAAGGCACCATCTCACCTTGGGCATTACGTACATACCAGGTATCAAGGTCTTCAGGCTGCATACGATACTGAGCATCACCCTGCACATATACTTTCTTCACACGGCCGCGATCGATAAAGTCATTCACATATGAACCACCCCATGCCGTACCCAGTACGCTGTTCACTGAGTTGATATCGACACTTAAGGCTCTAATTTTCGCCTGATCGATCTGGATCTGATACTGAGGCGCATCTTCCTGACCATTAGGACGAACACCGACCAAGTTAGGGTTCTGCGACGCCATACCAAGCAACATATTACGTGCTTCGACTAGCTTTTCATGACCTTGACCATTTCTATCCTGTAGATACAAGTCGAAACCATTTGCTGTGCCTAATTCGATAACCGCTGGCGGCACGAAAGCAAACACGAAGGCCTCTTTCATCTGCATAAACATGCCCATGGCACGACCTGCAACAGACTCTACGTCTTGACCTGGTTCAGTTCGCTCAGACCAATCTTTCAAGCCAACGAACGCAATACCCATGTTTTGACCGTTACCTGCGAAACTAAAGCCTGATACGCTAAACACAGATTTAACGTTATCACCCTCAGCATTGAGGTAGAAGTCAGTCACATCATCCAAGACGTCTTGTGTCGCCTGCTGAGTGGAGTTCACGGGCAAAATTGCCTGAGTAAACAAGATTCCCTGATCTTCATCGGGTAGGAATGCCGTCGGCATACGCATAAAGATCCAGCCCACTGCGACTGCAATGGCTAAATAAACCATCATAGTACGACCAGTGCGCTTAATCATGGCGGCAACACTCGCTTCATAGCGTGAAGTCAGGCTATCAAACTTACGGTTAAACCAACCGAAGAAGCCGGTCTTTGTATGGCTTTCACCTTTCTTAATCGGTTTAAGCATCGTGGCACAAAGTGCGGGGGTCAGTATGATAGCAACCATCACTGACAACGCCATTGCAGATACAATAGTCACGGAGAACTGACGATAAATAACACCGGTTGATCCCGACATAAATGCCATAGGGACGAATACTGCAGATAGTGTTAGACCAATACCAACAAGGGCACCAGTGATCTGATCCATCGACTTCTTAGTCGCCTCAATGGGACTCAGTCCCTCTTCCTGCATCACACGTTCAACATTTTCTACCACAACGATGGCATCATCTACCAGCAGACCAATCGCGAGCACCATAGCAAACATGGTTAAGGTGTTAATCGAGAATCCCAGTGCAGACAAGATTGCAAAGGTACCCAATAATACAACCGGAATGGCAATGGTTGGGATCAGTGTAGCCCTAAAGTTCTGTAAAAATAGGAACATAATACAGAAAACTAGCACTACTGCTTCAAGCAGTGTATGCACAACCCCTTCAATCGACTTCTCGACAAATGGTGTTGTATCGTAGGGGTAAACCACTTCTAATCCCTGAGGAAAGAAAGGCTTCATCTCTTCAATCTTTTCACGTACCAGCCCAGCCGTCGCGAGGGCGTTTGCACCTGTAGCTAACTGAATACCAATACCAGCAGCAGGCTTACCGTTATAGTATGACTCTACTGCATAACTCTCTGCACCAAGCTCTACTCTGGCAACATCTTCAAGATAAACATTGGCACCCGATGAGTCAGATTTGATGATGATTTGTTTAAACTGCTCAGCTGTCTGTAGGCGACTCTGCGCCGATACTGTTGCATTCAATTGCTGGCCTGGTAAAGATGGCGCACCACCTAATTGACCCGCTGAAACCTGGGCATTTTGCTCGCGGATCGACGCCATAATGTCGATACTGGTCAGGTTATATTGAGTCAGCTTCAGTGGATCTAGCCAGATACGCATCGCATACTGGGCACCAAATAACTGAATCGTACCCACCCCCGCAACACGGCTCATTGGATCTTGAATATTCGAGCCGACATAGTCGGAGATATCATTCTTATCTAAAGAGCCATCTTGAGATACGAAGCCAATAACCATCAAGAAGCCGGCGCTAGACTTAGCAACATTGACCCCTTGTGCCTGAACTTCCTGCGGCAGCAGTGGCATAGCAAGCTGAAGCTTGTTCTGCACCTGAACCTGAGCAATATCAGGATCGGCCTCAGAGTTAAAGGTCAAGGTGATCTGCGCATTACCAAAACTATCACTGGTTGATGAGATATAACGCAGGTGGTCGAGACCCGTCATTCGCTGTTCGATAACCTGAGTTACCGAATCCTCCATCGTCTTAGCCGATGCGCCAGGATAAACAGCGCTAATCACTACCGAAGGCGGTGCAATATTAGGATACTGAGAAACCGGAAGGCTTGAAATCGACAGCACCCCGGCTAGCATCAATAGAATGGCGATCACCCATGCAAAAATAGGGCGATCAATAAAGAAACGTGCCATAGTTCTACCCTATTCCTGTTGTTGAGTTGGTGATTTTTTATCCGCAACTAATGGCCCAGCTTTAACTGGCGCCCCAGGGCGAATTTTTTGTAGACCTTCAACGATCAATTGATCACCAACAGCTAAACCATCAGTAATACGCCACTGGTTATTGATCACCTCTGCTGTTGTGACCACTCGGGCTGCCACTTTACCTTCGGCATCAATAATCATAGCGACCGCTTCACCTTTGGTATTACGAGTAATTGCACGCTGTGGCACTAAAATCGCTTCAGGATCTGTCCCCGTATTGAGTACTGCTCGCACATACATTCCAGGCATTAATATGCCTTCTGGATTAGGGAATTCTGCACGTAAGATCACTGACCCGGTGTTTTCATTCACACTGACTTCAGCGAACTGCAGTACACCTTCATGAGTGTATGTTGTACCATCTTCAAGTATTAACTGAACACCAGCATTCTCTACCGCTTCAAGTTTTCCTTGCTTCAATTTAGATTTAAGACGCAACATTTGAGCACTTGATTGTGCAATCTCAATATTAATAGGATCGAGTTGTTGAATCGTCGCCAACGTTTGCGTTTGGTTAGCTGTAACTAATGCGCCAGCAGTCACTGAAGACTTACCCACTCGCCCAGAAATAGGCGCCTTGACCTCTGTGTATTCTAAATTAATATTTGCCGTATTGATTGCCGCTTCAGCAACGGTCACTCTTGCTAATGCTTCTTTGTATGCCGCATCAGCTTCATCAAAGTCCTGCTCACTGATAGAGTTAAGCTTAACCAGCTTTTTAAAGCGTAATGCTTTTGCTTTAGCCGAAACTAAGTTAGCTTGCGCGCTTTCAAGATCAGCTTTGGCACTAATCAATGCTGCAGTGTAAGTCGATGAGTCGATCTGATATAAAGATTGGCCCTTTTCGACATCTTTCCCCTCAACAAAACCACGCGTCATGATAATGCCGCTAACTTGAGGGCGCACTTCAGCTTCCAAATATGCTTTGCTGCGACCCGGCAATTCAACCAAAATTGATTGTGGTTTTGCAGTAATCTTGATGACACCAACTTCCATCGGCCCGCGCTCTTGCGGTCCTTGTTCAGTTTGTTGCCCACAAGCAGTTATCCATAACGCCACACTTAAAACAGAGGCAATTTTCACTATTTGCCGCATGAGAACTCCTATCATAGCAACCGACCAAGATTTGGTAGCCCGAACAGAATAAATCACTATTACGGGTATATTTGGAAGCATAAATTTTTGGGTAAGATTTGAACTTGCCTTTATCTCACACCTGAACAAAGTCAACAAGAAAAACTACTTGTAAATTTGTAAGCTAATGCAAATTTATAATTAAAATCACAAGCTTATGTTATCAACTCGTTAACGTTGGCCATATTTATTAAAGTGAGTTAATTGGCTGTAATGTCTATTATCTTAAAAAATCAGCACCGCTACTCCAGCATCACAGTTTATTCTCAGTCATTTCATTCATAAACTTTCATAATTTTTCGCTTTTGGTTCATTCAAACCAGCATAGCCATTCACATGCAGGCTTTATTATTCAACTGCGCTAACAAATTCCTTCACTATGAGACAACACGTATGAAAGCCAATATGAATCTAGGATATAAGTTACTGTTAAGTGGATTGATCCTTTCAGCCACTTCTTTTGCTCACGCTGCGAACTCTGATGCAAACTCAGAAGTTTTAGGCGGAACCATAAGCGGTAACCTCACCTTCGCATCAGACTACGTATTCCGTGGTGAATCAGAAACTATGGATGGCGATGTGCCAGTCGTACAAGGCACTCTTGGCTGGGGCAATGATGATGGTTGGTATGGCGGTGTATTTGCCTCAAATATCAAATTTGCCGATCCTAAGTTGGAAATTGTCACCGCCCCCTATATTGGTAAAGCGGGTGAGTTTGGTGATAGCGGATTTACCTATGATGTGATGGTGTTCTCCTACCTTTATCCAGGAGCTTCCTATTCAAACTATACCGAATTATGGCTTAAAGTCGGCAAACAATTCGGCCAAGCCAAGGTTCAGTTGGAAGTGACCCCAACAATCGATGACTGGTTTGGTGTCGACGGCTGGCAAGGAGTTAACTATGCCATTCATCCAAGTTATGAGTTTAACAATGGTGTGAAAGTATCGGGTTCTGTAGGTTACCAAGATTTAGATGGTGAGGGCGCCGAGGGCTGGGGACACTGGAACTTAGGTGTTAGCAAAGCATACTTTGGCCTAAATTTCGATCTTAGATACCACGGCAGTACTGTTGATGAGACACACAAGGTCTATGGCACTCAGACTGAAATATTTGATGACCGATTTGTGGTCGGGATCAATAAAAGCTTCTAAGTCTAGCTCGATGTAAACAGTTAGATATCGTTTTACCCTGCAAACATAGCTCTATTTATTGCATATTATTCGGCAATCTCACGTCAGCCCGCTCTAGGCTGACGTTTTTTATCCCCAGTCATATAGAAGATGACTAAAGCCTATTATCCCCGACACTGCACGCCAGAATACGACTAATATCAGCCAGACTTCTGCCTGACTCTTGCTGCCAACCATTGAATGCAGCTTGTACTTGCTTAAGACCACTCTTAGAACTAAAACCAAAATCCACCAGCTTATGTGCCTTCATATATGCTTGAACATCACCAGTGAGTAAGAAGGTATCTTTGCCCATTGCACGCAAAAAGTAAGGGCCAGTATTACCACCGAGCCTTGTTCCTCTACGCTTAAGTTGAGCCCAAAGCCCAGTAATATCCTCACTTGACCAGTTAGCAATGAATTCAGCTAGGCTGCCGTGTTCCCTAGCAATATCTTGCGTCATCAAGGCATTGTCATAAATAGCCATGGTCTTCTTCATATGGCGGATCAAGGTAGCATCGCTTGCCCGTTCTTGTAGCTGCTCTGGCGATAGCATCAATACCTTCATAGGTTCGAAACCAAAGAAGGCTTGCTCATAAGCCGGCCATTTATTTTCAACGATGCGCCAGACAAATCCCGACTGAAATACCTTCTTACTCATCTCAGATAACAGCTGCGCATCGCTATATTGACCTATCTCATCCACGCTTAAATTAGCATTGGTAGAGAGCAGACTCTCTAAGCCTTCATCGCCACCTTTACGGTCGCTCGCTCTTTGAAAGATGGCAGAGAAAGATTCTTGTTGGCTCATAGTAAAATATAAACGTCTAATGGATGGAACTTTCAATAATATGAAAACAGATGTAGAAAGCAATCACTTCATTAACTCGCAACTGCAATCCTGTACTAATCGCCCCCAGACATGTTTATCAAAATATCATAACTGGACAAATAACATCCAAGCACCTAATTTTAATATTCAGTAAAAGTAACCAATCAACATGAAATACACCATTTAGTTATCAGTGTTTAACTATTTCAGGCTCAATTTGGGAGAACATTATGGATTCAGGTCAGCTCTATCGAATGCTGGTATTTGCTAATGTTGTCGAACACGGCTCCCTAACGGCAGCAGCGAATGAGTTAGGCATCAGTCGCTCTATGGTAAGTCAGCACTTAAAAAAGCTGGAGCTTAGGTGTGAGACTCAATTGATACAAAGAACGACCCGCAAGATGGCTCTCACCGAAGATGGTCAGAACTTCTATTATTATTGCGCTGAATTGCTGCAACTTGCCAAGCAGGCAGAGCAAGCGACTCAGCCTAATAACAAAGAACTCTATGGCAGCATCAAAATATTAGCACCAGTTTGTTTTGGGGAGCACAACCTTATTAAACATATTGGCGACTTCCATAAGTGCTATCCCAAGATACGGATCTCGATACGACTTGAAGATAGACACATAGATCTTATCGAAAATAACATTGATATCGCGATACATGCAGACTCCTATATAGAGCCAAATATAAATGCTATCGCACTCAGTAAGTTCGACGAGTATCTTGTTGCCAGTCCAGAATATATAGAACAAAACGGCTCGCCACTACACCCGGATATGCTACAAACACACCAATGGATTTTGCAGTCTTCGAATCTACTTCCAAAGAGTCACCAGATCCAAAACAGCTATGGCGATAAATTTAAGCTCAATATCAATCCATTTATCACCTGTAACAGTAACCTTGCCGTCATGAGCTTAGCCAAACAAGGCATTGGAGTGGGAATTTTACCCAGTTATCTCGCCCTAGCACAGATAGAACAAGGGCACTTGGTACAGGTATTATCTGACTACCACCTCCAAGAAGGGCTAGTGTATGCAACCCACTCTTTCAATGATGTGCTCCCTCCTAGAGTAAAAGCATTTCTCAATTATATTGAAGAGCGACTAAAGTTATCTATATGACATTTTTTAGCGTTGGGGATTATCGATGGAGCTTTTTTATCATCCACTTTCCCGCTACTCGCAAAAAGTGCTCATCGCTCTCTATGAAAAGCAAGCCAACTTCTATCCAAGAGTGATTGAACTGTCAGATCCTATTTCTCGCCAAGAGTTTAATCGCTTTTATCCCCCAGGAAAGGTACCCCTGCTCAAAAACAAGGCCGGAATGTTAATCCCTGAATCCAGTATTATTATTGAATATATTGATAATGAATTTTCGACCGGTACCAAACTTATCCCTCAAAACCATCAAGTGGCGCTAAATACACGCTTACAAGATCGCTTAATAGACAATGATTTCAGTAATGTACTCTTTGAGTTAGAGCGGCAGAAGCTACAAGAAGAAAATATGAATCAGCTGCTTATCAAGCAACTTGAAAACGACATTACTAAGTTTATAAAATACCTAGATACTCAATTAGAGAAACAGCATTGGCTATGTGGCGACAGTCTAACCTTAGCCGATTGCGCCTTATTTCCCTGCCTTTATTACGCTCAGGAGCATTTCAAATATTTTGAATATGACAATCTCGATAGGTATTGGCAGCAGGCTAAGCTAAGAGGTGCGTATCAACAAGTCGAAGAGGAAGTGGAGCTGGCTAAAGGAGAAGTACTAGCAGGTAGGAGGCCGATACCCTAAGAAAGTTCCTAGTAACTCGATACTAGGAACTAGGCGCTTTTATATATTCCGTTCTTTCTTGAGTTGCAAAAACTGCTTCCACTTCACCACTTCCGCCGGAAGCTCTGGAGCCGGTCCTTCAAAGTTAACCTCTTTAACCATAGTGTCGATTGGCACTTGCTTGCCTTTACAGACGAATACACCACGGACATGCACAATACAGTGCAGTTTATTTTCACTCACGAAGCGTTGTTCGATATAAAAATACTTTTCATCCCATCCCACCAACTTAGTCTCAATTTCAAACAGAGTGAATGGTTTAATATCGCGGATATAGGTGAACTCAGCAGCGTTAACAATAGGCATCCATTTGAGCTTGATGAAACGCTTAAGGAAGCCCATTTCGGCTAACATATAGGTACGAGCCAGATCCATAAAGGCTGGATACCTTGAATTGGTCACATGAAAGTTAATGTCGCAATCACAAGGTAATGCGCGGTATGAGATACGGCTGGTGCCGAGAAAACCGATAGAATTGCAGTGGCGTACACGCCAGATAAATAGCCAAATGAGCCTGAAATAGAGATTCATCTTAGATCCTTTTTTAATGAACGCCAGAGGCTAACAGAGGTCATACCAGATAACAAGCTTGCAGTTTTACTAATATATAACTGCAACCATTAAAAATGCCAACTGGCTAAACCAATTGGCATTTAACGTTAACCATCTCAAAAAACAATATGATTTAAAGCCTTAGAGTTAGAACACTTTGCTAACTAGGTTAGCTCTAGCTGACGAATCTACTCAACACTGATGCCGCTATGGCGTAATAGTGCGTCAATTTTTGGCTCTCGCCCACGAAAACGCTTAAACAGGGTCATAGGCTCTTCACTACCTCCCATCTGTAAGATATTTTCTAGGAAGCTACGGCCCGTACCTAAGTTGAATATTCCCTCCTCTTCGAAGCGAGAAAATGCATCGGCAGACAACACCTCAGCCCATTTATAGCTGTAGTATCCGGCAGCATAACCACCTGCAAAGATATGGGCAAAGCTATGTTGAAAACGGTTAAAGTCAGCCGCTTTTACTACTGCAACTTGCTTACGTACCTCATCCAGCTTGGCTTGAATATTGGCTCCCTGCTCAGGGCGATATTCAAGGTGCAACCTGAAATCGAATAGTGAGAATTCTAGTTGACGCAACATGATCATGCCTGACTGGAAATTCTTTGCTGCCAGCATTTTATCCAGCATATCTTTTGGTAGAGGTTCACCGGTTTCATAATGTCCAGAAATCTCGGCTAACGCCTCCTCCTCATAACACCAATTTTCCATAAACTGACTCGGTAACTCTACGGCATCCCAAGGCACACCATTGATACCTGATACGCCTGCAACGTCTATTTTAGTCAACATATGATGAATACCATGGCCAAACTCATGGAATAAGGTGGTCACTTCATCATGGGTAAATAATGCAGGCTTACCATCAACAGGTGCATTGAAGTTGCATGTCAGATATGCCACTGGATCTTGTAGACCATTAGGCGTCTGTCGGCGAGCACGGCAGTCATCCATCCAAGCTCCGCCACGCTTACCTTCACGGGCGTAGAGGTCCAGATAGAAGCTTCCTCTATGCTTACCCTCACTATCTGTAATATGGAAGAAACGAACATCCTTGTGCCAGCTATCAAACTCATCTTGCTCTTTGATGCTTAAGCCAAATAGGCGTGACACGGTATAGAACAGACCCGAAAGCACTTTATCTTCGGGAAAGTATGGTCGTAACAGCTCTTGAGATATTTCATATCTGTGGTGTTTCAGTTTTTCAGCATAGAAGCTGAGATCCCAAGGCTGCAAATCATCGGCATTGAACTCTTGCTGGGCAAACTCTGTCAATTCCACTAGCTCAGCCTTACCTTGCTCCTGTGAGCGACTCGCCAACTTATTCAGAAACTCCAATACCTGTTGTGGAGTTTCGGCCATCTTAGTTGCCAGTGATTTATGCGCGAAGCTGTCGAAGCCAAGCAGTTGGGCCAACTCATGACGCAAAGCGACAATTTCATCCATTAGCGGACCATTGTCATATTCACCAGCAAATGGACCTTGATCAGAAGCTCGAGTCACAAAGGCGCGATAGCACTCTTCGCGTAATTCGCGATTTTCGCTATAGGTCATTACCGGCAAGTAAGATGGAAAATCTAAACTGAACAACCAACCTTCTTGCTCTTTCGCTGCCGCCATGGCTTTCGCTGCTGCAACAGCAGATTCAGGCAAGCCGACTAAGTCTGCTTCAACTGTGATTAACTTACTCCAGGCTTGAGTCGCATCAAGGAGCTGATTGGAGAAGCTACTTGTAAGCTCTGACATGCGTTTAACGAGCTCACCATATCTCAGCTTATCTTCATCACTAAGGCCAATGCCTGAAAGCTCAAAGTCACGTAAGCTGTGCTCAATAACGGTTTTCCTAGCCTGACTCATTTGCTCAAACTCACTCGATGCTCGCAGAGACTTATAAGCTTGATAAAGTGGCTGATGCTGACCGACAAATGTGCCGTACTCAGATAACAAGGGTAAGCATGCATCATGGGCTGCGCGCCACTCTTCACTGCTAACAACTGAATTCATGTGGGAGATAGGTGACCATATTTTACCTAGCGCATCATCCACCTCTTCGAGAGGCGCCACTAAGTTATCCCAGGTAAAGGGAACTGATTGGGCGAGAACTTGATCTATTTCACTACGACAATTGGCAATACCTTGCTCTACAGCCTCTTGAATATGCTCAGGTTTTATTGACGAAAAAAGGGGTAAAACTGCGCTGGTAAGCAAAGGGTTGCTCATATTTATTCCTCAGCATGATTTATCGAGTCTAATGTTTATTGAGATATGGGCGATGAGAGCAATATTCAAGAAAAATTACTAAATCATCTCATTTTTACGCCTCCTAACAGGCATCTCTTTAAAAAACATTGATTTACTTCAAAATTATGATTTACACAAAACTTACATAGCGAGTATTGCAATCGAGATCATGAATACGATGAGTTCTCATTTACACTAGCAGTTGTAATGATACTCTTATCGCAACTAGCTGTTCTTTCGCCTGAAAAAGATAAATACAATGAAAAAAATAACCTACTTAACTTTGCTACCTTGCATAGTTTTTGCTGCATTTACCAGCCATGCCGATAATATTTCAAACTTAGATGACTCTCATAACATCAATAAATTACCAAAAAATGAGCAAAATGAGACTCAATTTATTGTCGATCTCGGTTGGGACTCTGAATATATCTCAGAGGGCCGTAACAACTTAGATAAAGGTGGCATCACCTGGGGCACGTTGGCTGTCCAACGTGGAGATCTGAATATCTACGCGACAGGTGGGCGTGCCGATAGCCAAGATTATACTGAATGGAACTTTGGTCTGGAATACGCTATTGCAATTTCAGACACCATAGATGTCAGTATTGGTTACCAAAGACTCGAGTTTTATGGTGATGAACCTTGTAGTGACAATGAACTCTTTAGCAGCTTAACCTACCAATTTAATGATTGGCTTATACCATCATTGGCTTATACCTACTCAACAGAAGCTGGCGGTTATTTTGTCGAAGCTAGCATACATAGCCCTTGGGAATTAAGTGATGGCTTTACTGTCACGCCTTATATCACCCAAGCATTCGACTTCCAATATGTCACAGAAGAGCACAACGGTGCTAACCACTTTCAATTTGGCATCGAAGCCGAGTACATCATCATGGATCAGCTAGTCATATCGGGGCACTTCAGCCATACCTTAGCTCAAGAAGATATCAAGCTCGAAGCTAAAGCCGAGGAGAACGAAGGCAGCTTAGAGCAAACCTATGCAGGCATTCACCTGACATGGAATTTTTAGCACATAAACAAGATTCAGATTGGTAGTAACGTATTTTGTCGTCTAAATTTACACTTAGTCAGTAGAGATAAAATAATGATTAACGGCAGGGAACGCCTTTAACACAGAGATAATCAGAAGCTCAGAGAGGAACAAGGAATGTCACTCTTCAACATTAAGCGCATGCCTGCGCATCAGCCAGCCTATACCATACCAATATTGGGAATTATCATCGCCTTAGGCTTGTCCTATAGCTGTCATGCTAGCGATGTAAGCTTACTCACTAACGCTGATTCCCCCAGCACAACATTAGGCGTGGCATTAGATAGCGAAGGTAAACCAATCCTTATCCCATCCCAAAATCGAAGTGCATTCGATTACCATGCAGAGCCGCACTTTAAGCTGCAGGCTCCAGCCAAGAAAAAATCCAAGAAACGAAGACGTAAATCCACAAAAACGCTCTCCAGAAAACAGCTGTTGGCTAGCAGATCACAGGTGGCTAACGACCCAAGCTGTCGCTGGCTAGACAGCCGTATGGATAAATTAGAAAAGAGCCTTAAACACCGCGGCAATCAAAAAAGTTATGGCTTTCATCGCAGCGAACTCAAAATAAGAACCACTGAATGGAAATGTATGAAGTGCGGCGCCGAAGGACCAAGCCAAGTCGATCACGACAGGTGTCAGTACCGTCGTTGAGCTTTATAGGAGAAATTTTATCAGCCAAACACGGGTCTGTTTACTGGCAGGAGCTAAGTGTTTGACCAATTCAGAGCCACTCACGTAGTGCGGCTTTGAATTCCCGCTGAATGGTCAAACTTTTAATGCAACTGGTATTAATAGTTAATGAGATAAGGATCAATTCCCTCTACAATGAGGCGAGCTTTTTTTCAAACTTTAACAAACCTTTTTGGAGATAATGATGGCCCAACATTTTGACTATATCTGTCTTGGCGCAGGTAGTGGTGGTATTGCATCGGCAAACCGAGCTGCTATGCGTGGTGCAAAAGTCCTACTTATCGAGGCTAAAGCCTTAGGCGGTACCTGTGTCAATGTGGGCTGTGTTCCTAAAAAGGTCATGTGGTATGGCGCTCAGGTTGCAGAAGCGCTACACCTTTATGCTAAAGACTACGGTTTCGATGTCACGGTAAACAAATTCGACTGGAGCACTTTGGTCGCTAGCCGTGAAGCCTATATCGACAGAATTCATGGTTCGTATGATCGTGGTTTAGAGAACAACAAGGTCACACTGGTTAGAGGTTATGGCCGCTTCGTTAATGAACGTACTATAGAGATCGACGGTCAAGAGTACACTGCCGATAATATTCTTATCGCGACAGGTGGCTCTCCGACCATCCCGAACATTCCAGGTGCTGAACATGGTATCGATTCTGATGGTTTCTTCGCTCTCACCGAGCAGCCAAAGCGCGTAGCCGTAATTGGCGCGGGTTATATTGCTGTCGAGCTTGCTGGCGTACTGCATTCACTCGGCAGTGAAACCCAGCTTTTCGTGCGTAAACACGCGCCACTACGTAGCTTCGACCCTATGCTAAGTGAAGCTCTAATGGAGTCAATGGCAACTGATGGGCCAACGCTTCATACCAATAGCACACCAGAATCGGTCATTAAAAATAGTGATGGCAGCCTCACTCTTAAGCTTGAAAATGGTGAGAGCTATGAAGTTGATACCTTGATCTGGGCCATTGGCCGTAAACCATCAACAGACAATATTGGCCTTGAGCATACCCAAGTTAAGCTTAATGATCGTGGCTATGTCATTGTCGATGAGCAGCAAAACACCACCAACCCAGGGATCTATTGTGTCGGTGATATTATCGAAGGTGGCGTCGAGCTAACACCCGTCGCGGTAAAAGCGGGTCGCCTACTCTCAGAGCGCCTATTCAATGGTATGACCGATGCCAAGATGGATTACAAGTTGATCCCTACGGTTGTCTTTAGCCACCCCGCTATCGGCACCATGGGACTTTCAGAGCCTGAAGCTATTGCCCAATACGGTGCAGACCAAGTTAAGTGTTACGCCTCAGGTTTCACTTCTATGTACACAGCGGTTACAGCACACCGCCAGGCTTGCAAGATGAAACTGGTCTGTGCAGGCCCAGAAGAGACTGTCGTCGGTATCCATGGTATCGGATTTGGTATGGATGAAATCCTACAAGGCTTCGGTGTCGCCATGAAAATGGGCGCAACCAAGGCTCAGTTTGACTCAGTAGTGGCGATACACCCAACGGGCGCCGAAGAGTTCGTTACCATGAGATAAGCCAGCTCTAACCGAACAACCTTGTTCAATATCATTAGCCTGAGCCCTCACAGCCTCAGGCTTTTTTGTGGGTGATAACAATCCTGACACAGGAGGAGACTTAGATTAAAAAATATTGAATCATTAACTAAAATTAATTGAATTTATTGACACTGAAGCGCGAGTTACAATGTTCGGCCAATGAATTCATCCAAAAAACGATGCCGACTAACAAACAAGTGCAAACCAATATCCAATTAATGCAAAAATATGGCCCTTTTTTACTCATCGCTGCCTTATGTTTGCTTCCGGTCATCACATCCCCTATCGCTCTCGTGCTTGGCTTTACCTTAGCAAGTCTTGGCCTAGTGCCTCATAATATAAATTTGGCGTCGTTAACTAAACGCTTTCTGTCATACTCAATCATAGGCTTGGGGTTTGGGATCCATCTACAAACCGCAATATCGGTAAGTTTAGCTAACCTACCGCTTATTTTAGGATCCATTATTTTCACCTTAGCCTTAGGTTTTCTACTGACCAAGCTGCTTAAATTTGATAGTAAAACTGGTCACTTAATCTCTGCTGGAACCGCGATCTGTGGCGGTAGCGCGATTGCAGCGGTTTCACCTGCAATCAATGCAAACAGTGAGCAGTCTGCTATCGCGTTGGCCACTGTGTTTATACTCAACTCAATTGCACTATTTGTCTTTCCGGCATTAGGCCACCTATTTTCAATGAGCCAATATGATTTTGGAGTCTGGAGTGCCATAGCAATTCATGACACCTCTTCTGTGGTTGGTGCAGCTTCGGCTTATGGAGAGGAAGCCCTCACAACTGCGACAACGATTAAACTTGCCAGAGCCCTTTGGATCATTCCTATCGCCTTGTTAAGTGCGGCTATATTTGGCGGCAACAAGAAAAAGATCACCATTCCCTATTTTATCGGGTTTTATTGTCTTGCTATTGGTATTGCTTATTTGTTTCCCCAGGGGCAAATCGCTTATGAGGTCATATTTGAGATGTCTAAGCGTATCTTAGTCTTGTGCCTGTTTTTAATCGGTGCAGGTATCACTGTGAGTAAGATGCGAGCAGCCGGAGCTAAACCATTGCTACTCGGTGTCATGCTATGGCTATCCATAGGGACAGGTTCACTGCTGTATATTTTGTATGCTTAAAAGAAGTATCTAGAACCTAGGACCTTTCAATCCTAATTTTATTTCCCACCGGCCAGTTTAGATTGCTTCACCGGAGTGGATTTATATCCAAGTACTATCCATAGTAAGCATGTAAATGCGCCAAGATCGATCAAGGCGCGAACGAGCCCGCTAGTCAGCAAAGAGCCAATAACGAATACTGCACAACATAAGATAATTGACCACTGCTTCATGCTTCTATCTCCAGCAAAACCTAATAAACATAAAGTTCATCGATTCTGCAATAAGCCACAATTACGCCACAAAGTGGCATAGATAGAAATGCGAAGCAGATCTATCTAGTGGTTATTATTTATCGAATAGTAGCGCGATACCAAATATCCATTTTCACTAACAAATAGCTATAACTACTAAGAAGCATTAAGTCTCAACCGCATAAGGGTCATTAGTGGCGTCATCATTCCAATGATATTCCGTTAACGCTTGGATCCGCTTGGCTTCCGATTTACCTCTTAACTGTTCAACATAGAAGAGTGCAGCATCAATCCCGGCAGAGACGCCTGAAGAGGTCAAATACTTACCGTCATCGACCCAGCGAGCACTTGGCTGCCAATTAACTTTATTTGATAGACTGGTCACCCAGTTGTAGGCCATTTTATTTGTGGTGGCATTCACCCCATCTAACACCCCAGCTTTCGCTAAAAGCGCCGAACCAGTGCAGATAGAGAAAACTTTATCGGACACTTTCTGCTGCTCCCTTAACCAGCGCATCAACACCTGATCTTCAATCAGTTTCCGAGTCCCTAAACCACCAGGAATTATGAGTAGATCACAGGGAGTCACACTATCCAGGCTCAAGTCAGTCACGACTCTTGGACCTTGATAACTTCTGATTATACTTTTAGCTCCAACGAGCTTTATCTCTACATTTTTCATATGCCCCAGCATCTCTATAGGGCCATGGAGATCTAACGTTTCATAATCATCAAACACTAAGGCTAGGATCTGCATTGGCCGTTCACTTGTTGCTGCAAACGATACACTGGAGAAAGTATTACTGGCCACAATACTTGTTGCGGCTATCGATATACCGGCGGTTAAAAACTCACGACGCTTCATAAGAGCTCTCTTAAATTAGTTATCTTGAGCCAGAATCTGACCCACTATTTAATTAAGTCATTATATCTTTGAAAAAATTCATTTAATTTTTAGTCAGTAAACAAGAGTTGTGATCATTAGCCAGATTTTTAAAAAACCTTTATCCAGCACTCACTACCGCTCCAAAGCTGCTCGCTTAGCGAATGTTTATCGCCGCTAAACTTGGATCATTTTTTGTAATTTTTTCTTGTCGATGAACTAGATAGCCACTGAAGAGAGAAAACAAACAGTAGGCCGAGAAATAGTAGAAACCCACTTCGAAATTAGCACTGGTTTTCAGCATTTCTCCCATACCCGCTTGAGCTAACTCAGACTTGTCTATGCTTCCGCTAATGCTAAGGATCGGCTGGGTCACACCTGGGATTAATAAACAAAGGGAAAGTAATATGATAATCACAGTGAAAATACGATTCATGATGCACTCAAGCAAAGATATTGAAAGCCGAGTATACCTGTGGGGCTATTGATAGCGCAAAATGCTAGCTAAAGATTTAATAAAAAGGAGAAGGGTCAACATCTAAGCTGCTTGGTGAGACACCACGTTCGATATGTAAGTCTGACTTAAGTAAGTCAACCATGGTCACATCGGTATAGCGCTTATGTTTAATAGAGTAAAAACATTTGAGTACAGGATGCAGGGCATCTCTATTTTTCGATTGCCACACAATACCCACACGCCCATCTGATAGCTCCACTAACGAACCGACAGGATAGACACCTACGCAACGGATAAATTCATAAACCAGTTTTTGATCTAAATGAAAAGGGGTAAGACTCAGTAATATTTTAAAAGCAGCAGCTGGGCTCATGGCCTCTTTATAGCAACGAGTTGCCGTCAGCGCATCGAAAATATCGACGATGCAGCTCATACGACCGTGTAATGGAATTTCATCGCCTTTCAAGCCTCTGGGATAACCATTACCATCTATTTTCTCATGATGCATCAAACAGACATCTTTACTGACTTCAGATAAATCTTGGGTTTGCTCCATAATGTCTATGGCATACACCTGATGAAGCTTCATATGCTCAAACTCTTCAGGAGTGAGTCTTGCTGGCTTGTGCAGTATCTTGTTATCTACTTTTATTTTACCGATATCGTGTAAAATACCACCAACAGCTAGTTGCCGAAGCATCTCTCTATCAAGCTTGAGATGTTTACCAAAAGTAACTAGTAAGAATGCAACATTGATGGAATGTTCGAGCAGGTAAGCATCTTTACTTCGAAGTGCAGAAACACATTTGAGCGCATCCGCATCGAGTAATGCAGTTTCTATCATATTATCGGCGAGAGCTTCAAAAGGGGCGACTTCTATCGCTTTACCTGCAAAAACCTCAGATAATACTTTTTGAACCAGATCTTTGGCTTCAACGATTAATTTTTTAGATTCTTGCTGTTGCTTTTCACGGGAAGGCTGCACTTTTTTGACCACAGGTTTAGGTGAGACAGCACGTTTCAAGCCACAACTATCAGACGATCGCTCAACATCAACCCATACATGCTTAATGCCATTTTTTTTAAGCTTAAGTATCGCATCCTTATTGCGGATCTGTCCTGCATTTGCGATAGCAACTAAACCTTGTTGGTCAATTGCTTTCACAAACATCCCTATGCTTAACTTCGACACAGAGATTTTAACCAGTGCTTTAGAATCGGCTAATTCAGCCATGTGCTCACATCTCCCCAGATGACCTACGAGCTTAGAGCCTTCTTTATTGAAAATCAGACTCTTTTACTTTGATAAATCTTCATATAAGTATTCTAGTACGCCAAATACCTTATCGATATTTTGTTTTTGTTGAATTGGCGTAAGGGGAGCTATTCTATTCCTAGAAGCAGTAAAGCACCACTGTAAAATATCAATAACAGAACTACTCGACTTAAAAACATACTGTAAACATACCCTCAGCTTTAGTAACTGCTTAATTAAAAGGCTGACCACAATATAAAACATAAATGAACACTAGATTTGCAGCTGAATACACTCTAAACCCGACTTGAGCCACCGCCGTTTCATACAGTTAAAACATGAAGTTGGCACATCATCAATCTGTTCATCTTCATCATCTGGGCTAAAGTGGGTACAAACTTCTGCCGCCTCACGAGATGCTTTATAATTCTCAAGATCAAATTTAAAAGTAAGACTGTTACCTTCGTGCTCATACCAAGGCAAGATCTGTTTCATCTAATACTCCTTCAGATGTTGTTTAAGCGCATTACACCAACGCCCTTTATCTCTATAAACCAGTAAAGCAAACTGATGCTGCCAAAAAATGGCTTTAACCTTTCCAGTCAAATAGAGCCTCTCATCTGGGCCAAGCAAATCACCGCTAATAGTCACCACACTATCGAGTTCAGATCGCCTTAAGATATCAGCCACAGTGATCTCAAAAAGGTCTTGAACACTAGAATCTTGATCTAAGCCATTATTCAATTTAACCTGACCTTTGACTCGACCATCTTGCCCATAAAGCCTTAATCCAATCCCAGCCAGCGCACCAATGACACCTTGGCCTGTACCACCATGCTCACTCAAACTGACATCTAATTTGGCTGCCAAATCGTAAGCTTGCACTTTAGTTTTCACTTCGACTTTAGCCTTTAAACCAAACTCAATCAGTGCAAGCCGATCATATGAACTCGATAAGTCTAATATTGCTAAGCCAGGATCTGATGCACAAGCACATTCAGCCAACAGATGCTTCACAGCAATAGTCTTTATCTCTGTTAGTGATTTTTCTGATGCTAATTCAAAACACATGGCACTGTTATGCGATGTGTAAGGTATATCAGGATGGACATATAGCTGATGTCGCGTCACCAGAGGATGGGCATCATTCATTTCATCAAGCAATAAAACCGCTATCTCTTCAGCAATTTCTCCAGTCCCCTTAGTCCCTATATCATCTGTGTCATCGATACAGATAAGCCAGTTTTTTTTATCTGATGTTTGCATTAAATTTTTCCATTATCATTTGAATTAGCGCCGAATAGATCATGGGATTTTAGACGTTCCAGAACAGGAGGAACTAAACTGGCCGCAAGTACAGTAAATACACCACCTTTGAGCATACTCAGGCCAAGCTGTACCAGCGCAACTTGCATTGTCATACCCACTAACAAGTCTTCCACCCAGCCTTTCATTGCCCATGCTAAACACCCCACCAGCCCAACTGTGATACAGCGCCATCTCAGAGTAAATAAACCTGTCAGTACAATTAAGCTCATATCCATCGCTAATGCAGGAATGGCAAATTTGAGCAAAATTAACGGTCCGCCCTTACCAATACTCAACACCATAGCAACTAGACCGGATAGCACTCCACAGGCTGTAATGGCTCCTAATCGTCCAACGATGCCATAGCAAATCAGATAGAAAAATGTCATTAAGAACATTGAATGTCCCGACAGTCCTAATTTAAGCCGTAGCATACTTTTTAGTGCTACCAGTAAGGTCGCACAAAACCCGATAAACAGTGCGTCTTGCAAGCTGAAACTCATACTCTTATTCATAATGATTTTTCCTGAACTTCTATTCTTGCCAATGTGTTGGTTTACTTTTCTTACCGTAAAATCTTAATTGCGCTGCTATGGCCATCTGCCTAGATAACTTAAGAAGCTGAATCAACAGAGGGAAAACCACACAGGTCATCAACTCTTGCCAATTTCTCGGATCCCTTAACGCCTTCGGAGTTATCTTTGCACCTCTTATACATTGCACCTGATAAATCTCGCGGATCTCTCTGGTCATATAGGGCAGTAACCCTATTGAAGCACCGATAACAAAGGCCCACTTAACCGGTAATACCCAAGTGAGTACTTGGCCAATTTTTTCCGGAGCGGTACTCACCGACAACCACCAGCCCGGAATGAACGCCAGTAATATTCTCAATACAACAATCAAGCCCTCAATGAGCTGACTTTGGCCGTGTAACAAATAGTAAAGGCCCATGGTGACAATTAACTGCACCATAAACACTCGGCCTATCACTCCAATATTCCCTTTGAGTAACAAGCCATGCAGCACTAAAATAAAATTGAAAACACACAAGACGGGTAAAAAAGTATTAGGAGTAAAAAATGCAGAGCTAGACAAGACTAAAACCAGCAATAAGGACAAAGCAGTAGCATAACTCTGCCCCCGCCCTTTCCCCATAGTCCCTTGCTGCGTGCTAGCTCTACAGCCTCTCCTTCCTTTAGCCCACATGTGCAGCATCCATAACTGGTCGCTCTGCTAGCAACTCGCCATTTTTAAGGTTCCAGTAACGTGACACTGGGGTATGCGGCAAGCGTCTATGGCTAGTCAGTAAAATAGCCGTACCTCGCTTGCTCAAGGCAATAAGCTGTTGCCATACACGACAGGTATACAGCTGGTCTAACCCAGCAAAAGGATCATCTAGCAGTAACACTTTAGGACGGTAGGCACTGATTGAGGCTAAAGCAACTAAGTGCTGCTGGCCGTAAGACAGGGTGTGAGGAGAATGTGAACTCAAGTGCTTCAAATCCATCTCTTGCAGTACTTGATCAGCATTCTCTAACGGTAAATCAAAACGCTTAAGGCTAAACTGCAACTCTTCCAGCACTGTCATCTCAAATAGCTGCCTGCATGGACGTTGGAATAGTAAACCGATCTCACTACCATATATGCCTAATTTGGGCTTTCGCCCAAGTACTGAGAGGGGCAATGCAGATGACTGAGGCTGCATGCCGGCAAGGCTTTTCAGTAAGCTACTTTTCCCCGTCCCATTATCCCCAACTAAGGCCACTATTTCACCGCTAAATAATTGCAAATGCTCAGAGCAAACAAACAGCGGCTCATGATTAGCGAATTGATAAGATAAGGGCTCTATTTCCAGATAACTCTTGCCTACCTGACAAGCTGGCGAATAAGCAAATTGAATCGAATCTTGCTTACTACAACCTGACTTCAGCTTGCCTTTATCCAATAGCCAAAACTGGTCTACCAAATCACTAAACACATCCGGATTATGCTCGACCAGTATTATCGAAACCCCTGTAGATTTAAGCCCCTGAAGGACAGATATTAATTCCGACACTCCCAGATCATCGAGCTGAGCCCAGGGTTCATCCAGCAATAGAATATTGGGATTAAACACCAATTGCGCAGCTATCATTAAGCGATATTTCTGCCCTAATGACAGGGTTTCAATTGATGTATCTAGACTAACAAATAACCCAACCCGCCTTAACGCACATTGCACCTTGTCCAGCATCAGCTCAGAGGGAACGGCTAGATTCTCTAGCGCGAAAGCCACTTCTGCACCAACACTCTGACGAATAAACTGCGCATGAGGATCTTGCATAACTAAGCCAATAGCTAGGCCTTCAGAAGCAAGTATCTCCCCTTCATATGGTCTAAATAAGGTCCCCATTATCACATTGAGCAAGGTTGACTTACCCGAACCTGTTGGGCCATTAATACAATGACATTCGCCCGCGCCTATAGACAAGTTAACCTCATCTAGAATAAACGAGTGGTCACTGCCATAACGAAAGCTTAGGTTCGTCAAACAAAGTAAGTCATCCATAATCCAACTTCCTTACCGTGAACTAGATTTGCCAGTTAATGCCAACAAAAAACTGACGGCCAGCTTGGGGGATGGCTTCACTCTGATAATAATTTTCATCTAGCAAGTTAGTGGCTCTAAGGAAGAGCTCCAACTTGTCATCTATTAATGCTTGAGTCAGGTTTAGATCTAGCAAGGTATAATCTTGCAGGCTCTGCTCAACCCATAATTTTTTGTCACCCACCTTCTCTTGAGCGTAATAAACCTGACCCATTATCCGCTCAAGATTGATGTTTATACGTAAGGCAAAAGGTAATTCGTAATCTGCTTGTAAGCGGACTTGATGACGTGGGCGATATTCCAAGCTATCCATGCCATCGGTAGCATCTTTGTCTTCTGTATCTAAAAAACTGTAAGCGAAAGTCACCGATAACTCGTCGATAGATTGATTGTTCAGAGAGAGATCGACTCCCTTGAATTGATAGCGACCCATATTCTGATAAATACCGGCAGTATCCTTGGAGATATAGTTGTCTGCATCCGTGTAATAACCAGCAAGATTTAACTCAGTATTTGCTGAAATCCCTTGAACAAGACCTAACTCGAAATGCTGAGAGGTTTCTGCGACTAAATCATCATTACCAGATGATTGAGCGTACAGGTTTCTCATGGATGGGAAGCGTACTTTCTTTGCGATACCGGCATTGAACTTAGTTTGTTCAAACATCTGCCAGTAACCTGATAACTGACCTGAATAATCATTTTCAGATACTGATTTACGTTCTTGCTCGTGATACGCAGCACCAAAAGTGACACCGAAATTATCACTGCCTTGATACTGATATTCGCTCGCTAATGTGTACAACCAAGCTGAATCATCAAAGGCCTCACTCCCACCGCCGTTACCGCCGCCATTACCTCCGCCGTTATCACCGCCGTTACCACCGCCGTTATCACCGCCGTTACCACCGCCGTTATCACCGCCATTACCTCCCCCGTTGCCTCCGCCATTACCACCGCCGCCTGAAGCCGCTAAAGGGGTTGACTGAATGGACTTATCTCCAGAGTAACTTTTTGAGCTTGAGTTCCAGCTTTGGTTCTCTGCAATGAGTGCTGTTGTTAGCGTGCTTGATTCTGCAATTTCAGCGATAAGCTGTAGGTTGCCTCCCTGAACCGTCGAGCGGCCATCTTGGCTTTGCTTTAACTTATTGTATCCCTCATCGGTATACTGATTTTCTACGACATCACTCTGGTTGTGATAACCGAATCCTCTAAGAGTAAACATGTCATTAAATCTATGAGCCATACCTAGCTGAAAGGTCTGAGACTGATAATCATCGACGCGCTCAAACTTAATGCTACCACTGCTAGTACCATCTCTTGGTGGCTTGCCCCACTCACCCGAACGTAAGCTCATATTAGCCGTGATTTGGGTATCTTCAGATAACCAGTAGCTAGCTTGAGCATAAATATTGTCTATGCTTTTATCTGAATTATTTCTGATATCCCCTGATTGATTATCATTATCTGGATAATCGTCAGAAAGAGGGAAGCCATCAGTTTGCTGATGAGAGACAGAAACTAAACCTTGCCAGTTTTCACCAGAACCAGCCGCACTGATATCCCCGTTATAAGTATTGTCAGTCGTGGCTTCTATTTTTCCAGAAAGAAATGGAGAGTTATCACCTTGCTTGGTAATAATATTAATCACACCACCCGCACCACCTGGGCCATACAATACCGAAGTTGGGCCGACAGAAACTTCGACCGATGCTATCTGGCTAGTCGGGATAACACTAGGATCAAATTGCCCATCTTCGGCACCATTGGCTGGCACGCCATTAATGAGAAGTGTCACATGTCGAGTTTTAAACCCTCTGATATCGACCCTAGGCGCTCCTTGACCACCAGTACGCACATATAAACCAGGTACATTTCTTAATATCTGATCTAAACTTTGCACCCCTAACGCTTTAATCTCATCTTCATCAATGCTCCAATGAGTCGTCGATAATTCAGTCACAGATGCTCTTTCACCGTGAACAACAATCACATCAGTGACATTCAGAATAGGATCTCTTTCAATAGCTTCATCTGCATTGGCAATACTAAACACGCCACAACTGGATATTGCGAATGCTAAGGCTGATATTTTTATTAGTTTTGGTTTGTCTTTCATACTGATCTTAGTCCTGATATGAGCTTATTCGCGACATTCTCAGTATCCGGAGTCATTGCATCAAGTAGATAAAACCTGAAAACAAACCTAAGTCGAGTTATTTAAACAATGTCCGTAACTTGTTCCCACACATGGAGACAAAAAGTCTCACAACATAACCTATTTAGACAAAAGTACTCACGTATTCGTTTTTGTTTCTATAGTAAAAGGAGAAGAGTAAACTGTCGAAATTAAGCTCAAGTTCACAGCTTGAAAGCCGATAACTTGACAGTTTTTAGCTCGCCCTTTACTTTGTGGTAAAGATTCTTATTACCAATTGATTTAAGAGTCATTAGTCACTTAAGTTCATATCGTTATATGAATGTTCACTGTTCTGATCTGTTTGGAGTTATTATTGGCTGCCCTAATGCTGTCACAGGCTATTTCGTCTCTTACTGACAAGCTGAAACAATTTAATTTCCAGTCTCATAGCGACCCTATTATTCAACTATCTGTCAGTGTTAAAGCTATACCTGTCATTGCTTGGTTAGCTGCTCAGCCGATCTATCCAAGAATTTATTGGAAAGGTAGAGACACAGAGGAAGAAGTGTCGGCTATCGGTAGCTGTAAAGACTTCTTCTATGAAGATGCGGTAGACGATAACCAACTCGCCATGGCATATCAGGAACAACGTGCACTCACTAATAATCAAGATGTGCGTTACTACGGTGGTGTTGCATTTGATAGAACGACAGAGTCTTGGCCTGAGTTTGGTCGGGCGCGCTTCGTATTACCCCGAGTAGAACTTAGACGTAGCGGCAGTGAATATAAGCTTCTAGTCAACCTCAATTGCCAAGATAATGATAAGGAAAATGAACGTAGCCAAGCGATCGACTGCTTAACCAGCTTAGCTTCACCGGCGCCTCTTCCCCCACCAAATAAAGTCAACCTTATAGGGCGCAGCGATAGACCAGATCACTATCATTGGTCCGAATTAGTTAATAAAGTCACTCATCCAAAATTTATAAAAGACACCCCAAAAGTCGTATTATCTCGCTTAACTCAGCTCGAGGTAAACGAAGTGATAAATCCTTGGATGTTGCTAGCTTGCTGGCAAGGCCGTAACCCAACGAGTTTTCAATTTGGTTTTCAATTCAGCCCTGATAGTACATTTATTTCCTGTACTCCAGAACGTCTATATCGCCGTCGCCAAAGGGAGCTATTTACCGAAGCGTTGGCCGGAACGACGACTCGCGGCTTAACTAAAGAAGAAGATAAAATGCTGGCGACTCAGCTGTTGGAAGACAGTAAAAATAGTCATGAGAACCAACTCGTCAAAGAGCATATCGTCGATGCACTAACGCCATTAAGTAATTATGTCGGCGCAGAAGAGTCACCTAAGGTATTTAAATTAAGCCATATTCAACATCTGCATCGCTCGATTCGCGCCGAGCTAAAACCAGGAGTCGATGATTTTCAATTGTTACTCGCTCTACATCCAACCCCTGCGGTGGGTGGCTTACCCAAAGAGCCGGCGATGAACTTTATTCGCCAGCGGGAAGGCTATACCAGAGGCTGGTATGCAGGGGCGTGTGGGTATTTTAATAAATATGAAAGTGAATTTGCCGTCGCCATCCGTAGTGCACTTATCGAACCTGGGCGCATCAACCTATTTGCAGGTGCGGGGATCGTTTCAGGATCAGAGCCTGAAGCTGAGTGGCAGGAGTTAGAGAATAAACTCACTACAATATTATCCATTCTCACAGAGCTATAGCTCAGCCGATAGAGTACTGGGCAATCTTAACTCAGCAACTTTTTGGTTAGCAAGCAGATATTTGACTCAAGAAAAAGGCACAAACTCATAAAAAGCGATGAGTTAAGGACCCACATCCAAAAATGATCAAGTTAAACTTGCCTGAAAATTAAACCTCTTTATAATGTGCCGCCCCCTACAGGGGTAAAACAACAATAATCACAAGATATTCTGCTGAATAATTAGGCTGCATATCATCTATCCATTAGCGGGTTCCCTCACCCCGCGCTTCTCTATTACCATTAAAAAGGCCACAAGATGTTAACGTTAACACCTGCACAGATTAAACGTGCGCTATTGCTGCTTGTCAGCTTTCATATCCTGATCATTTGCGCCAGTAACTACCTGGTTCAATTACCCTTTCAAATATTTGGTTTCCATACAACTTGGGGTGCATTTAGCTTTCCTTTTGTCTACTTAGCTACCGATCTCACCGTGAGAATTTTTGGCCAGAGTGCAGCAAGACGGATAATATTTAGGGCCATGTTACCCGCCTTGGTCATCTCTTACTTAATGGGCGTCCTCTTTCATCAAGCCAGCTTTCAAGGGCTAGCTGCACTGTCTGAATTCAATAGTTTTGTATTCCGTATTGCCTTCGCAAGTTTTGCTGCCTATCTAATAGGTCAATTAATGGATATCACTGTCTTCGCTAAACTAAGGGACACTAAATCTTGGTGGGTAGCCCCTGCTGCTTCAACCTTAGTAGGGAATTTAGTTGATACCTTAGTCTTCTTTGGGCTGGCATTTTATGCATCTAGCGATAGCTTTATGGCGCAGCACTGGCCTGAAATTGCCACTGTCGACTATGGATTCAAACTTATCGTAAGCCTGTTTTTGTTCTTACCTGTTTACGGCATATTACTTAAGGTACTTGAGCAAAGAATCATCAAATCTAACTCGCAAGCGACAAATTAACACTGACTAGCCAGATCAGATGAAGTGTGTTCGATTGAGATAATCTTTACACTTATAACGCTTGCCAAACCAGATGATAATGATTACTATTTGCATGCGTTCCAAGAACTCACTCTACCAAGCTAAGGTAAACACTTCATCTCTGTTTTAATTAGCTGACTATTTAATTAACTTTTATCAAGAGTTAACTAAATAGCAAAGTTAAGCGAGTTTCGCAAAGCACGACATTGCTCACACACTCTTATAGCCGGGATACTTTTTATCCCGGTATTTTTTTGCCTGATTTTTATTGAATAATCATCTGCTTGAAGATTTTTGTTCTCTTATTAAGCAGAGAAATCATTCAATGTATTCTAGATCGCCTCATCAACCAAATACGCCCCATGACACCATGGAAACTAAAACCTTTTGCAACAACAACTTAACTAGTTTGGAGAAGTTAACAACAAAATAAACTCAATTTTGTTCAAATATTACTTGCCAACCTTAATGATAATAATTACCATTTGCATGCGTTCCAAGAACTCACTCTACCAAGCTAAGGTAAACACTTCATCTCTGTTTTAATTAGCTGACTATTTAATTAACTTTTATCAAGAGTTAACTAAATAGCAAAGTTAAGCGAGTTTCGCATAGCACGACATTGCTCACACACTCTTATAGCCGGGATATTTTTTATCCCGGTATTTTTTTGCCTAAATTGCCAAGCTTCATCCATACCACAACTTTAATACCGAACAATAATCTAATCCTATCTTTACATAAAATACATATAAAACACTTGCACAAACAAATGATAATGATTATTATTTACGTGCGTTCCAAGAACTCATTCTTACTTATGTGATTCACCTATGTTTCATGTCATAGGTTTATGATTAAGTTGAGTTTGCAAAGCACGACATTGCTCACACACTTTTATAGCCTGGATATTTTTTCCAGGCTTTTTTTGTCTGTAAACTGCAACTCATGCCTTGTTCTCAACGGTTTTAGCTGCGCAAATTGATCAACACGGACTTATCCAGATAGGTATAAAAAAGCCGCTATACAAGATAGCGGCTTCATGTCGATACACTTAAATGGCCATTACTACTTACACTTAAGTACCATTAAAGTGCAAACCTTCGTAAGGTGTATCTGTCTGCTCTTCTTTAGCTTTATGGTATAAACCTATGGTGAACAAGGTGCCTTTACCTACGGTAGAGCTCACCTCAATCGTACCGCCTATACGTTTAATAATACCGTAACTGAGCGACAAGCCTAAACCTGTACCGTCCTTTCTAGTGGTATAGAAGGGATCGAAAATTCGACCGAGTTGCTCTTGAGGTATACCTTTACCTTCATCTTCTATCTCTATCTTGACACCGATCGGCTCATCATTTTGAACCCAGTCATAAGTACGGATCCAGATCCGCCCCTGTTCATCCATTGCATGTGCGGCATTAACCACCAGATTGATTAGCACCTGTAACAACTGAGGTCGATTCACTTCGATTGGATAACTGGCATTTAGATCCTGATTCAATAACACTTTCTGGTCTTGAATAGAGTGCCTGACCAGCACTAGCATCTCTTCGATAATGGGTGTTAGCTGATGCATCTCCAGCGGTGCATTAAACTCTCCAGGGCGACTGTACTGCAGCAGGCTGCGAATGATAGTACTGATACGACCGACCTGCTGTATAACCAGATCAATCTCCTCTTCCACCACATCTGCATTATCACCCAATTCGAATTTTAATAACTCCATATTACCTAAGATAACCGCTGTTGGATTGTTGATCTCGTGGGCAATCCCCGCCGTCAATTCACCTAGAGCCGTTAATTTTTCATTGACCACTAACTGTTGTCTTGTTTCATTCAGTAATGCGACGTTATTTTGCAACTCTTTAGTTTTCTCTTGCAAACTTCGTGTTCGTTCTTCAACTTTCACTTCCAGCTGCTCTGATGCAGCCTGGATCTGGGAGTTTCTGCGCTGTAATAGATCCAACATACGATCAAATTGCTCTGCAAGGTTAGATAGCTCATTATCACGCTCTAAGCCAAGTGAACCTATACGTAAATTACGGCCAGATTGGACCGCTTTGACTACATGATGGATCCGCTCAATCGGCTGCAACAAGCTATAGGCCCCCCTATAAACGAGTAGACCAGATACTAACAAGACCAACATTAAGATGGTCCCTAGCTCAATAATATTAAGTAGGTAATTATGAATAAACGGTGATTCAGAAAAGCCGGTATAAATCATACCGATACGTTTGCCATGAATATCCACCAATGGTGAATAGGCAGAGATAAACCAGTCATTAAATACAAATGCTCTATCTACCCAAAGTAAGCCTTGAGATAACACTTTTAGCTTTACCTCTTCTGACACTAAACTGCCTAACGCTCGTCCTTGGCTTTCATCCCCTTGAGGAAAAAAATGTAAGGGTACATTGGTACTGATCCGAATATTATCGAGAAAAATAGTGACGGTGCCGATTGAGCGTTCAGGTAGCGTACCTTTGTCGTAAACAAGATCACGAATATGATCAACAATGCGAATGTCTCGGTTAAATAAAATCCCGCCATCTAGATACCAAGCAACATTACCTTGCAAATCAGGGATAGGTAGCAAGCTCCGGCTTAACATCCCCCTATTCTCCACTGCTTTAGTCGGTTTCTGGGATCTCGGGGTTTCAACCAGAGAAATGCTGGCAGTTTTAACCATCTCTGAATCGATTCTGGCTAATCTGCTTGGCCCTAACACCATTAATCCAGAAAAGGCGTCATTACCTTTTACTTTAGGCAGCATAAAGCGTAAATCAGGATCTGCAGCGGCTTCAGCAACACTCACTAGACGTAAAAAATCTAAATTTAGTCTCTGTTTCTTTTGCTCTAAAAAGAGTTCTATAGAATGGCGAGAAGCAATAGATCCTAGGTCTATTTGTCTAAATTGATTTTGAAACTCCCATGAGCTCATCACCAACTCTAGCTGTTTTTCTTGACTTTGTTGCACCGAAACCAAGGTGTTATTGGCCACAGTAAGATCAGCTTTAACTTTCATAAACAGCTGCTTACCTGTATAGCTTATATTCCAGTAAATAGTAATAAATACTAAACTAACTAAAGTTAATAATATGGGTAGCAAGGTCAAAATAAGAATTCTATAGCGAACCTTTGCCCGCATCTGCTGCCATCTAATACTAAACACCCGAGGAAAGAAGGACACGTTATATCTCCTCAGTTTTTTCAGTACCAAGCCACTCTTTGTACTTTCGGTCTAAGGTTTTTCTTGAAACCCCCAGATCTCTAGCCGCTGCGGATTTATTGCCTTGATGAGCATCAACAACTTGCATCACATGATGCTTTTCAACTTCCTTGAGTCCCCAATCCAATGGGTAACCAGATTCTGTAGCCGATTCCGTTTTTGGCTGCTTCTTCCAATATTCTGCAGGCGGCTTACCCAGCAAGATACAGCGCTCAATCATATTTCTCAGCTCTCTGATATTGCCTGGCCATTCATACTGTTGCAGTTTAAGCATATCCTCATGACTCCAAACCACCTCTTTAACGCCCAATTCTGCCGCAAGTTGTAGCGTGAAGTGATGCGTTAATTCCACCACATCCTCCGGACGTTCTCTCAATGGTGGGATCACGATATCTAATACATTTAAGCGGTAATACAGATCCCTTCTGAAATTACCCAGCTCCACTTCTTCTGCAAGCTTTCTATTGGTGGCTGCTAATACCCTAACATCGATATTAATCTCTTTTTCACTGCCTACTGGACGAATCGTTCTCTGCTCTAATACCCGTAATAGTGCAGTTTGCATCTTAAGGGGCATCTCTCCGATTTCATCAAGGAAGATTGTGCCACCAGATGCAAAACTAAATAGGCCTTCTCGATTTCCCTTTGCGCCAGTAAATGCCCCTGCAGAATGTCCAAACAGCTCACTTTCTAATAGCTCCGGGGCTATCGCACCACAATTAACCGGAACAAACGGTCCTTGTCTACCACTAAGCAAATGCAATTGTCTGGCCACCAGCTCTTTGCCTGTGCCAGATTCTCCTTCAATCAAAATCACCGCATTAGTTGGGGCTACGCGCTCGATAACATGTTTAACTTCCTTCATGGCATCACTACTGCCAATGATGGTAGATGACTGCCCAATAGACACTTCACGGCGTAACATTAAATTTTCACGCTTTAGCAGGCGACGCTCGATACAGCGATCCACAGCCTTCATCATCTGCTCTAAATGAAACGGTTTCATGATGAAATCAGAAGCACCAGCTCTAAGTGCCTTTATGGCGACGTCCATATCGGCATAGCCGGTCATGAAAATAATATCTGAACGACGCTCCTGATCATCTAAAGCTTCATGCCATTCGATACCCGAACGACCCGGTAGACGAATATCGACAATAAGCAGATCGAAATGACATCGACTTCTTAGCTGCTCAGCATCTTCGACGCTCGATGCGGTCTCAACCAAGGCAAACTTTTTGGACAGGGCTTTTTTAAGGAAGCTACGCATTCCAGGCTCATCATCTACAATAAGCACAGAAACAGCTGACGGAAGTGGTTTGGATTCTTTTTTAGTTTGGCTCATATTGTCTTCTTTAGGACATTTTGACTCATGTATTGCTGATTCTAGCACCAAGTCAGCGAAAATAGGTCACTGTGAACCAAAGAATGCGACGCTTGGGACAATCTGTCTGTATGCCTCCGATAAAGATTGCGAGTCAGCTCACACTTTCGACCTTGCTGTGAGACCTGTATAACTAGATGCAACTTGGCATTGAACTTGCTAAATATTAGAGAAGAAATTGATGGACGACTTCATATGGCAATGGGTCCTCTTATTAGAATAGCCAAGGAGCAAAAATGTTAAACCTTAAATCTATCTTCAGTATTGCGTTAGCCGCAACATTAGTGACGGCCATGCCAGCACAAGCTGATGAGATCATCAAACTAGCCACAACAACAAGTACAGAGAATTCAGGTCTACTGAAAAATTTACTGCCGAAGTTTGAAGCTGAATCGGGTTATCAGGTACAGGTCATAGCAACAGGCACAGGCAAAGCGTTAAAATTAGCGCGTCAAGGCGACGTCGATGTCATCATGACACATGCACCAGCAGCTGAAGCCAAATTTGTCGATGAAGGCTTTGGACTTATGCCTCGTGGCATAATGGAGAACGATTTTGTGATCTTGGGCCCTAAAAATGACCCAGCTAAAATCCGCAGCAGTAAGACAGTAGAAGAGGCATTTGCTAAAATAGCTAAGTCTGGTGAGGTCTTCATCTCTCGTGGAGATAATTCAGGCACTAACATGAAAGAACTGATCATTTGGAAAAATGCCAAAGTAGATCCTTCTTTCACAGGTTATAAGTCGGTCGGCCAAGGTATGGGAAAAACGCTACTTATGGCCAACGAACTACAAGGTTATACCTTGTCAGATCGTGGTACTTTCGTGGCTTATAAGGCTAAACTTGATATGGCTATCGATTTTGATGGTGGTTTAGCACTAGCTAACCCATATCAGATCATGCTAATTAACCCAGCTAAATACCCTGATCTTAACCACAAAGGCGCCAAGGCCCTTAGTGATTGGTTGATTGGTGCCGAAGCACAAGGCATGATCAATAGTTATAAAGTTCAAGGTGAGCAACTATTTAAGGCAACTTATAGCGAATGACTCTAAAGTTCTGGTTAAACAGCTTTCTAAAATACTCTGCAGCGGACACATTTAAAGGTCTGAATATGCCGTTATCTGAATTGGTCTACCACAGATGAATGAAGGCTGGTTAGCCCTTATACAGCAGGCCTTTGGCCTGTTGTTTTCGTTGGACCCCGAAGTGTGGTCCATTGTTTCCGTCTCTTTTTCTGTATCTTTTGCAGCGCTATTAATCACCTTGCTGCCATCGATGATACTGGGATTTGTGCTGGCATTTGGCCGCTTTCCTGGCCGCTGGATAATCACGAATCTCATCCAAACACTGCAATCTATCCCCACTGTTGTTATCGGGCTACTGGTCTATCTGATGCTTACCCGCATGGGGCCATTAGGCGATCTCAGGTGGCTATTTACTCAAAAAGGCATGATCTTGGGTCAGATGATGATCTGTGCGCCAGTATTAGTCGCCATGAGTCAGGCAGCCTTCACCAGTGTAGATCGCAGAGCTTGGGAGACCTCCCGTACATTAGGCGCCTCTTGGCTTAAAGCCATATGGACCGTCTGTAGAGAGCTAAAAGTGCCACTGATTATGGCTATTGTTGCAGGATTCAGCCGTATTCTGACCGAAGTGGGTTGCTCAATGATGGTCGGTGGTAATATTGCCGATGTCACCCGAAATATCCCAACAGCTATTGCACTTGAAACCAGCAAGGGTGACTTTGCTCAGGCTATCGCTTTGGGTTTAGTGCTGCTTATACTTTCTCTGGTACTCAACTTTACTTTGGGCACCCTTAGGGGTAAAGCCGAACCGAGGAGCCATTAACTTATGGTCAAGTTGATAGCACAAGATCTCGAAATGTACTTTGGAGAGAGACAGCTTTTTAGTGTCGACAGGCTAGAGCTCTCTCAAGGGCAGACCATTCACCTACAGGGTGACAACGGTTGTGGTAAAACGACGCTGATGAAACTGCTTGCAGGCCTTATTTCCCCAACAAATGGAAGTATCACTGGCCAAGGATTTGCTCCTCTTCCTTGGTGGCGCTCAAACCCTCTGTTGGGTAAAGCAGTTTACCTGCATCAGCACCCATATCTGTTTGATGGTAGTGTTGAGTACAACCTCAATTACCCTCATCCATTTTGCAACATGAGTAAGGCTGAGCTAAATACCCGAACAAACAGAGCCATCGAGATGGCAGCACTGACTCACCTAAGAACACAAGCTGCCTCCAGCCTATCGGGTGGTGAGAGACAGAGACTTGCTATAGCTCGTGCTTGGATAATGCAACCTAAACTACTCATGTTAGATGAGCCAACCTCTAATATGGACCAATATTCACAAGATCTGGTATACACTATGATCTCCGAGCTACAGCAACTTGGCACTGGCATGTTAATCAGTAGCCACCAAACTTGTTCACTCACCCGGTTATGTGACCAAACATGGGAAATTAGTCAACAAGCTGTTGTATCATCGGTCCAGCTAAAACCAATACCTAGTAATGCAGCTATCAACATACAGGACTCCGAATATGTCACTGCAAATTAATGCCGTTATCCTCGCTGGAGGAATGGCTCGACGTATGGGTGGAAACGATAAAGGTCTGGTTGATCTTAATGGTCAGCCGATGATAAAACATGCAATTGATCGGATAAAACCTCAAGTTAAGGAGATCCTGATCAACGCAAATCGCAATCATAGCAGTTATGCTGAATTTGGTTATCCCGTAGTCAGTGATGAAGACTCCGGATATCTTGGCCCTCTTGCGGGAATGATAACCGCCATGGCTCAGACTAACGCGGACTATCTGTTAGTCGTTCCTTGTGATTGCCCACTGTTACCTACCGATCTGGTATCACGTATGCTTTCTCAACTTGAAAGCCATGATGCCGATCTTGCGGTAGCCAGTGATGGAAAAAGAGAGCAACCTGTCGTGATGTTGCTCAAGCCTAGCCTAAGAGATTCGATGAAAGCATTCTTAGATGGAGGCGAAAGAAAAATAGATTTTTGGTACGCAAAACATAACTGTGTGGTGACTGATTTTTCAGATCAACCTAATGCCTTTGTTAACGTGAATACGCCAGAACAAAAACAACAACTTTCTGAGGCAATTGCCAAATAAAATTTTGAGGTATAAATGAGCATTCCATTTACCAATCCGCTGTCTATTCCAGTACTCGGATTTTGTGCCTATAGCGGCACAGGAAAAACCACCCTACTCAAGAAATTGATCCCGGAGCTAAATTCTCGCGGGGTAAGGCTAGCGGTAATTAAACACGCTCATCATGATTTCGATGTGGATATTCCAGGTAAAGATAGTTACGAAATGCGTAAAGCCGGTGCTCGCCAGATGCTTGTTGCCTCACATGTGCGCTGGGCCTTGATGACAGAAGATGAAGTCGAAGGTGATCCAAAACTGCCACATCTCTTGCAACAGATTGAACAAGACAAAGTTGATATTGTATTAGTCGAGGGCTTTAAGAAACTTGAACTGCCTAAGATTGAGCTTCACAGAGCCGCTCACGGCAAGCCCTTTATACACACTCAAGATGACAATATCCAAGCTATCGCCTGCTGTGAAGACACCCAAGTCCCAAGTGATCTGCGCCGTTTAGATATTAATAATGTCGGCCAGATTGCCGATTTTGTTATCGAGTATACGAATCAATATAAACATTGCCCAACCTCTCTGCCTTTGGCACCCTCATGCGGCTGTGAACTTGATACCAGTAAAACACTGTCGGTTCGCCAGGGAATAGACCAGATTCTCACCTATGTTAATCCAGTTACTGACTGTGAACAGGTAGCATTAGATGAGCTCAATGGCAGAGTACTTGCCCAAGATGCAGTATCGCCAATCGATGTACCTCAACAGACTAATTCAGCAATGGATGGTTATGCTTTTAATTTCTCCGAGCCTATGCTTGCAGAGTACAAGATAGTCGCCGACGTCATGGCGGGTCATCAATATGATGGCACATTGAAAAGTGATGAAGCCGTTCGCATCATGACTGGGGCAACAGTGCCTGCTGGTGCTGATACTGTACAGATGAAAGAGCTAGCTGTAGACACGGGTGACACCGTAAGCTTTCAGGGTGAGATAGAGTTAGCACAACACGTTAGACTGGCCGGCGAAGATATCGCTAAGGGCAGTTCAGCTCTTAGTGCCAATAAGCGCTTACAAGCACCAGAGCAGGGACTACTTGCCTCGCTCGGATTTGGCAAACTCCCCGTTTATAGACGACCAAGAGTTGCTGTATTCTCAACAGGTGATGAAGTTTGTCAGCCTGGGGAGCCACTCAAAGCGAACTGCATTTATGACTCAAATCGTTTCACGATAAAATCTATGGTGCAAAAGCTTGGCTGTGAAGTGATTGATCTAGGCATCATTCATGATTCTCAAGCAGCTCTCGAAGAGACCTTGAAGCAAGCAGCTATTGATGCCGATGTAGTCATTAGCTCTGGCGGTGTCTCTGTTGGTGATGCCGACTTTATCAAGCTTGCTTTAGAGGAAGTTGGCCAGATCAACTTCTGGCGTATCAATATGCGTCCAGGTCGCCCACTCGCATTTGGTCAAATAGGCGATAGTCTCTTCTTTGGCCTACCCGGTAACCCTGTCGCTGTGATGGTCTCCTTCATGCAATTTGTGCAGCCTGCGCTGCGTAAGCTCGCCGGTGAGAAAAACTGGCAGCCATCGCTGATCCCAGCCATCGCAGATTGTACTATGCGCAGCCGTATTGGCCGCACCGAATTTACCCGTGGTATCTATCATTTAGGTAGCGACGGTAAGCTACACGTATCAACAACTGGCGCACAAGGCTCAGGGATGTTGAGCTCCATGGTAAAAGGTAACTGTTTAGTCGTTGTTGGTGAGAAAGACGAGCAGTTAAACCCTGGTGACACCGTTTATATTCAACCTTTCGCCGACCTTCTGTAGGCTCAATTGTAGGTATGTAGTATGAGTTTGATCGTCGACACCTTTGGTCGCAAGGTTGAGTACTTGCGCCTTTCCGTTACCGATAGATGTGATTTTCGTTGTGTGTATTGCATGAGCGAAGACCCTTGCTTTCTTGAGCGCGAACAAGTGCTCAGTTTAGAAGAGCTGGCTTGGGTCGGTCAGGCATTTACCGAGTTAGGCGTAAAGAAAATTCGCCTCACTGGTGGAGAGCCCCTAGTGCGAACAGATTGCGATAAACTGGTCAAGTCACTCGGTTCACTGCCAGGTTTGTCTGAGTTATCTATGACCACCAATGGCTCGAGATTGACCAAGTTTGCAGAGAAGATGCGTGACTCGGGTTTAAGCCGTCTCAATATCAGCTTAGATACCCTAAAGCCCGAGCTGTTCACTGAACTGACCCGTAACGGCAAGGTTGAACGAGTGATAGCTGGGATCGATGCAGCTAAAGCTGCTGGCTTTAATCGCATTAAGATCAATGCCGTCATCTTACGTGGTCAAAACGATGATGAGGTACTCGATCTTATTGAGTTCTGCCGCGATCGTGAACTTGATATCGCCTTTATCGAAGAGATGCCGATTGGCGTTATCGATGAGCGTAAAGAGAGCCGCCACTGTAGCAGTGAGGAGGTTAAATCGATTATCTCTGAGCGCTACGAACTTATGGTGTCAAACAAGCGCACTGGCGGGCCAGCGCGTTACTACACTATGCCGGGAAGCTCAATCCACGTCGGCTTTATCTCACCTCATAGCAATAACTTCTGTCATGAGTGTAATCGTGTACGCGTTACTGTTGAGGGACGTTTATTGCTCTGCTTAGGTAATGAACACTCGGTCGATCTCAAGGCGATTGTCCGTCAGTACCCTGGGGATATTGAGCGACTAAAAACCGCAATTTTAGATGCTATTAAGCTTAAGCCCAAAGAGCACCTGTTTGGTGAGAAGGGTGATACTCAGATACTGCGCTTTATGAATGCCACAGGCGGTTAGAAACAGAGGACGATTAGAGCAACTCAAATGCTGCAAGGTTAATCGCTTCATTTGAGTCGCTGTCATCTCGAACCGTACCAGAGAAAATAGCTGATGGTTTGTGATCTCATAGACTGCTAATATCTATTACCTTCGCCTCAAGATCTGAATCTACCGACATGGCTTTATCACGGAAAAAGTGGAACAATATTATCATCATTATAACGATTTTGATGATATCCATACTGACTCTATTAGATAGAAAAACAGCTAATATCCCCGATGATGCCACGCCACTTTTCGATGAAAAATCTCCTTTAACCCAACTACAGATCGATAAACTCTGGCTTAACAAGGGAGCTTCTAGTTGGCAATGCCACCCCAATGTTCTCAACTGTCAGTCTTGGGCCGAAGCTTGGAGTCATATTCATTTATCAGCGTTAGATCAACAGTTTGAAGCTGTAGACAATGAAGCAGCCAAAAAAATTGTGATCCAAATAGCCGATAAATCTCAACCTCAGTTATGGCGATTTTTTGCGAAGTCAGGCTTACTCGAATCACCGGCTAAAAACTGGTATCAGATCCCACCGAGTCAACGTGAGGCATTAACTCCGATCATCAAAGCAGAAGCTTTCATTGAGCCATAGAGCCAAGATTAAGCCTGCTCATTTACAAAATTTATCAAGTAGAGAATCAATATGCCTGAGCTACCCGAAGTTGAAGTCACCCGCCAAGGAATAACGCCTCACTTAGTTGGGCAACAAGTTATCGGTTTAACCGTGCGTAACCCCAGCCTACGCTGGCCGGTACCAGACATTGCACAGCAGGTTGTCGGACAAGAGATACGTAACGTCCGCAGACGTGCCAAATACCTGCTAATCGATACCGATGCAGGAACCACTATTGTACATTTAGGCATGTCAGGTAGCCTTAGAATTGTGCCGAAATCGACACCAGTAGAGAAGCATGATCATATCGATCTAGAGCTCGCCAGTGGCAAGGTACTCAGATATAACGATCCTAGACGCTTCGGTGCCTGGCTTTGGTGTGAATTACCAGAAGAAGCTCACCCATTACTGTCAAAACTTGGCCCAGAGCCTCTAGAAGGTCACTTTCATCCGAGTTACCTGTTTGACTCACTCAAAGGCAAGAAAAAAGCGGTCAAACTCTGCTTAATGGATAACCATATCGTGGTAGGTGTGGGCAACATCTATGCTAACGAAGCCCTGTTTGCCGCAGGAATACACCCGCAAACTGAAGCCGGTAAAATTGATCTGGAGCGCTTAACCATACTGGTAACTGAGGTAAAAGAGATATTAGCGAGTGCGATTAAGCAAGGTGGCACCACCTTGAAGGATTTTACCAATGCCGATGGCAAACCTGGATACTTTGCTCAGAAACTGCACGTATATGGCCGCGGAGGAAAAACCTGCACTCAATGTGGCAACTTGCTTAGCGAAATTAAGCTAGGACAGAGAGCGACGGTATTCTGCGGAATATGCCAACAAAGATAAAGTGTGGATAGGGTCCTAGAACCTAGTTCCTAGGACCTCATGCTTTCTAGAATCTATATTCATACGTGCCAAACAGACTCGCATCAGACTCGCTTTCTTGCGCTTCAAACTCAGAACGAGAAACAGTGCCACCAACACTCATCATGCCCTGCCAAATAGGCATACGGTAGCTAAGTTCTAGCATTAATAAGTCTTCTTTTGGAGGCTGGGGAGCCCAGCCATGAGCGGGGCTAGCGCCATCATTATTGAGCTGCGCATATCGAAGGATAGAGGTGATCCCTTTACTATCAGAGAACTGGCCAATCAAGCCCAATGCATAAACTTTAGCATCACTGTCGTAGGTACTGCCGTAGGCTCTGCCATAATAACGTGAGCCACTCTTGTAAGTGCTATGCTCGTACATACAATTAAAGACTGTTGGGTCCTCACCACAGAAAACCATGGTATTTGTATACTCAAAGAACAACTTATACTGCGAGTTATCGAATGCAAAACGAGTGTCAGCTCCGCCTAGGCTAGCACAATCAACAATATCCCAAGGCGCAGAACCTTTAGCATCTTCGCAAGTACGCTCATAGTAAACGCCAAAAGGTACATTAAACCAGGTATCACTGAAGCGAATATCATAGCCAGCCATCTGGTTACCATAGTTTGTGCAACCCGCCTCACCTGCGCCGCGGCAATCTCGCTGACCCGTTATCGACTTGAATGCGCTCTCAAGGGTACATTCTTCGCCTTCACCACAGAATTGAGTTGACCATGAAAAGCCAACCTCTAACTGTTTAAATGGACGTAGAGAACTTCTGAAATTCCACAATAGTGGCTTAGAAACCGCCCGCTCTTCTTCCAGCTGACTGATGCCAGCAGTTAATGTCCATGGGCCCAACCAGGAAAGCCAAGGCGTTTCAAAACCGGCAGCATTATTTCGGCTTACCATCACAGAGGGTAAAGGCCGGGCGTTATTTGATCTGTGTAAGGCTGAATCAAATCCAGGTCCCCACCATTGCTCGATCGCGCCAGCAGTAAAAATCCAGTTTCCCCAAATCATCGCCATGTAAGAACCATCGAGACGAAACGTTTCACCATCTATAGGATCGTAGTGCGCTGAGGCTGACATTTTAAAGGCAAATCTATCGCCCATATATTCATGGGAAACTTGTAAATCACCTTGCTCACGGTAATCGGAGCCAAAATGCTGGAAACGAGCGGCGTCCGTCGCTGCAGCAAGCTTGATACTGGTATTGCCACGATTACCCACGGCATTGCGGTAATAATAATTAACTCGTGTATATGCCTGCGCCAGGTCTGGAGTTAGAATTGACGCTTCTGTTTTTGCTAAATCTACACCGATCCCAGCCCACATTAACGGGTAAGTATTGACCGGCACGGTAATGACACCTGCATCGGCTAAAGCTTGAATATCTGCTCGCAAGTAGATATCAGACACATCAACCCAAGGTGCAGCCGTTACAGGAAGCGTTAGCACAAAACTTAGTAGTAATAAGATCTTGGCAAAATAAGAACGAACAAAATTCATCATAGTATCTTAACTACTTAACCTTTTTTAACAGGGCCTTGCTCACTTCGAAGTGAACAAACTGACTCACATCACCACCATGCAATGCGACCTCTTTTACCAGTGTCGATGAAATAAATGAATTTTCTTCTGCTGGGGTAAGGAATACACTTTCTAGATCTGCACTAAGACGACGATTCATGTTGGCTAACTGGAATTCATACTCAAAATCAGATACAGCTCTCAAGCCTCGGACTAACACACTGGCCTCTTGTTCCTTAGCAAAATCAACTAACAAGCCAGTAAAGCCTACCACTTCAACATTATTTAAATGTGAAGTAACCTTCTTGATTAATTCAACTCGCTCTTCCAGCGTAAATCTAGGTTGCTTGGAAGGGTTCGCTGCGATACCTATGACAACATGCTTAAACAGCTTTGCTGCACGCTCAATAAGATCGGTGTGGCCATTAGTAACAGGATCAAATGTTCCTGGATAAATTGCTTTTGTATGCATAACGAGCTAACCATCCAACTAAAATTTCTGATAAGTATCAGGTGTTTCACATTGATTTATAGGCTTTCATTCAAGCTAACAATGTGGAGCACCCTGCTGACATTCAAATATTGAAATCAAATTATTGTTTAGCCATGATGTTCTCGATAATTTTTGTTGTCGAGATACCATCTTCAAAACAAAGAACCTTGACTGCACCACCAGCAGCAATGACCTCTTCACCACCAGCGATCTCCTCAATCTTATAATCTCCACCCTTCACTAACATATCAGGTAACAGACGAGAAATGACCCTATGTGGTGTATCCTCGCTAAAAGGAACCACCCAATCCACTGAAGCTAGACCAGCAAGCACCGCCATACGTCGATCAAGCTGATTAACTGGTCGACCATTACCCTTCAAACGCTTGACTGAATCATCATCGTTAACCGCCACGATAAGTCTATCGCCTAAAGCCCTTGCCTCTTGAAGGTAGCTAACATGCCCAGCATGGAGAATATCAAAACATCCGTTAGTCATGACAACACGTTCACCACGTAATCTTGCCTGCTCAAGCGCATAAACAAGCTGATCTTCTGAGACTGCGCCAAAACCCATTTCCCCATGACTGTCAGATAAAGCAGCAATCAGCTCAATTCTGCTCACTGTTGAGGTGCCCAATTTAGCAACAACGATACCAGCAGCAATATTGGCGATAGCACACGCCTCAGCAAGAGTACTACCTGCTGACAGTGATGTTGCCAATGCAGAAATCACGGTATCGCCAGCACCTGTCACATCGTGAACTTCTCGAGCGACGGTTGGAATATGCAACTCATCTTGATCTGTGGTGATAAGCGTCATGCCTTTTTCGGAGCGAGTAACCAATATTGCATCGAGGTCAAAGTCTTTTAGTACCTGATGAGCTTTTTGCACCAGATCCGCTTCACTCGTCACCTCTCCGACCACTAACTCAAATTCGCTCATATTTGGAGTAAGTAAAGTTGCTCCCCTGTAGCGAGAAAAGTCACTACCTTTAGGATCGACGAGTACTTTAACCCCTTTAGCCTTCGCCAGCTTAATGAAAGGCAGAGGATCGGCTAAAGCGCCTTTGGCATAATCAGATAAAACGACCACATCAACGGCAGATAGCTCATCAACAACGCTATGAAGTAACGCTTGGCTTTCTTCAACAGGGTACTTTTCTTCAAAGTCCAGACGAATGAGCTGCTGCTGGCGAGACATAACTCTTAATTTCGTTATGGTTGGCTTATTACTGACACAATGCCATTTAGGTTCAACCCCTAACGCTTGCACACCTGCTGTTAATGCTTCAGCGGCTTCATCTTGACCTACGATCCCCGCTAGAGAGACTTTTCCACCTAAGGTGGCAATATTGAGTGCAACGTTAGCGGCTCCGCCAGGACGGTCTTCACACTGGTTAATTCTGACCACTGGAACCGGTGCTTCAGGAGAAATTCGCCCAGTGGGTCCGGTCCAATAACGGTCTAGCATGACATCGCCGACCACAAGGACCTTGGCTTTTTCAAACGCTGGCAGAGAAACCTTCATAACACTCATATCTTCTTTGCAAAATTAGGCACTGATTGTACCTAATTTTACTTGGCTCTGTTACCTTTGGCGGTGATTTATAAAGTTCAGTACTATAAAACTGTTATCATCTGCAATAATTCCTATCATTTTCAGGTTAAGTGTTTATTCAGCGCCTAGATAGCGGCTGCATATAACCAATACTGATTTAAATTTGGTGCTTTTATATGATCGAAAGAGTTCTAGCCATCCGACATGACAAAATTGGCGATTTTGTCCTTTATTGGCCCGCATTATTTCTTTTAAAGTCCGCTCTACCAAAAGCCAGTATTGAAGTCTTTGTCGCTCCTGCAGTCCAAGCACTTGCCGAGGCTTGCCCGTATGTCGATCACGTCATTGTCGACACAGGTGATGATAAAGCCACCAGCCAAAAATTTATTGAACGTAATTACGATGCCGTGATCGTTTCATGTTCTGAATTTAGAATTTATAAGATGATACGTCATCTCGATAGCGCTTATAAATTAGCACCGAAACACAACTGGTATCAGCATTTATACAAACATACTGCTGACGCACAATACAAGCAGGGCGAAGCTTGCTGGCGCGGTGGCTGTATGCTGGTAGAACACTTTTTAACGCAGCACGGGATCGACATTCCTGAACTCCCCCAGCAATACTGGGATCTCAGTGCGGAACGACAAAAATGGCGCAGTTATTACGGCCAAGAAGGCAATGAAAAATTAATTTTTATTCATGCGGGTACTGGTGGCTCATCAGGTAGTCTATCACCCTCTGATTTTGCAAATTTATCAACTAACATTAGCGATAAAACGCAAGTCGACTGTAAGTTTGTTTTAACTTACAGCGGAGCCGAAGAAGAGTTAGCGCAACAGATTTTTGATCAACTCAGTAAAAAATCAATCAAGGTTGTAATGGCAAAGCCACTCTCAAGTCTCGCAGACTTTGCCAAATCGATTGTGGCCGCGGATATGTTTATAGCCGGTTCAACAGGTCCATTACACCTTGCAGGCTTACATAATATTCCCACGGTAGGATTTTATGCAGGTAGGCGTTCAGCACCGATTGTCCGCTGGCAAACACTTTCTCACAGCGATCGACGCTTATCTTATACGCCCCCTATAGGTAAACGAACAGGTAAAAATATGTCACTCATTGACTTTAACGCTGTTGAAAAAGATGTCGTGGCTTACCTCGATGCAAATTATGCTTAACTTAAGCGAATAATTATCGTGACTTCAGATACTCTCTAGTCACCCAAAATTGGAAGATAAATATGATTGTAGTCACTGGAGCCGCTGGCTTTATTGGTAGTAATTTAGTCAAGGCCCTCAATAATATGGGTCGCTCCGATATCATTGCTGTTGACGACCTTACCGATGGCACGCAGATGTTTAACTTAGCCGACTGTGAAATTGCCGACTATCTTGATAAAGACGATTTTCTTGCCAAGATCAAAGCGGGTGAGTTTGACGGTCAGCTCGAGGTTATCTTCCATGAAGGCGCCTGCTCATCGACCACTGAGTGGGATGGTAAATTCATGATGGCCAATAATTATGAATATTCAAAGAGTTTATTCCATTTCAGCCAAGCTAACCGTTGCCAGTTTATTTACGCCTCATCAGCTTCAGTATATGGAGGCAGTGACAAATTCATCGAGCAGCGTGAGTTTGAAAAGCCTTTAAATGTTTATGCTTATTCCAAGTTCCTATTCGATCAATATGTCAGACAGCAAAAACTAACCACTCAGGTCGTTGGCTTGCGCTACTTCAATGTTTACGGCCCCCGGGAACAACATAAAGGTGGTATGGCGAGTGTTGCATTCCATTTTAATAACCAAGTTAAAGCAACTGAAATCTGCAAGCTTTTTGAAGGTGTCGATGGTTACCAAGATGGCCAACAACTACGTGACTTCGTCTATGTAGAAGACGTCGTTAAGGTGAATTTATGGCTATGGCAGAACCCTAAGATATCGGGTGTATTTAACTGTGGGACTGGTGATGCTCAAAGCTTTAACGATGTTGCGAATGCCGTGATCAATTATCATGGTAAAGGCGAAATTGAGTACATTCCTTTTCCTGATAAATTGAAAGGTGCCTATCAGCACTATACTCAAGCCGATCTCACTATGCTGCGTCAAGCGGGCTACACTGAAGACTTTAAAACAGTAGAGCAGGCTGTACCTGAATACTTAGACTGGCTTAAAACACAGCACTTTATCGGTCAATAATTTAGACCATAGGGCACCAAAATAATGCTTGGTGCTCTATTTGATTTCTCTAACAACTTCAATAATTTGAGTCGTTGAAATAGCTGGTGTGCGAGGCAGGTAAACCACATCACATAATGGTTTTAATTCATCAAACTTCCCCAGCCAGTCATCGCCCATCACCAAACAATCTGCTTGATGAGATTTGATATATTCAGCTTTCAGCTCAAGCGACTCTTCAAGAAAAACCTCATCAACACTCGATAATGCTTTAACTATGCGCATTCTGTCAGCTTCATTACAGATAGGATATCGCTGTTTCTTAGAAAAATTCAGCGCATCAGATGAAACCCCAACGGTGAGATGAGCACCTAGCTCTCGAGCCCTCTCTATAATATTAAGATGGCCAATATGGAACATATCAAAGGTGCCAAATGTAATGATTCTCATGAAACCTCATTAGATAAAAGGTAGTCTACAATTCGTTGGCTACATAAACCATCGACCTTGCCAGCAAGCTCGTAAGTGTAATTTGCTCGCTGCGTAGCGAACGACTCGGGATTAGCTATCTGCTCATCCACCACAGATTTCAACTCTTTGTAAGACGCTGCGTGGCTAGCAACCCCCGCATATTTATAAAGATCTTCATCCATGCGCTTATTGAAGCGGAATTTGAATATGCCACGATAACTCCAACGTAGGTGATAAAAATCACACCAAACAACGGGTTTATCGAGTGCTGCGAATTCAAATAATGCAGAGGACGCATCACTGATCAGCAGATCCGCAGAAGCCATAAATGGCAGCAAGTTCGCCTGCTCAATAGGGGCAAGGTAAGCATTATCAAATTGGCCCCAATGCTCAAGCAACTGCTTTTGTTTTTTATAATTGGATTTGCTCAGCGAGAAATAGTGCGGTTTGAGTAAAATATTATACTCAGCAAACAACTGAGGCCAATCACGGCCCATTTTTTCAATGCTACTTGGATAAAATGTCGGCGCGTATAATAAGGTCGGTTTATTAGGATCTAGGCCTAATGCTTGTAGATCTAAACCTTTCTCTTTACCTTGAATGATAGGATCAAGCTTGGCATAGCCTGTATCAACAAACTGCTTACTAGGAAACATAGCTTGTAAGCGTTTTAAACGATATTCACCTTCAACAAAACGAATATCAATATCTGATTCGGATACAGTGTAATAACAGGATTTTGGCCCTATACCATGCTGCATTAAGGCCGTTCGACTTATTTCTTGGAGTTTATTTGCACTGTCAAAGGTATTGCCAAATATAACCCAAGTCGGTTTAACTTTTAGATAATAAGCTAAGGCCTGCTCTTCATTGTCCACCCAAGTAACATCTAACTGGTGCTGTTCGACTAAAAAATCCAGCGCCATCTGCTGCTCTTCACTGCGGTAAACAACAAAGTGTACCGATTCACCACGAGCTGTTAATTCGTCCATCACAGGCAGATATTGTGGTAAATAATAGGGGTGCAGCATGTCAAAGCAAATCAAAATAGGCCTTCTTTACTGAAAATACAGATAGGAATTAGATTAACTAATCTAGTAAAGTTCCGCAGATCATAACACACCTATGCCTCTAAACTATATCTCAGAACCTAAGAAGCAAGAGACTCACTCAAGAAGGAATTGAAACACTGCTTAATTACGCAAATCTTTTTAAAATATGACTTTTCAAGGTATGCTTGCAGCAACAAAAATCACCAACTTCAGCTTATGTCGCTAGTATCCGATAAACAGTTTCAACAGTGCCAACGCCTTTTATTCATATCGCCAGTTGCTTTAGGGGATTTTCTCTACCTAAAAACGTTTCTTATCGCGTTAAAGCAGCGCTACCCGCATATCGAACTTGATATATGGTTGGATGACAACAGATGTAATTCTGACAGTTGGCGACTTTCGCGCAGTAAAATTTTGCAGCAATGGATGGAAACTGAAGGCTGTTTTACCCGTAGCTATGGTTGCACCGACTCCATTGAAGCGCGTAAGGCGCAAATCGAGCAAGCTAAAGCTCAGCAATATGAGCTGATCATTTGTCACTCGGTGAGCAAAAGCCAGCAGTATTCTGAAATAGCTCGAACCATTAGTCCAAGTGCCTTTATTGTATCTAGCCTGCCTAAACGTACAGCTTGGGGCATATTCGATAGAATACTCTACCGTCATTCAGATCGAGTGTTCAGCCTCAACTCCGACGAGCTGCCGAGTAATCACCACATAACCGATCGCTATGAGAACATTTTCAGCCATATCACTGGACTACAACTAGCAAAATCTGAATTGATGCCAGAGCTAGTGGTACCCAAAAGTCTTGGACCCATTACCGATAACTGGCTATCAGAGCAGTTCGATGATCCAAGCAAGCAAGGTCCATTAATTTTCTTGAATCACCTTTCTACTAACGCTAAAAAAGATTGGCAACTCTCTCAGCTATTTGAATTGATAGAGCGTATTTCAAAAGATGATATGCACTATCGCTTTGTGATCAATGTGACTAAAGAGAACTACCAGCAGGTATCGTCAAGCACTAGAGAATTTGTTGAACACAGTCAACGTCAAGTTGCTGTATTTACTGTACAGGAGCACTTTTTCGAATTGCCATCACTGATTGCAAAAGCTGATTTTGTGATCACAGTAGATACCGCAATTTTGCACTTTGCATTTGCAGCCAAACGACCTTTACTTTCTATGATGCGACAAAAGAAGCCCTACTGGGCTCCTCCAGCAAGCAAGCAGTCACATGTGCTATATGCTACTGAAGGAAAGGGACACATTTCTGATATCTCTGTTGATACGGTATTTAAAAAATATCAACAGATGACTCAAGATTGCTAATTAAGGTATTCCAATGAAAAAAGCTATTTTCACTCTCGCCATAGGCGATAACCCGATGTATAGAGCTGCAGTAGATAGCTTTAAAGCATACGGTAAAAAAGTGGGTGCCGATGTGATCGTCTCAGATCAACTCCACTATAAAATTGATATCAACAATCCTAAATTTGATGCCAGTCCTGCTTGGTCTGAAAAGCTCTATATCACTGAACTGCTAAAAGAATACGATCGAGTATTATACTTGGATGCTGATATTATCGTCACTCCTGACGCCAGAGATGTTTTCGAGCTGTATCCAGAGCTTGATACGGTATACATGTTTAATGAAGGCTTGCATAGAGATCGAAGCCAACAAGCTGAACAGATAAACACTGTACTTGGCGCAGTAGACTGGCCCAAAGAGAATGACCAAGTCGTCTACTACAACTCGGGCATGTTTCTGCTGTCTAAAGAAACGGGTCTGTTTGATAATGCCAACATCGAAGAGATGCAAGCCATCTGTAATGAAGTTAAGTTTTATGATCAAACTTACATCAATTACCTAATCAGAAGAGACGGTATTAAGAGTGTTGCTGTAGAGTCTAACTTTAATCGTATGCAGCTGCTTGGTCACGATAATTATCAAGACGCCGACTTCATCCATTACTCTGGTCGAGGCTATCGCCAAAAAGTACCAATGCGTGAACTGAAGTATATTATTGATTATTGTGAATTGTTTGCAGGCTCACTGTCGGAATCCGAGATACTAGAATATAAGCAGCAATCTTGGCATTGGTATATGCTAAAACAATACCGTAAAACTAAACTACCGATTAGCTTTTTAAGCTTTGTCTTTGGCTTGCTCCACCCTTCTCATAAGCACTAACATTGCCTCTCCCAAATACCGGCTATTTAAACATATCCGGTGTTTGGGTGTTTAATTCTTACCTATCAAACGCTCAATTTCCGCCATGCCAATCTCTAAACCATGAACCTCGTTTAACGCCGCCATGGTTTTATGTAAACTTTCAGCAGCATCGATTTCAACCAGTTCGCGCACTTTTGTCAGCATCTCTTGCTTGTTGCTGCCACATGACAAAATCAAATTTGCAGTTGCACAGCGATTAATACGGCTAGGTTGGTCTTTAGATATCGCAACCGCAAGTGTAGGAGTCTTCAATGCAATAGCCTGCAACAGGGTATCTCCGCCACTCAAAATAGCCGCCTTAGCACCGTCAAGCAGATTGATAAACTCACTGCTATCCAAATGAGCAATGGCTTGTACACCTTCCATATCAGGTAAACGCGTAGGATAGTTAGGACCAAAAACCATTAAGCTAGGGATCCCTGTCTCCAGGAAGATTTTTTTAGCAACTTGAGCAAACCGATCTGCAGCCAACTCTTGATTCAAGTAATGGCCGCCTGAACCCGCGCTATACAGCAGGTATTCCCCTTGGCTTATATCATACTTATCAAAAAGTGATTGTTTTCTATCAGGCGTTGGGGAAGTAAAGATGCTGCCAGTAAATATAGGGGGAGGACGTTTAATCAAATTGAGCTTAAACTTATCGAGACGAGTAATGTCACCAATCACAAATTCGGGTTGCACGACCCAATGGCTGTCAGTCACTAATGCTCGCTCAATTTTCATGCCCCGAGAGCGCTTTCTTCTATGTTGGCTTATAAAGATAACCTTGGCCCCCATGCGATGAGCATGCTTAAGCTGAGCTTTTCGACCAGCAGCATCAAAAATCACCACATCAGGCTTAAGATCTGTAATTAGCTGGTTAACTTCACGGATCTTTTTGGTCGGTGTATCGTCGACAAGATGAGTTGAATAAGGGCAGTCATCAATATATGAAACATGTCTATTAAGTACAAAATCAATTTGGGCATTCGGCCAACGACTCACCACCTCATCGGCAATGATTTTAGAGCGCATATACTCGCCAATCCCCTGAGGAGTAGAGACTGGAATAAACAAAAATTTGGGCGCTGATAACATCAATGACTATCCCTACAATTAAATACACCTAACGTCTCACTATCCCTGAAGACGATTAAGAAGACTGCTAACTTCATACGAGTAATAAAACTAACCAGACATTGTACCATCAGATCTACTGCCGTTGCGAGATGGAGTCAAACACCGAAACAACCGCATTAACTGGTATCAACGCCATTAGGTCTGCACCCTTAGCTCGCTTACCCCAGGGAATATCCCCTGCATGCTGAGATTGAATGATCTCATCATAAACACTCACGACCGAATCTAAGCAAGTATAAGGGCCGGTTCGCCCTGGATTAGAATGAGCATAAAGCCCAATAACAGGTGTCCCTTGAGTCACAGCCATATGCGCTGGACCAGTATCGGGAGCAAGCACAATAGATGCCTGCTTTAACACAGCTAATAGCTGAGTCAGTGAGGTCTTGCCGACTTGGTTTTCAAGCGGCTGTGAACAAGCTTGTTCAATAGCGTCAGCTAGCGCCACTTCTAGGGGCGCGGGCCCACCACAAAGGAGGACTCTAAAACCTTTTGCTATCGCATGCTCAGCCACTGCGGCATAGCGTTCTGGTAGCCAATTTCGCTCTGCCTTACTCGCTGCGGCGCAGATAACCAATGTGGTGTCATCATCCGGTATAAGCTGCTGAGCAAATTCGGTATCGGTAGAAGGTACTGGAATATTCCACTTTAGTGATAAATCTGTCACTCCAATAGCCTTGGCAAAACCCATAAATCCTTCGAGTACATGAGGTGTCGCTAATGGCTCAACGCTATGATTAGTCACTAACCACTGCCCCTCTTTCGCGCGTGCTCGGTCGAAGCCAATACGCGCCTTGGCTGAGATAGCTAATGACGCTATTGTTGCTCTGAGCGCTAGCTGCATATGCAATAACACATCAAATTTTTGGCCTGCCAAGTCGGAGCGCAGTTGAAAATAGCTTTTCCAACCTTGAGACTTATCAAAGATAACAAACTCAATACCATCCAGATGCTTAAGCAGTTGATACTCTACCTTGCCAATCACCCAAGTGATCTTAAGCTTTGGATACTGGCGTTGAATCGCCTGCACCATAGCGACCGCATGACATACATCTCCAATTGCAGAGAGTCGAAGTAAACATAGAGAGTGAATATTAGTTAGGTTTAAGCTCATACAGTCCGGATCTTATTGGGGAACCAAGCCGATTTTAATGTAGAATGATCTTAGGTTCCATTCTTATACCAATAAATACTGCAGCATTTGTCTGCTTTCAACTAATCAATAACCTCTTATGAAGATCATCAATACTCAGATCACGGATGTAAAACTTCTCGAACCTCAAGTTTACAAAGATGATAGAGGTTACTTCTTAGAAACATTCCGCGATGACTGGTTTAAGCAACATATCGCTAAAATAAGTTTTTTACAGGAAAATCATAGCCACTCTGTTCAAGGAACGCTTAGAGGATTGCACTATCAGAGTGCTCAACCTCAGGGGAAGCTGATCCGTGTAACTTCTGGTGAAATATATGATGTTGTCGTCGACCTGCGTCATTCCAGTCCCACTTTTGGTCAATGGGTTGGTACTTATCTTTCTGAATTTAATCACCGCCAGTTATGGGTTCCAGAGGGATTTGCTCATGGGTTTTATGTCATTTCAAAAAGTGCTGATTGTCACTATAAATGCACCGACTACTATGCGCCTGAATTCGAGAATTCATTAGTTTGGAATGACCATACTCTCAATATCGACTGGCCATTAATAGCCAATATGCCACCTAAGTTATCACCTAAAGATCTAGCTGCATCCAAGTTTCAAACCGGCGTAGCCGGAAGATATTATGAATAAAAAAATTCTAGTCACTGGTGGCGCAGGCTTAAATGCGCTCGTAATAGGTAAGCATGGGCAAGTCGCTCAAGCTCTACTGGCAACTAAGCCTGAACATATACAGGTTAAGGCAGTTGGACGCCAAGAGATCGATATCCATAACATTGACTCTATTATCGAAGCTGTTAAAAAACATAGTGCCGATATAGTGATTAATACCGCCGCTTATACCCATGTCGATAATGCTGAATCACATCCCGAGGAAGCATTTTTTTTAAATGAACAAGCTGCTGCCAATATTGCAGCAGCAAGCAAAATCACTCACACACGGTTTATTCATCTTTCAACTGACTATATTTTTAGCGGTGAAAAGCATAGCCCCTACTTAGTGACCGATGCTGCTGGTGCGGTAAATATTTATGGCAAATCTAAGCTAGCGGGTGAGCAAGCTGTGCTAGCTGCTAACCCAGATTGCTGCATAGTTCGAACTTCATGGCTTTACTCTCGCTTCGGCAATAACTTCGTCAAAACCATGCTCAAATTGATGCAGAGTAGAGATACACTTAGCGTAATCAATGATCAAACCGCTTGCCCGACATCGGCAATTGCACTGGGACAGTTTATTTGGCTGTTGAGCCAACAAAAAAAATGGCAACAGGTCTATCATTGGAGCGATACGGGTCGAGCAACTTGGTATCAGTTTGCTTTGGAGATACAAAACCTGGCGATTGATTTAGGCAAACTAACCCGGCGTATTCCTATCGCTCCGGTGAGTTCAGAACAGTTCCCAACTCCAGCGAAACGACCTAAATTCAGCTTACTCGATATTAGTGTTTCTGCACAAATTATGACGCCTAGACCTTGGCAACAAAATCTTCGTAGCCTCATAAAAACGCTTTAGTTTTTTCGAATCTTCAAACTTGATGTAGAATATACACAGCCAGAAATCTTTTCTTGGCCCCACTTTTCATAACTTAAGTCAGACTTTATGCCAGCTAACGCTCATTCAGATCAACCCATGATGACCATGCAGATAAAACAGACCAGCCAAGGTGCTATCGCATACTGCCTAGCCTCAGCTGCAGATATCACTCCAGAGTGGTTTGATGTCGAACATTGGAACAAGCTATCGGCAGTAACGGGCTCTTCTGAGGGCCGCTATACCACCTGGTTTGTTAAACCTTGCCTCGATTCATCGCAGAATGAAGCTCAAACCAATAAAGAGAGTGAGTGGGTGCTACGTCATTACTATCGCGGCGGCCTAGTAGAAAAGATCAGCAAAGACAAATACCTATACACTGGTCTTCATAACACACGCGCAGTGGCTGAGTTAGCGCTACTGACACAGCTTTATAATGAAGGCTTCGCCGTTCCTAAACCAATCGCAGCCAATGTTGAACGCCGTGGACTGCAATATCGTGCAGACATCATCATCGAGCGGGTTGAAGGCGCGCAAGATCTCGTCGCTAAACTAAGCAAAGAGCCTATGTCGACAGTCCAATGGCAACAACTGGGTCATTGCATTGCAGCATTCCACCAGCGCGGGGTTTACCACGCAGATCTTAATGCTAAAAATATCCTCATCACAGAGGATAAATTCCATCTAATTGATTTCGACAGAGGTGAGTTTCGTCAACCGAATGCGAAATGGCAGGGTGCTAATTTAGAGCGCTTGCTACGCTCATTCAATAAAGAGAAGGCAAAGCTTCCTTCCTTGGCATTCAGTGAGTCTAACTGGCAAAGCTTGATGAAAGGTTACTCGAAACCTTAGAACTTGTCTGATAACAAGTTTGAAGTATCTTTCTGAGTTGGGCTCACCTGACAGGTTTGGTATTTGATTGTTTTTGATAAACCATAGCTATATTGGTGTTTATTGCTTGCTGCAGGCTTATGTGCAGGTGCTTCTGTGAGACGCTGTAAACCCTTCCCTGGGCGCTCTGCGGTTTCATCCCTGAAACCGAAGCTCACAGCCGTACCTACACTTGGATTATAGCCTTAATAGGCGACTACATCAGTAAAGTTGAAGCGCCAATTCCAATTTTAAAGAAAGTTCAGGAACAGCAAGAAGGAGAAGTTGTTTGCTAGAAGCTCAGAGAAATAATAAATGCATGCATGCACTTATCAAGGTGTTAAAGCAAAAACAGTAGTGTAAGGGAGCCACCTCGCACTACCTTACTCTAGCCACTGAATTACAAATCGATATAATTTTTTACAAGCAAATGTTTCCATCGAACACATTCAGCTCCGACTTCATTTTGACACGAGCCCAACAGGTACCCTCTCTTTTACTACTCCCGCCGACGCATTCATAAAGGCTTCGATTACTTGAATAACTTGTTGCGATAATAATCCCCGTTGGAAGTTACCGAAGAGCGTTGGAATAAATCGGGTGAGAGCGACATGGATGTCGGACTAGCTTTCGGGGGGCAGGATGCCCCATCGGAAGTGTTATCGATTTATCCATAAGTCCTGAGGAGCATAACTTCGCCGGGGCGTCATGGAGGATGCAAGGAGGATAAGGACGAGCAGTCCTCCTTGCCCGGGTGCGGGTTGGAGACCCGCGACGTTTATCAAGCGGAGCTTGATTAGAGGCTCCCGCCGTTAGGCCAAATTTGATACCCAATGAGCCAAAAGATAAATGTCATTAGCCTTCTATCAAACGCTTCGCTAGCTCAAATTGATGTTGCAGCGCGCCTCTATTGGTGGAAACGACTTCTAGTCCTGCTGCACTAGCAGCTTTATATGCATCTTCATTGTTAAACTTAACGATTAACGCTTCGGCCAATTCATCAGCAGAATCTATCACTTGTAGTGCACCAGCATCTTTGAGTAAACCTGTAATTTCCAAAAAATCCCAATGATGAGGGCCAACAAATACAGGTAAGCCTAAGGCTGCGGGTTCTAGCGGATTGTGACCACCGTTATCAATTAAAGTACCACCGACAAAGGCTTGATCTGCAGCGCCATAGAAGATCAGTAGCTCGCCCATGGTGTCACCGAGTAGCACTTGAGTATCTGGTTGAATGGCTTCATTTAAGCTACGACGAGACAAGATGAATCCACTCTCGGCTACCTTACTCGCAGCCGCATTAAACTGCTCAGGGTGTCTAGGTACCACAATGAGCAAGGCGTCTGGTCTCACCAATAAGAGCTTTCGATGAGCTTGCAACATAGCTTCAAACTCACCAGGATGCACACTACCCGCTACCCACACAGGGCTGTCCACTCTTTGCCATTGTGCGCGTAATGTCTTTGCTTGTTTTATTTTATCTTTCGATATCGTCAGATCGAATTTTAAACTGCCGGTCACTATGACTTTCGCAGGGTCGACACCTAGCTCAATAAATCGCTCTGCTGTCTGCTGCGATTGAGCCGCTATCAAATTGAGGCTTTGTAACATGGGCTGGGTCAGTTTTGCTTTATTTCGATATTTTTCAGCTGACTTCTCAGATAAACGCGCATTGGCCAACATCAGCTTAGCGCCTGAAGTCGATGCATAATGAATAAGGTTAGGCCAAAGTTCAGTTTCCATGATGATGATGCTTTTAGGTGATACCTGCTTCAAGAAACGCTGCACACAAACAGCAATATCGAAGGGAAGATAACAATGCTGTACGCTATCACCAAAAGCCTTTACGACTTCAGCAGACCCTGTGGGGCTAGTGGTTGTTACCGTTATTGTTAACTGAGGAAATGCATGCTGAATCGTTTTAATTAGCGGAATTGCAGCTATTGTTTCTCCCATGGAGACACTGTGGATCAACAGATCACTCTTGCTCAGTGACGCTAAACCAAACCTCTCACTCCATCTTCTTCGATAATCAGGGCTTTTAATCCCACGGAAGCTTAGATACAAAACCAAAAGTGGCAGTAGCAGGTAAAGTAAAGCTGAATAAACAAAACGGGTCATAAGATCATACACTTAAATATACTGAACAGCTGAATGTGCCATGCTACCACAGCACCTAAAATAGCGATAACCTCCTATGACAATTGCCATCCGTCATTATTATCAACTTAGCTTCAGAAATGAATAGGAAAAATGACTGGTCAGTTCTGCATTTCTGCTGTTTTCATCTAGTATCTTGAATATCAAAAACAGGTATAACGATAAACTCTCTCTCAAGTTCAAATCAATTTTGCCTGTTGAATTATGTCAGTGCTAGTATGTTTCTCAGTAAAGGCCATGTACCTATACCTATTTAGGGAAATAAGCCCAAATTACCAGGCTAAATGCCATTAGGATGAAGATGAAAACCCGCGATAAAATTATTCATGCCAGCTTGGAGCTGTTTAACCAGCATGGTGAAAGGACTATCACTACTAATCATATCGCAGCACATCTGGGGATAAGTCCGGGTAATCTTTATTACCATTTCCGTAATAAAGAAGACATCATACGATCTATCTTCTCTCTTTATGAGAGCCACTTAGAAGCCAGTTTCCATCCTTATGAAGGCGAACCCGTCAATATCGATCTATTAATCGGTTATTTTGATGCCATATTTTATGCCATGTGGGAATTTAGGTTTATGTACGCTAATCTCACGGACATACTCACTCGTGATGAAGAGCTGAAAGCCCATTATCTCAATACCCAGCAGCAAGTTCTCAATCGCTGTAATCAGATATTAATGAAACTCAACCAAGACGGTGTGATAGAGATAGAACAAGACGAAATCCCCCCTCTTGCCGAAACAATCAGGATGATTGTTTGTTTCTGGATAAGCTATAAACAGACCCACTCACCTGATATCAAGATAACCAAATGCTCGCTCTATGAAGGCCTTCTACGTATCTTAATGCTTTCTAAAGCTTATTCGACAGCAACTTCTAGAGCAACATTTGAACGTTTAGAGCTGCACTATAAAGAATTAGCCACATCGCCGAACGAACTAACCGCTTAAATTACATGCGACAGCTACTATCGCCGGTATCCTAAAAGGCGATAGTTTGCTTTAAAGTGTTAAATATTCTCACCTCCAGCAAACGTAAATACCTTCTACAATCAAGCTCTATAGAAGTTAATCAACAACAAACCACCCTGCTTGTTATTGATTAGTTTTATTTATGTGAAAACCACTCTAGCCCTAAACTAATTCATATAGCTATTACTGATAAAAAAAAGGCTGTAGGGCGGAGAAGTTTAAGGTTAAAATGCCGCCACTCCAATACTCAAAATAATGCTAATTAAGGAGAATTCAGGTGGCAACGACCTCATTCTACGACCAGATCAATCAACAAATTGCTGAAGTTAAAGCCGAAGGCTTATATAAGAGTGAGCGCATCATCGTCTCGCCTCAGCAAACTGAAATTCAAGTCAACGGTAAAGAAGTGATGAACTTTTGTGCCAACAACTACCTGGGCCTAGCTAATAATCCTGAGCTTATCAAGGCAGCTCAAGGCGGTTTAAACGATCATGGCTTCGGTATGGCGTCAGTTAGATTTATCTGCGGTACCCAAGATATTCACAAGCAACTTGAATCTAGTCTTAGCGAGTTTTTAGGTATGGAAGACACCATACTTTACTCTTCATGTTTCGATGCCAATGCGGGTCTGTTCGAAACCTTACTTAGCAAAGAAGACGCTATCATCTCTGACGCGTTAAACCATGCATCCATCATCGATGGTGTACGTTTATGTAAAGCGATGCGCTTCCGTTATGCCAACAATGATATGACTGCTCTCGAAGAGCAGCTTAAAGCAGCTAAAGAAGCGGGTGCACGCAACATCATGATCGCTACCGATGGTGTGTTCTCTATGGACGGTGTTATCGCCAACCTCAAAGGTGTGTGTGATCTTGCCGACCAATACGGCGCACTCGTCATGGTCGACGACTCTCACGCAGTAGGCTTCATCGGTCAAAATGGCCGTGGAACCCATGAATACTGTGAAGTGATGGATCGTGTAGACATAATCACAGGCACTTTAGGCAAGGCACTCGGCGGGGCATCTGGCGGTTTCACATCAGCAAAGAAAGAAGTTGTCGACTGGTTACGCCAACGCTCACGCCCATACTTGTTCTCTAACTCATTGGCGCCTTCAATTGTCACGGCTTCAATTCATGTACTTGAGATGCTGAAATCGGGTCAAGCACTACGTGAAGCGGTTTGGGAAAATAGCCGTTACTTCCGCGAGCAAATGACTCAAGCTGGCTTTACATTAGGCGGTGCCGATCACGCCATCATACCTGTGATGATAGGCGACGCTAAGATAGCTGGCGACTTTGCTAACCGTCTACTAGAAGAAAACATCTATGTGGTTGGTTTCTCCTTCCCTGTAGTGCCAAAAGGTCAGGCGCGTATCCGTACTCAGATGTCGGCCGCTCACACCAAAAAACAATTAGATATAGCTATCGAGTCATTCACCCGTATCGCAAAAGAGATGGGTATCATTTAACGACCAGTTATAGCCTGAAGCGATAAGTAATCCAAAGCCTAGTTTTGAACTAATTGGATTACTTAGTTTCATACCAGAGAAATTAAGGTTACCAAATGAAAGCGTTAAGTAAGTTGAAGCCTGAAGAAGGTATCTGGATGGTGGATGCACCTAAACCAGAAGTTGGCCATAACGACCTGCTAATCAAGATCCGCAAGACGGCAATTTGTGGCACCGATGTCCATATTTATAACTGGGATACCTGGTCGCAAAATACCATTCCAGTTCCTATGGTTGTAGGGCATGAATATGTCGGTGAAGTCGTCGATATGGGTCAGGAAGTCCGTGGCTTTACTATAGGCGACCGTGTATCTGGTGAAGGCCATATTACCTGTGGTCACTGTCGTAACTGTCGTGGTGGTCGCACGCATCTTTGTCGTAATACTTCAGGTGTGGGCGTTAACCGAGATGGTGCATTTGCAGAGTATCTTGTCATCCCGGCATTTAATGCTTTTAAGATCCCTGATGATATTTCTGATGATCTAGCTTCTATCTTCGACCCGTTCGGCAATGCAGTGCACACTGCACTTTCTTTTGACCTAGTCGGTGAAGATGTACTAATCACAGGTGCGGGTCCAATTGGAATTATGGCTGCTGCTGTATGTCGTCATGTGGGTGCTCGCCATGTAGTGATCACCGACGTCAACGAATATAGACTCGAACTTGCTGAGAAGATGGGGGCTACACGCGCAGTCAATGTCGCAAAAGAAAGCCTTGAAGATGTCATGAATGAACTCGGCATGACCGAAGGGTTTGATGTAGGTCTTGAGATGTCAGGCGTTCCTAGCGCCTTCCACTCTATGCTAGATACCATGAATCATGGTGGAAAAATTGCCATGCTAGGTATTCCTGGTGACAATATGGCCATCGACTGGAGCAAAATAATCTTTAAAGGGCTGATCATTAAAGGTATCTATGGTCGTGAGATGTTCGAGACCTGGTACAAGATGGCAAGCTTGATTCAATCAGGATTAGATATTTCCCCTATCATCACTCACCATTATAAGATCGATGACTTCCAGCAAGGCTTCGATGCCATGCGCTCAGGTCAGTCAGGTAAAGTGATCTTAAACTGGGATTAATTTACCCTCTGCGTGATGATTGTGTTCTAAGGGGCTGTACTATTGTAGCCCCTTATCGCACAATCTATTGAGTACCCAATTTTTAGCAGTAAGCTTCTATGTCTAACTTCCAACACTTTAGTGTTAATCAACTCATCCAATTAGTAGAAAGTGATCCTGATATTCAGATCGCAGATATACGCGATGCTGCCAGCTTCCAAGCGGGTCATATCAAAGCTTCAATCAATATTAACAATGAAAATCTCGCTGATTTCATTGCTGATGCTGATATGGATAAACCACTTATTGTTGTTTGCTATCACGGCATAAGCAGCCAAGGCGCTGCACAGTATTTAGTCGAACAAGGTTTCGATGATGTGTATAGCCTAGATGGCGGCTATCAAGCTTGGCGTGAAGCCCACGCCTGAGCCTCTATAAAAATTAGATAAGTTATTGAGGATGCTCGATGATTGAAATAGGTAAATTACCCAATAACCGTGCCGCTCAGGCATTGATCGATTATCTAAAAGGTCAGAACATAGATTGTAAGATCATGCCTGCAGAACAAGGTGTCAGTATTGTTGTAATGCATGATTATAATAGTCTAAAGGCCAGCCAAGAGTTTGAGCACTTTATTCAAAACCCTCATGATCCTAAATACCTACAAGCCTCATGGGATAATGGTGATAGTAATCTAAAGCTCGACTACGGCGCACCAGTACTGCAACTCTTTAGTCAATTTATCACAGGTGCTGGCCCTTTAACCTTAGGCATTATGGCTCTATGTATCGCTATTTTTGCTGGCTTTAACTTAGGCTTTGCCGATCCTATTTACCAATACCTATCGTTTTTCAATGCAGTTCCAGGCTCAGGACTCAGCGATTTTTGGCGTCTTTTCACCCCCAGCCTACTTCATTTTTCCGCAATGCATATTATTTTTAACTTGTTATGGTGGTGGTATCTGGGCGGAAAAATTGAAAATAAAATAGGTTTAACCCCCTTACTGACTCTATTACTAGTAGCAGGAACCTTACCTAATATCTTACAGTACTTTGTCGCCGGCCCTCAGTTCGGCGGCTTATCCGGTGTCGTCTATGCTGTTGTTGGTTACACTTGGATCATAGGCACTAAGCGCCCCGAGCTCGGAATAGGTTTACCGCCTGCTTATATGGGCTTCATGTTACTTTGGCTAGTATTTGGTTTTACCGATATGTTTGGGCTATCGATAGCCAATGGTGCTCATGTCGGTGGCTTACTCGTTGGGCTGGCACAAGGCATGATTGACAGTAAAAGAATAAACCGTTAGCAGATCCTAGGTTCTAGTTCCTAGGATCTAGAGCCTTATACCATCTCCACCACTTTCTTCACCAACTTCTCTATCCCAATACTCGCTTCGGCAATATTCCCGGCCAGCATGTACGCAGGTGTGCTCACAATCTTATTTTTTTCATCCACCACAATGTCCTCCACTATGGCATCTTGATGACAGCCACCCATTAGATTAAATGCTTGGGCAGTTTCACTATCATTACCTATCGTCGCTATAACTCCCTCACCATACAGACGTGGGATCATTATCGGTGCGATACAGATGAAACCTACAGGCTTATTCGTTGTTGCAAACTCTGCCACAAATTCAGAAACCAATGGTGAGATCTCGCAATCGCTACCATTAGTAGCAAAATTGCATAAATTCTTGGCTGCACCAAAACCACCAGGAATGATTAAGGCATCAAACTCCTCTATCAATAAGGCGTCAGTTGGTAAAATTTCCCCACGGGCAATACGAGCAGACTCCACTAAAACATTCCTACTCTCACCCGACTCAACCTCACCAGTTAAGTGATTAACCACATGCATCTGCTCAATATTGGGCGCGAAACACTGATATTCCACTTCCAATTTTGAAAGCGCCAGTAGTGTTAAAACCGACTCGTGGATCTCACTACCGTCAAATACACCCGATCCGCTCAGCAAAACTGCAATTTTTTTCATTAAAAACGGTCTCCATATATTATTTTGTTTTAACAAGATACCAACAAACAGCTTGATTCGATTATTTTTCGTGCTAAGTTAGTGCATCGACTTTATCAGGCGCTTATTATTTAGCCAAGAGCTAAGTCGGTAACAATAAGAAAATAATTAAGTCCACAATTTTGAATGAATTTCAAGAAACTTATATCTAGTTCACACTTTTTTATATTTCAGCTTTAAATCAGTACGTTATGGACATGGAGTTCTAAACGCATTGCTATTACCCCCTTAGAAGTAATCTTTTAACTCACAGACTTATCCACAGGCTGAGAGTTATTATGCGTGGCTGAAATCTTGCTTATGTGGCATCCTAGCATCAAGCTCGAAAACACACTCAAAATCACCCTCTAAACCGACATCGAATACTAATATTATGCCAAAAATTGCCGAAAACCCTTTAGTTCTAGTAGATGGTTCCTCATACCTTTATCGTGCCTATTATTCTCCTCCTCATCTCACTAACTCTAAAGGCGAAGCCACGGGTGCAGTCTATGGCGTCATTAATATGCTACGTAGCTTGCTTAACCAATATGAGCCTAGCCAAATGGCGGTTGTTTTCGATGCAAAAGGCAAAACCTTCCGTAACGACATGTACGAAGATTATAAGGCTAATCGACCGCCAATGCCTGATGACCTTCGCACTCAGATAGCGCCACTGCATCAGATTATCCGGGCTATGGGGTTACCACTAGTTTGTATCCCTGGTGTTGAAGCCGATGATGTCATCGGCACCATATCAACCCAAGCGAGCAAAGAAGGCAGAGCCGTTCTTATCAGCACTGGCGATAAAGATATGGCACAGCTAGTCGATGAAAATGTCACCCTTATCAACACAATGACCAATACCATAATGGGGCCTGAAGAGGTCAAAGTGAAGTTTGGTGTTGGCCCTGAACTTATCATTGATTTCTTAGCATTGCAGGGAGATAAATCCGATAATATTCCAGGCCTTCCTGGGGTCGGAGAAAAAACTGCAGTAGCAATGCTGACGGGGGCCGGTAGCGTAGAGAAGATTCTGGCTAATCCTGAAAAAATGCCCGAACTCGGCTTTAGAGGCTCTAAAACCATGCCGGCTAAGCTTGCCGAACATGGTGAATTACTCAAACTTTCGTATGAGTTAGCAACCATTAAATTGGACGTTGAGCTAGAACAAAACTGGCAAGACCTCAATATTACTCCTGCAGATAAAGATGAATTAATTAAATGCTTCGGTGAAATGGAGTTTAAACGTTGGTTAGCCGAAATCCTCGACAACAAAACAGGCTCAAGCAAGAACGCTGACACTGACGAAGAAGTCATCAAGCAAGATATTCAAACTGAATACGCCACGATATTAACTCATGAAGAGTTAGATGCCTGGATAGATATACTTAAAAGTGCCGAGCTTATAGCCATAGATACCGAGACAACGAGCCTCAATTACATGGATGCAAAGTTGGTTGGTATCTCCTTCGCAGTAGAAGCAGGAAAAGCTGCCTACCTTCCATTAGGACACGACTATCTAGATGCGCCAGAGCAGCTTGATCAGGCTGAAGCCTTAGCGAAACTCAAACCCTTACTGGAAGATGCAGAACTTAAAAAGGTCGGCCAGAATCTAAAGTACGATATCAGTATCTTTGCCAATGTCGGCATAAAGCTCCAAGGTATTGCGTTCGATACTATGCTCGAGTCCTATGTATTCAACTCTGTGGCCACTAAGCACAATATGGATGACTTAGCTCTTAAGTATCTCGGCCATAAGAATATTAGCTTCGAAGAAATTGCCGGGAAAGGTGTCAAACAGCTCACTTTCAATCAAATTGATCTGGAAACAGCGGCTCCCTACGCCGCAGAAGATGCCGATATAACACTAAGATTACATCAACACTTATGGGCAAGACTCGAAAAGGAACCAGAGCTAGCCTCTGTGTTTACCGAAATTGAGCTGCCACTCATTCAAGTACTGTCTGATATTGAACGACAAGGTGTATTGATCGATAGCATGATGCTAGGGCAGCAGAGTGAAGAACTCGCCCGAACCATAGATGAGTTAGAGCAAAAAGCTTACGAAATAGCAGGTGAAAAATTTAACTTAAGCTCACCTAAACAGCTGCAGGCACTGTTTTTTGAAAAGTTAGGCTACCCTATCATCAAGAAGACGCCTAAAGGTGCACCTTCAACTGCAGAAGAAGTATTAGTTGAATTAGCGTTAGACTACCCACTGCCTAAGATTATACTCCAGCACAGAAGCTTAGCTAAGCTAAAGAGTACCTATACCGATAAGCTTCCGTTAATGGTCAATGCCCAGAGTGGTCGAGTTCATACTAGCTATCATCAGGCGAATACGGCAACCGGAAGACTGTCATCGAGTGAACCAAACTTACAAAATATTCCGATCCGTACAGAGGAAGGTCGCAGAATTCGCCACGCCTTTATTGCCCAAGAAGGCAAAAAGGTATTAGCAGCGGATTACTCACAAATTGAGCTTCGTATCATGGCCCACCTTTCTCAAGATAAAGGCTTACTGACGGCGTTTGCCCAAGGCAAGGATATTCATAAAGCGACCGCAGCAGAAGTCTTTGGTGTTGATTTCAGCGAAGTCACCACAGAGCAGAGACGTCGCGCTAAGGCTGTAAACTTTGGCCTAATTTATGGCATGTCGGCATTTGGGCTTGCTAAGCAGTTAGATATCCCTCGTGCAGAGGCTCAAAAGTATATAGACACTTACTTTAAGCGCTATCCCGGTGTGCTTAAGTACATGGAAGAGACCCGCGCCGAAGCAGCCGATCTTGGCTATGTGACAACCCTTTACGGCCGCCGACTCTATCTACCAGCCATTAAAGACAGGAATGCCATGAGACGTCAGGCAGCTGAACGGGCGGCGATTAACGCGCCAATGCAAGGCACTGCCGCTGACATCATCAAGAAGGCCATGATTAACATAGCCAATTGGATTGAAGCTGAAACAAATGGCGAAATAATCATGATCATGCAAGTTCACGATGAACTGGTATTCGAGGTCGATATCGATAAGGCTGAAATGATGCAAGAGAAGGTTTGCCAACTCATGGCCGATGCCGTCAGCTTAGATGTCAATTTACTTGCAGAAGGCGGTATTGGAGATAACTGGGAACAAGCCCATTAGGACCTTTGCCAGTCATTAAATTTCACTAAAAGCCTTCGAGATAATCGAAGGCTTTTTTATATCAATCAGTAAAAGAAAATGGTCAGTTCAGAGTTATTTTTGGCGGCCTCATTCAATACAGAAGTAGGCAACCGAAACTCCAAGATCAATAATATGAGATGAGAGCCCAACTAAGAAAGCAGTGAAACCACCCAGCTCACTCAAGTAAATACTCTAAATGTAGATAAAAGATCACTAAATGCTGACTTTGTACTCTTTAACACCTAAGTGATTCTTTTACAGTCAAATAAATGTTGGTTTACGATCATAAATCAACATTTAGAACACTAAATCTTTAGATCTACATCACAATATTGCCGTCTTTTATAAAAAACAGTTTCCCAAATTACGGTCAATGGCGTATTATTCTCGGCGTAGGGTACAGAGGTTAAGATGTTCTATCTTTCAAACCTTTTTAAATTCACTGTTTAAGTGAATAGCCAAATTATGGCGCCTCAGCAATGTAAGTTGCTGGGGCTTTTTTTCGTCTAAAATTTATTTTAGAGTATTTACTTTAATTAAATTAAAATTCACGGTATGCTGTCGTTATTGAGAGTCATCGAGTCTAACTGGATGGCACTTGAGTCTTGTTGAATTTAGCTTCTCCCCAAAAGAGCTAATTGGGCCGATGGTTATTCCGTCGGCTATTTTTTTATCTTAATTTCAACAAGCTATTCCATACATCTTCGAGAATAACTCAAAAAAAACGCCTCACATATTAGATATGGAAGACGTCATTTTTGTGCGTGGCTTAAGCTATTCAGGTTTGGCTTAAATCTCCTTCCTCACTAGCGGCTTCTTCAGCTAACGCATCAACTAACCATTGCGGATGGCACCAATCATTTAAAATACCCAACACCTTTGCCTTACCAATACCTTTAAGTGATGAAAATGGCTCGACTTTGACTCGACCATCAAACTCACCAAGGTGTTTTCTGACTTCGTTGACCATCTTCATGCGCTCACTTTGCTTCATCTTGTCAGCTTTAGTGAGTAACGCTAGTACCGGAATGTCACTATCTATAGCCCATTCGATCATCTGCATATCAAGATCTTTCAGTGGATGTCTAATATCCATTAGAACAACCATACCGCCTAAACACTTACGTTCCTGGAAGTACTCGCCGATTGCCTGTTGCCATTTTTTCTTCAAGGCTAACGGCACTTGGGCAAAACCATAACCCGGTAAATCGACTAAGCGACGATGCTCATCGAGTTCAAAAACGTTAATTAATTGCGTTCTTCCTGGGGTTTTACTTGTCCTAGCTAGGCTTTTCTGATCAGTAAGTACGTTCAACGCACTCGACTTACCTGCATTTGAACGACCGGCAAAGGCGATTTCGATACCAGCATCACCAGGTAGGTATTCATCTAGATGCGCGATATCCGGGGCACTGATTAAAAACTTAGCTTTACGAAAATCAATACGAGATTCAGTCACTACTCACTCCAAAAATATTAGGTTTTGCACTATAAATATCGAAGAGTTGCTTACATTTTCACAATTTCGTGTAAAATATTACCCCGATCACATAAGTTACATTTTATCACGCTTGCGGGCTCAGCTAGTAAGCTCAGGACAAAAAAATTTAACAATAAGTTGGAACGCCATGAAAAAGTTAGCTCTTGCGCTATCAGTATTAGCCTCAATCTCTTCTCCAGCAATGGCTGAAGGTGATGCTGAAGCGGGAAAAACTAAAGCAATTGTTTGTTCTGCCTGTCACGGTGTTGATGGTAACAGCATGATAGACATGTACCCAAAGCTTGCGGGTCAGCAAGCAACTTACCTAATCAAGCAGCTACATGATTTTCGTAGCGCGGCTAAAACAGGTGGTAAAGAAGGTCGTAACGATCCAATTATGGGCGGTATGGCAGTAATGCTTAGCGACCAAGATATTGAAAATGTTGCTGCTTACTACTCTTCACAAGCTCAAACTGTAGCTGAAGTAAAAGATATTCCAGCCTTAGGAGAGCAACTCTACAAAGGCGGAGACATGACTCGCGGCATCACTGCCTGTATCGCATGTCACGGCCCTGAAGGTAAAGGGATGGAGCTTGCAGGCTTCCCAGCAATTGCTGGCCAACATGCAAACTACCTCAAAATTCAACTGAACAAGTTTAGCGATACAAATCGTAACAACGACTTGAACGGTATGATGCAAGACATTGCTAACAAGCTTAATAGTGATGACATAGAGGCATTATCTAAATATATATCAAGCCTTAAGTAATACTTTAGCTTATAAAAAAAGGTGGCAATGCCACCTTTTTTTACACACCAAGCTTTACCTTTACGTAAACTAACACCAAAAACATACTTGACAGTGATCACAGTTTTAGGTTTAATTAGCCCCGTACCGAGATGAACCCATCTGTTCGTATAAAATATTTAATAATAACGTACAGTTTTCGGTATTCATTACATTTAAGATATAAGAATAAATAGACTCAATAACAATAATATAATTAAGACCACTCTCTAAAAATAATAAAGAGTCGTGATTTCAATTGAAGTCCAGGTCAGAACAATATTTGTAAGGAACTTGGTTAGGAAGGCCATTTAGCTGTAATAGCACTCCCTTACAAGTTCAGAGACAGTTGTTCCGCCGATACTCAGTATCAGTTTTCGAACACTCAATCACTGAACAAATGAAAAACCTTAACATGGATGGTTATATTAGGCGTCAAAGATGACGATAGGATAGTGATGTGTCATGGAGACCATCTACGGAAGCTGTGGTCAGGATGACTCAGGAATATTAAGAAAGTGTCTGGAAGACCGACAACTAAAAAACATGCATGGAAAGCAGACTAAAAAAAGATGGATATTGACCGGGAAAGTCGCATAGCAAGTATGGATACTTGAAATAAGAATTGGTGCCTTTGGCACTTTTTGTAAGGCGACAGTAATACTGTCGCCTTTTTTTATGTCACAATATACTGTCATTCATTTGTGAGATCTGATGTAAAAATGCTTAGATGCCCTCTTTGTCACGATGAACACACTTCACTATTTTACCAAGACAAAAAACGCACCTTATATACTTGTTCACGCTGTCATCTGGTGTTTTCTGATGCTAACAGCCACCTGCCACCTCACATAGAAAAACAAAGATACCGACAAAAACCGGATAAATACCAAAAGCCTCTATACCAATTCTTACTCAGCTTGATACAAGAATGTGCCCAGCAAAAAGAGCAGCCTTTAACGGGGCTAAATTTTGGTCGCTTAGCAAATGCTGACACTTTAGAGGCTATTAATATCTATGGCCATAAATTGAACCAATATGATCCTTTCTTCGCTCCTGACCATAGCCTGCTAAAACAAGAATATGATTTCATCAGCTGCTATCGAGTCTTTGAGCACTTTCGCTTTCCTTCGAGAGAGTGGTCACTCTTGTGTCAGCTGCTAAAACCTGGAGCCTGGCTGGCAATAAATACCAAATTACTCACGGATCTGAATGGTTTTGGTAAGTGGCACCACAAGAATAACCTTAGCCATGTGAGCTTTTACCAGAGAGCAACGTTCGAGTTTCTAGCAGAACAGGCAGGTTTTAAGCTATTATTCGCAACTAATGATCTCATTTTGGTGCAAAAACCATCAGGATCTGGTATAAAACGCGCCCAAAGTTCGCTAATTGAAGTTTAGTCAGCGCATTTTATAGATATTGTTCGTATTACAGTTATTGAGAAAAGCCATGTCACACTCTAAGAAGTCCCGTAAAAGCAATGAAAATGCGCCTAAGCTAGCTCCAAGAACAAAGAAGAGTGATCGTGTTCTTGAAGGAAAGAAGCAAAACACAGGCAATAAAGCTGGTAGCCGTCACAATACCAACCTTGTTGGTGGAAAAAGCGGATCTGCAGCCACTAAAAAAGATCCACGACATGGCAGCAAGAAAGCCATTGCTCTCGACCTACCCAATAAGGTTATAGCGCCTAAGAAAGAGCAGGGCCCGAAATTAACCGAAGAGCAGAAATTACTTAAGCTCGAGGAAGATCCAAGACTCAACCAACTTCTAGATATGCTTGAAGAAGGCAAAGAACTTGGTCCAAACGATCAAAAGTGGCTCGAAAAGATGCTTAGCCAAATTGAAGCCCTGATGGAGCGTTTAGGGATAAGCGAGGAAGACGATCTAGATCATGTAGTACAAACGACTGCAACTAGCGATGATGACCTGTTCGACAAATTTGAATCTGGTGCTGACCTGTTAAAAGATTATCAGAATAAAGATTAATGCTTAATACTCTAGTCGATGGCACGTTAATGAGTGCCATCGACTAGTCATATATTCAGACAGGACAGATCATGACAACAGTGCTTCTACTTTCTGGTTTTATCATCATTAGCCTTCTAGCCAGCTATGCAACGTTTTTGTTACTCAAGCTGCGTAAACAAGCCAGTCAAAAAGCAAAGCATCAGCAGGAACTCCAAGATATTAATCAAGCCCGTCTTGATGAACACTTAAGCAGCATACGTTATATTGCGACTGCGATGCTGGAGGACCGTTGTGAAATTTCTGAGGGTGTAATGAGAATAGCCAAATTATTCAGTATCTTATCTATGTCTGAGCAAGTAGAACCTGAATACCCAGCTATATTCAAACACTTTAACGTTATCCAAGATCACCCAATCATGGAACAACGTAAAAGTCTTGAGAAAAAGCAACGCATGAGATTCGATTTCGCTCGTATGCGTTCAGAAGCAGAACTTGAAGCAAAAATTCTTGAAGAAGCCAAGAAGCTAACCAGCTTTGCACCAAACCCTCTTCACTAGCCAGATATTTAAACGGGAAGATATAAGCGCTAGCTAACATTAGTTTAGCGATTATTGCTATATCACGTGAGTCTGTGCACAAATTCTCCATAAAGACACAGACAATCACTCAATTTTCATGGATATTGCCCAGCTAAAATTATCACTTTAATGATTCGGCTTGTATTTTTACAACATGGATCAAGGTTATTTAACCAATTACCATGCATACTTTACAAGTTGCTAATCTAATACCTCGGAGGACACGCCTTGAAGCAGCCCACCCAAATTAGTTGGGATCAGTCAATGATCGAAAAATACAATTACAGCGGTCCCCGTTATACCTCTTACCCAACGGCGCTTGAGTTCGATGACTCATTCACCGAAGACCAACTGCTGACTTCGATTAAGAACAGCAAGAGTGATAAGCTTTCACTCTATATCCATATACCATACTGCGCCAAGCTGTGTTACTACTGTGGCTGTAATAAGGTCATCACTCGCCATCAGCATAAAGCCGATCAGTACTTAGAGTATCTAGCCGCAGAAATAATCAAACGTTCACCTCTGTTTAAGAACTACCTCGTCACCCAAATTCATTGGGGTGGCGGAACGCCGACCTTCTTGCGTCCAGATCAGATCCTTAAACTATCTGAGCTGATCAGAGCTAATTTCAATGTTGCCGAAGTCGGTGAATACTCCATTGAAGTCGATCCCCGTGAAATCGAACTCACCATGCTCGATACGCTAAAAGAGGCTGGCTTTAACCGCATCTCTATCGGCGTTCAGGACTTCAACAAGAAGGTGCAGATTGCCGTTAACCGTGAGCAAGATGAGCAGTTCATCTTCGATCTTATGGCCAAGGCTAAAGAGTTGGGCTTTGTCTCAACCAACATAGATCTTATCTATGGTCTGCCTCACCAGACCCCAGAAACCTTCGCCGAGACAATGCAGCGCGTATTAGATTTAGATCCTGATCGTTTATCAGTATTCAACTATGCTCACCTGCCTTCACGTTTTGCGGCTCAGCGTAAAATTAAAGATGAAGATTTAGCATCGCCTCAACAAAAACTGGATATGTTACATCAGACCATCGAAACCCTAACGGGAGCTGGTTATCAATATATCGGCATGGATCACTTCGCAAAGCCTGATGATGAACTGTCTATTTTGCAAAACGAAGGCAGACTCCATAGAAACTTCCAGGGTTACACCACTCAAGAAGAATGTGATCTATTAGGTTTAGGCGTATCATCAATCAGCCAGATTGGCGACTGCTATGCTCAGAATCAAAAAGATATCCGCCCCTACTTCGAGTCTATCGATGCTAATGGTCATGCGTTATGGAAAGGTTGTGGCCTAAATCGTGACGATGAAATCCGCCGCGTAGTGATCAAGCAGCTTATCTGTCATTTTGAATTAGATATGGCACAAATTGATGAGAAGCTTGGTATTAACTTCGAAGAGTACTTTGTTGAAGACCTTAAACTTCTACAGACATTCATCGATGACGAGTTGGTTAATATTACAGATAGAAAGATCACCATCAGCCCTACAGGCCGATTATTGATCCGTAATATCTGTATCTGTTTCGATGTTTATTATCGTGAGAAGGCTCGTCAACAGCAGTTCTCTCGTGTGATCTAAACTCTATCACTAGATAGATAATCCCAAAGCCGACCTTATGTCGGCTTTTTTGTCTCCCTTTTTCACCATTCTTTTTGCATACACTTTTTATCTTTAGTCAGACTGAGGCATAATCGAGGCATAATAATTAATAAAAAGGTCCTCTGTAATGCATAAGCTCTTGCTACCCGGTTTACTCGCTGTATCCCTCAGCGCTTGCCAACTAAACCCCATATCGACACCACAGACTCAACCAACGCCAGCCGCAGAAGACCCACTCACCATTGGAGTCAGTGATTTTAGGCTCAAATCCATTATAGAAGCTGACTGGCAGATTCAACTCGATAGCAATCCTTCACAAGCGTTTTCCGAAGGTGATACTAACGCAGCGGGTAAACTAGCCGACTTATCACCCGAGAACCTAAATGCACTAAATAAGCGCCAGCAAGCTCTGCTCAGCACGCTTAAGGCGTTAGATATAGCCTCACTCTCTAAAGAAGATAAGATTAACGCGCAGATCCTCCAGGGGCAGCTACAGAATAGTGTCGATTTATATCAATACAAGGATCACTACCTCCCCATCACAGCCGAGAGTGGATTTCACGCCTATATCTCATCTATTGCTAAGGCTAAATTTGCTACCCAAGCTGATTACCAGCAATACATAGCTAAGCTTAATGCCCTGCCTCATTATTTCGCACAACAGACCCATTGGTTAAAACAGGGACTATCGGCAGGAATAACCCCTCCAAAGGTCACGCTTAAGGGCTTTGAAGACAGCATTAGCGCCTTTATGGTACCGGTAGAAGATAGTGGCTACTTTAAGCCCTTCACACATTACCCCAAGCATTTTACTCAAGCGCAGCAAGACAAACTGACTGCGCAGGGAAAAGCATTAGTCGAACAAAAAGTTCTGCCACTTTATCAAGCCTTCTATGACTTTATGACTAAGGAGTACATTCCTGGGGCTCGAGTAGAGATCGCCAGTGCTAGCCTCCCCAACGGCGTCGCCTTCTATGAAAACCGAGTCCGTTATTACACCACGCTCGATATGACATCCGATGAAGTACACCAGCTTGGCCTTAAAGAAGTAAAGCGTATCCGCGCCGAGATGCAGATCATTATTAACGATCTCGGTTTCCAAGGCAGTTTCGCCGACTTCTTGCATTTTTTGCGTACCGATCCTCAGTTCTACCCTAAGACGGCCGAAGAACTATTGAAAGAAGCGGCGTTTATCGCTAAGAAAGCCGATGCCATGTTACCTAAATACTTCGGCAAGCTACCTAGAACCCCATACGGTATTCAGCCCGTACCAGCTGAAATCGCGCCGAAGTACACCACTGGACGCTACTCAGGATCCAATCGAGACGATGAGCCTGGCTATTACTGGGTAAATACCTATGCACTGGATAAGCGTCCCTTCTATGAGATGGAAGCTCTGACCCTACATGAAGCAGTACCTGGGCATCATCTGCAGATTTCACTCAATAAAGAGCTTACCAAGCTACCTAACTTTCGCCGTTACAGTTATATCTCCGCCTTTGGTGAGGGATGGGGACTTTACTCTGAGTATCTAGGTTTAGAGGCTGGTTTCTATCAAGACCCATACAGTAACTTTGGCCGATTAACCTATGAGATGTGGCGGGCGGCTCGCCTAGTTGTCGATACGGGCATGCACGCGAAGGGCTGGAGTAGACAGCAAGCCATGGATTTTATGGCTAGCAATACCGCTCTTTCAATGCATAACGTCACCACAGAAATCGACCGCTATATCTCATGGCCGGGCCAAGCTCTGTCGTACAAAATCGGAGAACTCACCATAAAACGTCTGCGCGCTCAGGCGGAACGTGAGTTAGGAGAAAAATTCGATATCAGGGCGTTTCATGATGCCATTTTAGAAAATGGTTCAGTCCCAATGCTGATCCTCGAGCAACAGATAGCCGACTTTATTAGTGCACAAAAACAACTGAATTAACGTCTATACCGTGAGTTTCTGGCCTTGGTAATCAAGCTCTCGAAACTCACGACTACTTCCCTATGGCTATAAGGCTAATCTAATACCAACTGGTATAAGCCCAGTTTTAGACTGTGCTACACTGGCAAACAGCATACATAAATTCAGTAGACATTATGTCATTAGCGGTCGAACCTCAGCTAGATACTCCAGATAGCACCCCAATAAAGCCCCTCTCATCTGAGTTAAACCTTAATACAGATGAACAAAATACTTTTTGGCAAAACATCACTGAATCTGTCATAGAGAGAGATGGTTATCGCTTAGCTTATTGCTATTTCGAGCACCCAAACAGTCAAAAAGCGATTGTGATCAGCAATGGCAGAGTCGAATCTTACTTTAAATACAAAGAACTTATCTTCGATCTCTATCATCAAGGCTACAGTATTTACGCCTTAGACCATCGTGGCCAAGGCCTTTCATCCCGCACCACAACCAACCCACATAATGGGCATATAGATAAGTTTGATACCTATATCGAAGATTTCGCGTGTTTTATCGATGCAGCGGTAAAGCCTAAGCAATATCAAGATCTGTTTCTTGTAGGCCATTCAATGGGCGGGGCTATCGGTACTCTTTACATGGACAAGTACCCTGACACTTTCAAGGCTGCTGTTTTCTCTGCCCCTATGTACGGTATCAAGCTCCCCATAAGTAAGCGCTTTATTCGTTGGCTGGCAAATTTGCTAGATAATAAGAATGCTAAAAAACCCAACTATATTCTCGGTGGCAAAGACTACCACGGTGATGACTTTGCTAAGAATGATCTCACGAAAAGCCAGGCACGTTACGAGGATTATCGTCAGCTTTACCAGCAGCGTCCAGAGCTACAGCTCGGCTCTCCTACCAATCATTGGCTCGTCGAGTCTATTGATGTGGGAGAAAGAACAATTGGCGCAGCTAAAACCACTAAAACACCCATTCTAATCCTTCAAGCTGATGAAGATACTATCGTTGACAATTTTGCCCAATACCACGCTGTGGGTGGCTTTTGCGAACTGCTCAATATCCCTGATGCTCGCCACGAAATCTTTATGGAGCAAGATGAGAGTCGTAATTTTGCACTTAAGGCAATGCTTAAGTTCCTTGCCTCATACCATTCAGATTAAGCCACAATTGATATTAATGGCATGAAAAAGGGAGCTTAGCTCCCTATTTTTACAGCCTCTGGCCTACCGAAGAACTAGCCTAACTGTCCTGCCACCATTAGCTCTCGACTTTCAGGGATCTCATTATAGGAAAGTACATGTAAGCCTCTTGCGAAAGCCAAGGCATATCTAGCTAGAATGGGTCTTAATTGAGGCGAAACTAACAACATAGGGCTATGGCCTTGCTCTTTTGCCTGAGCTAATAACAGTGGCATCTTCTGCTGTAGCTGAGCAAGCAGCTGAGGTTCAACAGGAAAGCTATCCAGTGACACCTTACCCTGTTGTTGAGACTGATTAAGCGCCGTCATCAAGGTCTGTTCAAGCTCTGGCGCTAAGGTCAATACATTCAACTGTTGCGACTGACCCGCTATGGTGTGCAAAATACTGCTCCGCAGCGCACAACGCACATCTGCTGCTAACAATACTGGATCTTTACTATTTTCACTGCAATCAAGTAAAGTCGTCGCTATGGTACGAATGTCTTTAAGAGACACCTGCTCCTTCAGCAATAATCGATAGACCTTGAGCTGTTGAATTGGCGTTAAGGCTGTCGATAGAGACTCAGCTAGCTTGGGCGACTGTTTCGCTAAGCGGTCACTCAGCGCCATCACATCATCGTGCTGTAACATATCCGGCAATGACTCTCGAATAAGCTTGCTCACATGAGTTGCTATTACAGTCGCATTATCGACAACTGAATAACCTAAATTTAGTGCTTTAGCCTTTGAGTCAGGTTCAATCCACAGTGCGTCCATCTGATAGGCTGGTTCCTTAGTGATAATGCCATCAATGTCACCAAAAACGGGCCCACTCTTAATCGCCATCAACTTTTCAGGCTCAAGTTCAGCCGTTACAACTGGGTTACCCATTAAGTTTATCTGATAAGCATTCGGCGCCAAGGCTAAGTTGTCGCGCACTCGCACCTCAGATAACAGAAAACCCGCTTGTTCAGATAAGGTCCGCCTAATACCTGTTAGTCGCTTCTGTAGCTCAGCCCCTTTGCTACGCTCCACTAAGTGAACGAGGCGATAGCCGAGCCTTACTTCGATAAGGTCAGTAAATGGCAACGCTTCCCAGCTGGGTGCCGATGTCTCGGAGAGACTTTTTTCAAGTTTATCTTCAACCTTGTCTTCCGGTAGCACCTCTACTCGTTGGCTCAACTTCCAGGCAGAAAAGCCCAAAACCGCAGCAAAGGAGAGAAATACCAAGGCTGGCATCCCTGGGACTATACCAAGGATCATCATGATCACAGAGGCTGTGGCTAAGGTTCTTGGGTTTGCTAATAACTGCTTACTAAGTTGAGCCGGCATCTCCTCCGCATCGGAGACACGGGTGACAATAATTGCGGCAGCAGTTGCGAGTAACAAAGAGGGGATCTGGGCAACTAAGCCATCACCAATCGTCAACAATGCATAGGTCTTAAAGGCCTCCCCTGCGCTTAAATCATGCATAAACACGCCAATGGCAATACCACCGAGAATATTGATCGCCAAGATCAATATGCCAGCAATGGCATCACCACGAACAAACTTAGAGGCGCCATCCATCGAGCCATAGAAATCAGCTTCTCTAGCCACTTCCTGACGGCGAAGCCTGGCCTGATCTTGGCTTAGCACCCCAGCATTAAGATCTGCATCGATAGCCATCTGCTTACCGGGTAAAGCATCGAGTGTAAAGCGAGCCGATACCTCGGAGATGCGCTCACCCCCTTTAGTGATAACCACAAAGTTAATGATCATCAAGATGAGAAATATCACCGCACCGACCACATAATTGCCATCGATAACCACTTCACCAAACGCTTGGATCACACGACCTGCAGCATCTCCTCCCTGATGTCCCTCAATCAGAACAACTCGGGTTGAGGCGACGTTTAGGGTTAACCGCATCAGCGTTGCCAATAGCAGCACAGTTGGAAACACTGAGAACTCTAAAGGCCGCCTGATAGAAACCGCCACCAGCAAAACCATCACAGCTAAAACAATATTGAAAGTAAATAAAATATCCAACAGCCAAGGTGGCAGTGGAAGTATGATCATGGCAAGAATAGTCAGTAGCATGATAGGTATACCTATATAGCTACGATTTCCAGCAAACGTACGAGATAACCAGTTCATGGGAAGTACCTTTAATCGTGTCTCAAATGTTTCGGAATAAAAAAGTTTGGTAATGGATCAGGTCTTTTCTTCTTACCCTCTCTAGCAGCCTTTATCTGCAACACATAACTCAATACATGGGCGATAGCGATAAATAGCGCCGCAGGGATCTGCTGTTCAACTTTGGTTGAATAGTAGATAGCTCGGGTAAGAGGTGGCAACTCTATGACTTCAATGTCATTTCGCTGAGCTATTTGGCGCATATAAAGGGCAACATCATCAGCCCCCTTGGTCAACACATAGGGAGCGTCCGCCTTTTCAACATCATATTTAAGTGCTACCGCATAATGTGTTGGATTAACGATTAAAACGTCTGCCTGCGGCACTGCAATTTCAGCTCTAGAACGGCCCATACGTTGCTGTAACTGACGGATTTTAGCTTTAACCTCTGGCTTACCATCTTGTTGTTTATGTTCATCTTTAACATCCTGCCGCGACATTCTAAGCTCTTTATGGTGATGCCAGTATTGGTATGGCACATCGATAAATGTGATCACCAATAAACCCAGACCTAGGTAAAGCACACCTTCTGCGAGCATATTAATTCCATTACTGACCGCCTCATCAATAGGCAGCTGGTTGTAGGTGAGTAATGTCTGCAAGTTAGTTTCTAGAAAAACAAACATGATGCTGATAAGTAAAGTGATTTTAAGAATAGACTTAATCAGTTCAACCAGTGACTTAACCGAGAACATACGCCCTATTCCAGCAATTGGATCGATACGGCTATATTTAAACTGAGCATTTTTGAAACTAAATACCGGTCCACCCGGCATTGCACCCGCTATCATGGCAATGATGGCAACCATGATGAACAAGGGGCCTAGAATATTGAGCATCTCAACCAGCGAGGTGCCAAGGTGCTCTAGCATCATACCGGGACGATCTAACTCCTCTTTGGTAATAGACATATTGAATCGCGTCAACTGAGCGACTCGCGCAGCAAACCAATCGGCACTCAAGAACAGCATCAGAGAACAACCAATAATAAGCGCAGTAGAAGCCAGATCTTTTGAGCGAGGAACCTGTCCCTCATCTCTCGCTTTTTTTAACTTTTGTGGCGTCGCCTTCTCGGTCTTACTCTGCCCAGAGTCTTTATTACTCATGTGATCCCGCCAATAAACTGATACATGGCAGAAAGCGCATCCAAACACAGATCGCTATAGCGGGTCGGTAAGCCACTAAATGAGAAGAATACGCACAGCAACCCCATCAGCATAGACATAGGAAAACCTAAGGCAAATACGTTTAAGGAGGGTGCAGCCCGGCTCAATACACCAAAGGTAATATTGACCATTAACATGGCAAGAATTGCAGGTATTGCTAGCATAAATGCCGACGCAAACAACCAGGCATAACGAGCCACTAAGCCCATAAGAGGCAGATCAAAAACCCCCGTACCTATCGGCCATAATCTGAAGCTATCTACTATGATCCCCAGCGCAACCAGATGACCATCCAAAGATAAAAATAACAGCGTCCCATAAAGTAGAAACCACTGACTTAGAATAGGGTTAGAGCTACCATTTGCAGGATCATTCATAATCGCCATTGCTAGCCCCATCTGCATCGACATCATGGCACCGAACAGGGTCATCACATGAATTAAGATGTAGAGAAACATGGCTAGCATAAAACCAATTAGTAACTGCTCTATGGCAATGAAAAGCGCTGCAATAGAGATGGCGTCCACAGAGGGAACCGCGGGTAACATAGGCGCGATCAGAGCAGAGATTAATACCGCGAGTAATATTCTCACCATGGCAGGAATATAGGAGCTACTCAAAAAAGGCATCACAATAAATGCCCCCATAATGCGGCAGAATGGCCACCAAAAGGTACCGATAAAACTACTTATCTGGACGGAAGTAAGAGAGAGCATGGCTAACCAATAATATGGGGAATGTTCATAAACAGTCGGTTAAACAGATCGGAAATCTGCTGCAAAATCCAGGGACCTGCAAACAGCACCATCAATAATGTAAGCACTAATCTAGGCAAGAAACTTAACGTCTGTTCATTGACCTGAGTCGCCGCTTGAAAGACAGCAATCAATAAACCCACTAACAAGCTTGGCACCACAAGTACCGCCACCATAGAGACCACTAAAAATATCGCATCGGCAAACAGAGAGGTCAGTTCATTGACATCCATATCTCTACCTTAAAATCCCAGTCACTGAGCTGATGATAAACTCCCAGCCATTGAAGGCAACGATCACGCAACTCAGCAGACAAAAGATCAAATAGATGATGTCACTCACACTGAACTCATTCCCTAGCTTTCTTAATATTTCCATCATTTCACCTAACACGTTAAAGAGGCAGCAAGAACGCCAGCTAACCAAAGCTAGACACTAAAGTGCCTACCGTCATAGACCAGCCATCAACAAGCACAAATACCATCAATTTGAACGGCAAAGAGATAATCAAGGGCGATAACATCATCATTCCCATAGACATCAACACACTGGCTACCACTAAGTCGATCACCAAGAATGGTAAGAAGAGTAAAAAGCCAATCTGGAATGCCGTTTTAAGCTCGCTTAAAACAAACGCTGGCATAAGTACAAAGAAGGGCACCTCATCGGCAGTTAAGGTCACTGGCTCATCGGCTATTTTTAGCATCTGCTCAAGATCTGTCTCACGAGTTTGTGCCAGCATGAACTTTCTCAGTGGCTTCTCGCCAATGGCAACTGCCTCATTGAGCTCTATCACTCCTTGGTCGTAAGGAAGATAAGCCTGGTCATAGATGTCTTGACCAACCGGTCTCATGATGAAAATGGTGAGCACTAAGGTGAGTCCCACTAGCACCTTATTTGGCGGGCTCTGCTGCAAACCAAGCGCCTGACGTAAAATACCCAACACGATAATAATTCGAGTAAAGCTGGTTAGCATCATCAGTAAAGCAGGTAAGAAACTGAGCACTGTCATTAGCGCCAGTATCTCTAGCTTGATATTGACAGTCTGACTCTGATCGCCATCATTAAGGGTGAACAGTGTAAGCCCATCATTGGCAAAAGCCGCTGGGACAAAAAGTAATGCAATAAGCAGCAAGGCACGGAACATATCAGTCATTCGCTCCGGTAAGACTGATCGCTTCGACCTCTAGCAGGCGGACACCATAACGGCCATTAACTTCAACGACCTCCCCCCTTCCAAGCAGCGCACCATTCACCCGAATATCTAAAGGCTCTCCGACCATACGATCGAGTGCAACAACATCTCCCTCTCCCATTCGCGACAGCTCGCCTAATGACATCTCAGCGCTAGCTAGTTCCAAGGTAACTTGAACAGGCAACTGATGAAAAAACGAGATATCTTTAATTGGCTTAGCCTTTACAATCTCCTCTTCCTTAAACCCCTCATCAAACAGGTTGTCATCCAATAAAAAATCTTCATCTTGAAGCAGTGTTTGTTCTGACATGTCGCCATTCCTTAAAAATCATTAAATTTCAATTTATTATTAAACTGGAGAGTGCTCCGTCAGGAGTCTCCTCACCGTGCTCTCAGCAGCTACCGCCATCATCTTGCACGAAAATATCTTGGGTTAACTTAGCCACCATCTGCCCCTCATGGGTATGCACTGCAGCATAAAAAAGTGGCCTTTTCCCAACGGTCACCGGGCATCTAGAATGAAGATTCATTGGCAGAACATCTCCTACTTTCAATCCATTAAGTGAGTTGACAGGCGTGTTTTGCCGTCCAAGCTCGAGTGAAATTTTCAGTGGGATCTGTTTTAGCCTTTGCGCCAATTGTTCAGAGAGTTCGGGGGTAGCCAGATAGAGGCTAGGCTGCTCAGACATGAGTCCAAGCAGATACTCAGTCATGCAGAATAGAATTGGCGAAGTCATCTGCCCTTTGGCAAAACTGAGAGACCAATTAATAGGTGCATCAATGGGCGTGTTATTGAAAACGAGTTCTAATTCTATCGCCTCCTCATCCAATTCGGTAATTGGTAGCACCTTGAGGGCTGCAAGCATCAGCTTTCTAGCTAATCTAAACTCTGACTGACTAGGTGAACGCAGTGGCGACTTGAGTGGGGTGGCTAAACTGCCGTAGTAACCACTCGCTAATTGATCTAATGTACAGCGGTCAATTCGCCACCAAGCCAACATAGTTCCATGGTAACTAAGTCTAAACCAAGCATGATTTCCATCAGGCTCAATGGGCACGCTGGCTTCTTGCTGTGAAATGCAGGTTAAAGCATGGTGACCTTGGCGAATTATTGGGTTAAGCACACAATTAACCGCATCTAAAACTGTTCTCTGACAAGATTCAACTTGTATCAATAAGCGGCTTCTCGCAAGTTTCTCCTGAATTAAAGCAACAGGTCTCACTTTTTTACACTGACTAAACTTAAGTAACCTTGCCTTCGAAGTTGTTTTCATTTTGACCAACCAATATAAAAATAGTGAAATACAATATATTTAACATTATAAATTTAGAAAAATGACTATCGCCATAAATATGACGCTTAATAGCGCTTAACTTAAATAAAGAAATAAAACCATCAAGACAACTGTATATTAAAGTGTGTCGACGAATTTTAATGAGCAAAAAAACATATAAAGCGACCGGAATTCAAATTTCTTTAATTAATTTTTAATTTAAATTTAAGAAAAAACAAAAAGACAATTACCATCTAAAAATAACAATTAAATTCAACTAGTTATGCAGGTGATGGTTATTGCATCAATATGTTTCAATTGCTTTCAAATCAAGCTAGATAATATAACCTCAATCCAGCCAATATATCAAACATTGAAAAATATATTTAAAACGTATCACTTAAAACATTATTATTTCAATTAGCCAGTTATCACAAAATAAATAAATATCAAAAAACATTTTACATATCCTTTTATTAATGTTTAATTATAGCCCGCAATCGAACTCCAAAAAAAACTCACTCAAACAATACACAAAAACAAAAGCTCAAATATTTAATAACGTTAAGTTATGTAAATTAAGGGAAGTACATTCATTGAAATCACCAGCTCATATATTAATCTTTTCACTGTTGATTAGCCTTGTCATTTCTAATAGTGCAATAGCAAATACTACTCGCTATCAAACACCATTTGAGCAAGCCCATTGGAGCTTTGAAGGGGATCTATTCTCTTGTCAGATAGAACATAATATCGATGGATTCGGGAACATAAAATTGAAAGCGCTTCCAGGCGAAAAGCTGAGCATTGAGCTTAACGCAGACTGGCTAGACGCCGACGGGATCACCACAGATTTTCACGTAGTATCACCTTCGTGGAAGAGCACAGGTGATACTATTTTTGCTGAAGCTAAGTTGCTCTGGCATGGGAACAAAGCCACCAGCCAGCTAAATATAGATCCATTTTTAGAAGCCCTTGAACAAGGGTTAGCTTGGCAAACAGAGATCAACACAGAACACGGACATAGTTATCAAGTGAATAGCAGCCCAGTTAACACCAAACAGGTCGCTAATAAATTTAAACAATGCAGATACCAACTCTTACCTAAACCGTTTTCATATGTACGTCGTGTTGACCTCTATTTTCCATCGGGTTCCAGCCAGGTAACGGTTAACCATGAAGCCGATCTCAATGCGATAGTGAGATACGTTCATGCCGATCCATCAATTACCCAAATACTGGTTGATGCCCACTCCGATAACACAGGTGAGCGGTTAGCTAACCTAGTGTTAAGTAAGGACAGGGCCGATGAAGTTGCTTCTCGACTTGTAGAGATGGGGCTCTCAGTGAAAATGGTCCAGCCTCGTCACCATGGTGCTCGCTCTCCAAATGTGTCAAATAATACCCTAGCAGGTAGAGACAAAAATCGACGTGTCACAGTACGCCTGATCAAGTCATCCCCAAACAGAGTGGCAGAGTCCAAGAAAGAGGTTAAGCATGACTTCTAATGACATCAGGCTGATCGATGCAAGCCTACCTGACAACAGTCTCTCTCAATTAACACTTCTGGGTTTTGAGACTTGGCACTCAGGTGCCACCACTCCCTGGCTTACCATGATTAATCTATCTGATTGTAAAAACTCAGAGGTTGCAGCTAGGTTGTCTCAATTTCCCGGGAAAAATCAGGTTGCTTTGTTAGCACCGGAACAGACTGAGCTAGCAACCACAGCGATGCAGTTAGGTGTACAAGACTATTTGCTGCTCCCTCTTGAAAACGAACAGATCTGTTCACTTGTTCAAAGACTTAGGCGCTTAGAGCAGCCCGATGCCGAGCTGGTCGTTGTCTCTCCTGTCAGTCGCCAACTCATGATGCTTGCCCACAGAGCAGCATCAACAGAAGCTACCGTATTGCTAACTGGCGAAAGCGGCACAGGGAAAGAGCCTTTAGCTCGCTATATTCACCGCCACTCTACACGCGCAACCAAGCCGTTTATCGCAGTCAACTGCGCGGCAATTCCTGAGAGTATTCTTGAGTCAATTTTATTTGGCCATAACAAGGGCGCATTTACCGGAGCCACTAGCGATCAACCTGGAAAGTTTGAACTCGCTAATGGCGGCACACTACTACTCGATGAGATTGGCGAGATGCCAGTACAGGTACAAGCGAAACTGCTAAGGGTCTTACAGGAGAGAGAAGTTGAACGTTTAGGGGGTCACAAGTCTATTCCTCTGGATATTCGTATTATAGCCTCAACCAATCGAGATCTGAGGAAAGCGGTTCAATCCGGTAATTTCCGAGAAGACCTTTTCTATCGACTCGATGTGCTCCCACTGAAAATATTGCCACTTAGAGAGCGGCGCGAAGATATTCTGCCCTTAGCTGCTCATTTCTTACTGAGATACCAACATCTGGCAGCCGGGCAATCTTGCTATTTCAGTGATCAAGCTAAGCTACGACTGACCTCTCACTGCTGGCCGGGTAACGTTCGAGAGCTTGAAAATACCATTCAAAGAGCATTAGTCATGAGAAGAGGGCAAGCACTTCAAGCTTGTGAGCTCGGTATTGAGGGAGAGCCCAGCCTTATCGATGAGACTCGAGTTCAGAGTGAACATGGCTTAAAAGCCTCAAAGAAACACGCAGAGTTCCAATATATCTTAGATACCCTGAGAAAGTTCAATGGTCATCGTAGTCAAAGTGCCCAAGCACTTGGTATGACAACCAGAGCCTTGAGATACAAGCTAGCTCAAATGAGAGAAGAGGGAATTGATATAGAGCAGGCACTAGGCAAAGCAGCATAAATATTCCAATCAACATTTATCTTAGATAGGAAAACCAGATGTCGAACTCGACCATGATTAGCCCTCAGTCGATGATGAGTACCTTAAGTATTCATACTGAAATGGCCAAAGGTGCCATTAAGATCCCTCAAAATCCCAGAGATCTTGGTGTGCACTCTCCCTCCTTCACAGAACTAATGGAGAGCAAGGTCGCGGCAGTGAATACAGATCAAAATCATTCCTCTGCGCTAATGCGTGCCGTCGATGGAGGGGAAAGTGACGATCTGGTGGGTGCTATGGTTGCTTCACAAAAAGCTAGCCTCTCTTTTTCCACCATGATTCAGATAAGAAATCGACTGGTTCAAGCCTTCGATGAGGTCATGAAGATGCCCGTTTAATCGCAGACATTAACATAACAAAAATCACTAACCAGTTAATAAGATCGAGAAAGCATAATGTGACATGCTTTCAATAAGGATGAAATAATGTCTACAACTCTTGCTCAACCGAGCCCAGCTATCACAGATGTCAGCGAAAAAAATGACATACTTTCAGACCTGAAGGCTAAGTGGAAGCAGTTTAATCAGGGCGATAAGCAAGTGCTAATTTTGGCAATTCTTGCCAGTGCCGTAGCCTGTGTCATCGTACTTCTACTCTGGACGGCTAGCCAAGGATATCGCCCACTCTATGGTCATCAGGAAAAAGTTGAAACCTCTCAGATCATCGAAGTGCTAGAAGCAGAAGGAATAAAGTATCGCTTAGAGGCCAACACGGGACTGGTTTTAGTTCAAGAGGATAAACTAGGTAAAGCACGTATGGTACTCGCAGCCCGGGGCGTGAAAGCGCGCGTACCATCTGGAATGGAATCACTCGATAACTCAACCATCGGCACCAGCCAGTTTATGGAACAAGCAAAGTATCGCCATAGCCTTGAGGGGGAGTTATCAAGAACCATTATGGCGCTAAATACTGTACGAACAGCCAGAGTACATCTTGCCATTCCTAAGCGGACGCTATTTATTCGTCAACAACCAGAGCTTCCTTCAGCCTCTGTCATGCTGGACCTTTATGCAGGCAGTAACATTCAAGCAAATCAGATAGAAGCTATAGCAAATCTTGTTGCCAGCAGCGTAACAGGTATGACACCTGAGCGTGTACAGATTGTCGACCAGGAGGGTAACCACCTCAGCTCTGGTATTGCGATGAATCAAGACATCACTCAAGCCAGAGACAGGCAACTCAAATATACGCAAGAGCTAGAGCAAAGCTTAATTAATAGAGCCTCCAGCATGCTATCTCCAGTACTTGGACAGGATAACTTTCAGGTACAAATTGCCGCTCAAGTTAATTTTAATCAGGTCGAAGAGACCCGAGAGTCTCTCGATCCCCAAACTGTTATGTCTCAAGAGAAACAAAGCTCTAATGAGACCAATTCAAGTATGGCAATGGGCATTCCTGGTGCGCTAAGCAATCAGCCACCTACCGCAAATGCTGAGGATAACGACAACGCTCGCCGTAATCTGAACCAGCAGGAAAGTCGGCAGTTTGAAATTGGCCGTTCGGTCAGGCATACCCGTTATCAGCAGATGCAGCTCGAAAACCTGTCTGTCTCGGTGCTACTCAATAATCAAGCTGCCGGTGAAACTGGCTGGAGTGAAACTCAAGTATCACAACTCGGTATTATGGTAAAAGATGCTATCGGCTTTACCGCTGCCCGTGGTGATCAATTCAGTATCAACAGCTTCGACTTTGTGCCTGTTCATACCGCTGTATTTGAACCTATGCCATGGTGGCAAACCGAAGGCTACCAAGCATACCTTAGGTACTTTATCGGCGGGTTACTCGGGTTTGGCTTAATCCTTTTTGTATTAAGACCACTAGTATCACATCTCACCCGAACAACAGAGCACAGCAGTAATGAGGAGTCACCAGTTGCTGAACTGGACGCCCCTATGGCTGAACAGCTAACTAACACTGTCCAATCAGGCAATTCACAAGCTCTAGCCGATCAGCTAATGGGGCTAGGTAATGAAACTTCCAACAGTGATTGGCTCAGTAATCAAGGTTTACCGGCACCAGAATCACCGCTCACTGTGAAGATGGAACACCTGAGTTTATTAGCCAACCAGGAACCAGCTCGCGTAGCTGAAGTCATCGCTCACTGGATTGGTGATAACGAAAATGAAAAGTAACTGAGCTAACCATCTTCTTATACCGATTGGTATGACTAAGCAAGAATCTGAAAAAGCTAAGCCAATAGATAAATTGACAGGATAGACGTTGTGAATATGAGTGAACTCGGAATAAAAATGGATAACCTAGATCAGGCAGCCATGCTACTGCTTAGCATGGGAGAAAAAGGTGCTGCGCAGGTGATGGCTCACCTTGATAGAAATGATGTCCAACACTTAAGTCATAAGATGGCTCGCCTATCGAGTATTACTCAGCAAGAAGCTGAAGCGGTACTTGGTCGCTTCTTTATGCGATATCAAGAGCAATCCGGCATCGCTAGAGCGTCACGTTCCTATCTGCAAAAAACCTTAGATATGGCACTGGGTGATCAGGTAGCAAAAAGCCTGATCGACAGTATCTATGGTGATGAGATCAAAACCTTAGTCAAGCGCCTTGAATGGGTTGAGCCACAACTGTTGGCTAGAGAGATCACTAACGAACATAGCCAGCTTCAAGCCGTACTTCTAGGTTTGCTTCCTCCTGAAAGCGCAGCCCAGGTGCTCCACAGTCTTCCAGAAGACGGACAAGATGAAGTCTTAGTGCGCATCGCTCAGCTAGGTGAGTTAGATCGCGATGTGGTTGATGAGCTAAGGCAACTCGTCGAGCGCTGCATGTTAATTGCCATGGAAAAGAGTCACACTCAGGTGGCAGGTATCCGTCAAGTTGCGGATATTCTCAATCGATACGAAGGCGATCGAGAGCAGTTAATGGAGATGATCAAACTCCACGACCGACAACTCGCCAGCAATGTAGCCGATAACATGTTCGACTTCATTATTTTGGGTCGCCAAAAGCCCGAGACCCTGCAAGAAATTATGGCAATCGTTCCGCCAGAGATGCTGGCACTTGCGCTCAAAGGCATAGATCAAGATCTTAAGGGCACCCTACTCGACGCTCTGCCAAAACGCATGTCTTCAGCCATCGAAACTCAAGTGGATGCCATTGGTGCAGTGCCTCTCAGCCAAGCAATCGCTGCGCGCAAAGAGATCATGGAGCTTGCCAAACAGATGATGGATGACGGTGACATTGAGCTACAACTATTTGAAGAGCAAGTCGTAGAGTAATGAAGTTAATTGACTATTCCATTAGATATATAGAGCTAATAAAGCCGATGATGAATAACGGTGCCATTAAACTGCAACGATTCGCAAAGCAGGTGTTCGAATAATGAAATCTACACAGAACAATTTTGACCCTAAGTGGCGCTTGAAAGGCGACCTTGCCAGACGACACAGATTTAGCCCGCTCATCCCAGTTAATGCAACCGAAAATAGCGCAGAGCCTGGCTGGCAAGACTACCAGGAGGCTTTTGACAAAGGCTATGATGAAGGTGTTGTCAAAGGGCATCAAGAGGGATTTGAATCAGGCGCAGAAGAGGGACGACGCAGTGGGCATGCCAGTGGATTTAACCAGGGGCGTATCGAAGGCCAACTAAAAGGCAAAGAGGGAATAGATGAGCAGTTCAACAACTTACTTGCCCCCCTTGGTGCTCTAAAGTCTCTGCTCGAAGATGGACACCTAAGTCAGATCAATGAGCAACAGCAACTTATCTTAGATCTCGTTCGCCGCGTTGCGCAGCAGGTTATTCGCTGTGAACTGACTCTTCAACCTCAACAGATATTATCTTTAGTGGAAGAAACAGTGGCATCCTTACCTGATACCCGCTCGGAAATTAAGATCCATCTGGAACCGACAGCGGTCGAACGATTAAGGGAGCTAGCCGCAGACAAGATACAAAATTGGACACTGGTCGAAGATAGCAGTATTTCGCCCGGCGGTTGTCGCATAGTCAGCGATAACTCAGATGCCGATGCATCGGTTGAAACCAGACTTAACGCCTGCATGGACCAAGTTGAGGCTAAACTCTACTCAAGTAGCCCATCAAAAGGCAACTCGGTTGAGCAATCACAAGCTGAGATTGAGCCTTGTAATGCCTGATCCTCAATTAAATAGTGCCGAGATCTTTGACTGGCCAACGGTGCCAGTCGCACAAGTCTATGGCCGATTAACTCGGGTCAATGGTTTATTACTCGAAGCCGTAGGCTGTCAGTTAGGCATGGGCGATCGTTGTAATATAGAGTGCCGCAATGGACGCCTAGTTGAGGCAGAAGTTGTCGGTTTCAACAAAGAAACCCTATGCTTGATGCCTATCGAACACACCTCAGGTCTTATGCCTGGCTCTAGGGTTATGCCGGTTGCCGGACAATCACAGATCCCGATAGGCCCTAGTCTTCTAGGCAGAGTATTAGATGGGACTGGCCAGCCGCTAGATAGCTTAGGCAAGCTGACTAGCGCCGAGAAAGTGACCCCCTCTACAGATACGATCAACCCACTTCAGCGTCAACCCATCCGCGAACCACTCGATGTAGGTATCAGAGCCATCAATGCCCTGCTCCCCATAGGGCGCGGACAACGCTTAGGCTTATTTGCAGGCTCCGGCGTAGGTAAAAGTGTACTACTAGGCATGATGACTCGATTTACCGAGGCCGATGTTGTTGTAGTTGCGCTTATTGGTGAGCGTGGCCGTGAGGTCAGAGAGTTTATTGAAGAGTCATTAGGCGAAGAGGGTCGCCGTAGAGCCGTTGTTATTGCAGCGCCTGCCGACACGACCCCACTAATGCGATTAAGAGCTATGCGGTTAAGCCACCATATTGCCGCCGCCTTTCGTGATCAGGGTAAACAGGTGCTACTTTTAGTTGACTCATTGACACGTTTTGCCCAGGCACAACGTGAAATAGCGCTTAGTTTAGGTGAGCCACCAGCGACCAAAGGCTATCCACCATCGGCATTTGCTCAATTGCCTAGCCTCGTTGAGCTCGCAGGTAATGGTAAACACCCAGACGGAACGCTAACCGCCTTTTATACCGTGTTGACTGAAGGTGATGATCAACAAGATCCTATCGCCGACTCCGCTCGAGCGATCTTAGATGGTCATATCGTACTGAGCCGTAAGCTTGCAGAGCAGGGGCACTTTCCCGCCATTGATATCGCCTGCTCAGTCAGCCGCTTAGCGACACAAGTAAGCTCAGCAGAAGTCATAGCACGCGGTCACTTTTTTAAACAGCTAAACAGTCGCTACAACGAAGTCCGAGACTTACTACCGCTTGGAGGATATCAGGCTGGTCACGATCCCCAAATGGATCTCGCCGTTCAAACCTACCCCAAAATGGCCAAGTTTCTTCAGCAAAATACAAAGATAAAATCTGATCTAAACCAAAGCCTTGATGAACTCGAGCAGCTCATTGATTCAATTTCGCGTTAAAGGAGAGCGATGAAGCAACTATTAATTCTCTGTCAGCAGGAGGAGAAAAAACTCTCTCAGTTAAGCAAACAGCGAGCCGATGCTCAACGTCGAGTCTTAGCAAACCTAAAGCAGAAAGAAGCGCTGACTCAGATGCTTAATGAATACCATCAAACCAGTAGCCATACGACGAGTCCATTGCTGCTGCAAAATAACGCCAACATACTGAGTACGTTAAAACCGCTACAAAAAAAGCTCAAGAAGCAGGAGGTACTCCTACAACATGAACATCAAAGAATGGATGGGTTATGGCGCAAACAGTTGGGGCGACAACAGGGGCTAAGCTGGCTCTATGAACAACGAAAATCTGAGCAACTTAGGGCTCTAGATAGATTGGAACAAAAACAATTAGACGATCTCTCTTCACGGTACCAAGGCAGAAAATAAGGTCTATATCCCTCTTTTCTCTCCATAGTCAGTCACGGTGTCGGATCCGCTATTGAGTAAACTGTTGATCACTGTCTGTTGAGAAACAAGCAGGTTGCCATTGGCTTCATTGGCTTGTTGGCTCTCCCTAACCACTGCGAGGAGGTTGTCCCACAGTAAGCTCACTTGGATCCCACTCTGTTTTGGCAATTTTGAAATAAGCCTCTCCATGCCTTTTGCATCACCAGAGAAACCTAGTTGCTGTAAACTATCACTGCGTTTTTTAGCCTTTATCATCAACTCATCACACAGGCAAGTCTGGTGATCATTATGATATTGTAAACCAGCATTATCTCGTCGCTGCATCAATTCTCGCTGGCGTTTTAGCAGGCTTTTTAGCTGTTTGTAGCTTTCGATATCTTGACGAATGCCGCGAACTAAAGTTTGAACTATCTCTTTTTTAGAAGTCATCATATTGCTCTCTTTAGCCGTGTTGCTGCAACATTGCCTCTGAGATGGCATCCAAATCTAGCTTAAATGTACCTGTTTTCAGTGATTGACGTAATTCATCAATCTTTGTTTGATCCACCTCATCAAGCTGCTGAAGTTCAGGCTGAGACCGAGACATTAGCTGCCAGTCATCACTGACTGTTTTTTGTGTAGGGATCTCAGTTCTCTCATTTTTATCTGCTTGAATCGGCGTTTGAGTCTGCTCCTTCTTAGTGCTTATTTCAGTGCTAATCGCACTATTTATCTTTTGGATTTCCATCTGCTTCACCGAAAGTATCTGCCGTTACTCTCTTAAAGCGACCCAAAATGAACAAGACTAAAGTAAAAAGGAAAGACTCATAAATAAGTGAGTTAATCTAACAACTAAAACTGAGTTACTACTCGTCCCTTTGCTGTTGGGTAAGCAGTGATCACCTTGCCAGAACTTAGGTTTTTCACGCGAATAGCTTGCCCCTCACCACCTGACTCAAGTGCCTCACCCTGCATGTTGGCATAAAACCCATTACTGCGAGCCTCAATGATGACCTTGTCACCAATATTGACCCATTGAGGAGCACTTAACTGCTGAACTTGTATCGGTTTATGACGACGCAGCCCGCGAATGACCTGTCGCCCGACAATTTCATCAATTTTAGTCATCAAATGTCTATCTGATGACGTTAACGTGATGGATTGCCACTCAATATCTTGCCGACTCACCAACTCTCCCCGCTTCATCGCCCGGTTAGCAACAGGAATACTGGCTGATACCTTTACTCTAGCGCGTACAAACATAGACCAGCCCTGAGACTCACATTGAACTCGCCGTTGAATATTGCCAAATACTAAGCCTGATGCAGCATCTATGGTTAATGGCTCAGAACAAGCCTGCAAGTTTTTAGCCCCTGATGGCACTCTAACCTTAGCCTCATATTTTAATGATTTAACCCCTGATTGATGCTGCCACTGCTTTAGCTCTTTCGAGATAAGCTGGCGTAACTCTGTCTCAATTTGTTTATTGACCGATATGCTTTCGCCATAGGAAACCGATAGCGGAAGCAGAGAGGACAACAGAATCAGCAAGTAGGAAATAACAGTTCCGTACCCTGCCCAACATTTACAGCAACTCATTAATAAACCTCAACTTTATTTATTGGCACGTAACTTGAATTAGTAGCCGCAGTAAGACTGAAACCGAACATACACTACTAGGAGTCGCGATGGCTATCAACCTCGATGCCGCACTTGGCATACATCCACAAACGCTCGATTTTCGGGTCGAGCGCAGCAAGATGCTGGCGGGCAACCTCGCTAATGCTGAGACACCAGGCTATAAGGCGAGAGATCTCGATTTCAAAACTGTCATGACCCAAATAAATGCAGGAATGGGCCAAGACAGAAGCTACCAAGCCGCCTATCGAGTGCCATACCAGACCTCTAGCGATCAAAATACCGTTGAGCTAGGAAAAGAGCAGGCTAGATACTCACAAAATGCGATGGACTACCAAACCAGTCTCACATTTCTCAATATGAAGATTGCCGGACTCAAGTCTGCAATCGAAGGTCAGTAGGAGCAAATATGTCTTTTGGAGAGATCTACGATATTGCAGGTTCTGGAATGCATGCCCAAACAATACGTCTCAACACAGTAGCCAGTAACTTAGCCAATGCCGGTGCGGCTGCCGAAAGCCCAGAAACAGCTTTTCGTGCATTAAAACCAGTGTTCTCAACTATCTACAATCAAACCCAAGATGGCCAACTTTCAGGTGCTCAGATTGAAGTATCGGCTATTGTTGAGGCAGATGCGCCACTCGATATGCGCTATGAACCCGATCATCCCTACGCCGATGAACAGGGCTACGTGGCTTACTCCAATGTTAACACCATTGAAGAGATGGCAGACATGATGGCTGCAAGCCGCTCCTTTGAAACTAATGTCGAAGTGATGAATCGCGCCCGCTCCATGCAGCAAGGTTTACTCCAGCTAGGAGCTAAATAAATGAGTGTGAATACTGTTTCCAATCAGAATGAAACTAATCCAGCAAGCTCACCGGAGATCATGGCATCAGCTGGTAGTAGTGCAAGCTCACCGGAAGCCACCTCTTCTGCCGGAGGAAATGCTAGCACCATAAAAAATGATTTTATGACCTTGATGTTGGCATCGATCCAGAATCAAGATCCCACCAATCCCATCGACAGTAATGACTTTGTCACTCAGATGGCACAGATCTCTCAAGTAGAAAGTTTAGAGATGATGCGAGCCAATCAGACGATGAGCATGATCATGATGGAGAATCTAGGCATCGTGCAGTCGGCGCAGTTAATCGGTAAGAGTGCCATGGTTCCCGCCTCAGAGTTTGAGCTAGATGCTGAAGCGATTGATGGAAAAATTTACCTGGAGAATGCAGCCGAGGAGCTAAGCCTTGAGATCACCGATGAAAATGGTGAAGTTGTCGCGACCATCAATCTAGGTGCGCAGGAGCCGGGGGATGTAGCCTTTACTATCGACCCAGAAGACTTAGCTCTGCCTCCTGGAGAGTATGAGATCACCGCTAAGGCATCTGCAGGGGAAGAGACACTGACCGCCGATACTTTTATCAAGGCGCCTATCGAAAAGGTCCACTTTATCAGTGCATCCGGCGTGATGATGGCAGAGCTGGGTAACGGTCTTGGCACAGTATCTGTGCTGGATATTTCCGAAGTTTCATAAGCTTATTTAAGATTTAAAACATCAAATAAAGGATACACCAATGTCATTTAATATTGCCCTTAGTGGACTGCAAGCAACCACCCAAGATCTCAATACCATCAGTAACAATATTGCCAACTCATCAACCGTAGGATTCAGAGGTGGTCGCAGTGAGTTCTCTGCAATCTATAATGGCGGTCAGGCTGGCGGTGTCAACGTGATGTCCACCAGCCAAAATTTCTCCATGGGTGGCAGCTTGGCTTATACCGGCCGAGAGCTAGATATGGGTATCGAAGGTGATGGCTTCTTTATGCTTTCAGCAAGTGATGGCAGCACCCTCTACTCTCGAGCGGGTATGTTTAATCAAGACGCTAATGGCTATGTGACAGACCCCGCGGGTAACCGAGTTCAGGGTTACACTGTTGGCCCAAATGGTCAGCTGCAAAACGGTAACGTCAGCGACTTACAGATCCAATCAGGCTCTCTGCCCGCTAAGGCAACCACCAGTGTCGGTCAGGTCTCTAACCTAGATGCCAGTGTTGACCCGATAACTGACGCCTTTGACCCTGATGACTCTTCCACTTACCACTCTTCTGGCACAGTCACTGTCTATGATTCGCTGGGTAAAGAGCATGCTATGACCCAATATTATGTCAAAACTGCAGATAATGAGTGGCAGGTTCATTACAGAATGGATGGTAATGATGTGGGTCCTGCTGGGGGTCATTCACTCGAGTTTGACTCTGATGGTAATCTTACTCAGGGTGAAACATTGAAGTTAGACATAGTAGCACAAGGTGGTGCTTCCGCTTTTAGCATAGATCTTAGCTACAAGAACAGTACCCAATATGCCTCTGCCTATAACAACTCTAGCTTAGTTCAAAATGGTTACACCTCAGGTGAGCTTAACGGCATCCGCATCGATGATGATGGCATGCTCTATGGAACATACACGAATGGTCAGGAGCAGGTCCAAGGCCAAGTCGTACTCGCTTCATTCAACAACCCTAATGGTCTAACCCCTGTCAGCCAGAATGCCTGGACAGCCACCAATGCCGCTGGACAGCCTGTGGTAGGAACGCCTGGAACGGGCACATTTGGCGCTGTCGCTGGGGGCTATCTTGAGGGCTCTAATGTCGACCAAACTGCCGAGATGGTCAACTTGATGACTGCCCAGCGCAACTATCAATCTAATGCCAAGGTACTGCAAACCAATGCCAGCATGCAGCAGTCTCTGCTGAACGCCATCTAAGGAATTGAGTCATGGATAAGATGCTTTATACCGCCGCAAGCGGAGCAGCTCGAGTGATGGAGGCACAAACCATACGTGCGCATAACCTGGCAAATGCTGAAACGACCGGTTTTAAAGCCGATCTTGAGCGGGTTAATGCCAGAGTGGTTGCAGCAACAGGTAATAGCCTACAGACACGCGTGATGGCACAAACCGAAAGCAGCGGTTTTAGTCAGCAAAGCGGGGCACTAAATCCAACAGGAAGAAGCTTAGATCTTGCCATTCAAGAGCAGGGACTGTTTACCGTGATGACTGAGCAGGGAGAGGGTTATACCCGCTCAGGAAATATCACGCCTGACACCAATGGGCAACTCACCATCGATGGTCGCCCAGTCTCAGGTATTGATGGTCCAATCGTGCTGCCTGAGTACCGCGAGCTCTTTGTCGGTGATGATGGAAGGATCAGCGTTATCGCTGCTGAAGGTGGAATTATTGAAGAAGTTGGCCGACTTAAGCTGGTCAACCCTGATCTCAGCACCTTAGATAAAGGGCTTGATGGACTGCTCTATAGCCGTGACGGAGAGATACTTCCGATAAACAATGAGGTACGTGTCGATAGCGGTTTTCTGGAATCAAGCAACGTCAAAGCGGTCAATGAGCTTATCGCCTCCATGGACCTTAGCCGACAGTTTGAGATCCAGGTAAAGCTGATGAAAAGTGCTGAAAAACTGGCTGAAGCCGGTAATAGGCTTATCCGCAACGCCTAATTGATAGGCATATTCACTAGAACAGTTAACAGAATTATGGAGTTGAGATGCAATCCTCGTTATGGGTAAGTAAAACTGGCCTCACGGCTCAAGATATAAAGATGACCACCATTGCCAATAACCTGGCAAACGTGAATACCACAGGCTTTAAACGTGACCGCGTTGCATTTAATGACCTTTTCTACCAGACACAGCGCCAACCTGGTGGTCAGGTCGATGAGCTCAATGAGCTACCATCTGGCCTGCAACTTGGTACAGGCACACGAGTTGCGGGTACCCAGAAAGTATTTACCACCGGCGATCTACTCACCACTAACCAGCAACTCGATCTCGCTATTGAAGGCCAGGGTTTCTTTCAGATAGAGGAGGCGAATGGCGAGTTGGCCTTCACTCGTGATGGCCAGTTCTACCGCAATAGCGATGGCATGATGGTGACATCGCAAGGGCTCCCCTTAGTGCCTAATATCGAGATCCCTGAAGATGCGCAAACCATCACTATCGCGACTGATGGTGTGGTTACAGCACAGATCTCCGGACAGGCTGAAGCTCAAGAACTGGGACAGATCACCTTAGCAAACTTCACCAATCCGGCAGGTTTAGAGGCCCGTGGTGACAACCTTTATCGCGAGACTGGTGCTTCAGGGGCAGCCATGGAAGGAGTCGCTGGTGATATGGCCATCGGTCAGCTTCGCCAAGGTGCACTCGAAGGCGCCAATGTTAACGTGGTTGAGGAGATGGTTGAGATGATCTCGACACAGCGTGCCTATGAGATGAATGCCAAGGTGGTATCAGCATCGGATGACATGCTCAAGTTCCTCAACCAGGCACTTTAAGCCTTTACTCTTTGATAATCAGATAAGGAAACCAGATGCGCCACATATGGATAGGAATGCTATTACTGTTATCTGGATGTATCTCTCACTTCCCCGAGGCAGAAACTAAGCCGGGGCAGCCTGAGTGGGCACCACCAGAGATAGACTACAGCCTACCTGATGCAAAAAATGGCAGCGTATATCGGCAGGGTTACATGTTAACTCTGTTTAAGGATAAGCGAGCCTTTAGGGAGGGAGATATTCTCACCGTTGCTCTGGATGAAAAAACCTACTCCAGCAAACGCGCAGATACTAAAGCCAATAAAGCCCAAGATATGTCACTTGGTGGACAGGCCTCCACAGGTAGTGACAGCTTTAGTGGCAGTGGTAGCGGCAATGCATCGCGAGGGTTTAAGGGGTCAGGCTCTAGCACACAACAGAACCAGCTTTCAGGTTCCATCACTGTCACGGTCGCTAAAGTTCTGCCTAATGGTGCCCTGCTTATTCGCGGTGAAAAGTGGTTAAGACTCAATCAGGGGGATGAGTACCTGCGTCTATTAGGACTCATTCGCACCGACGACATCGGTAACGATAACACCATATCCTCACAACGAATTGCCGATGCGCGCATCATCTATGGTGGCCAAGGTGCAATCGCTGACAGCAATGCTATGGGCTGGGCTGCACGTTACTTCAACAGTCCTTGGTTCCCACTATGATGCTAATAGATATCCAGCTTTTGTCAGCGAATAAGATAAAGTTTAAACCCATGTCTTACTTATCACTTTCATCGACAGCAAAGGTCAGTCAATGAGACAGTTCAGTCTATTAATTGCGAGTGCAATTCTCATTTTTTCTATCACTCATACTCCTGCTCAGGCCAAGGTTCAGAGCCGCTACTTGATGGATATCGTCGATGTTCAAGGGATCCGTGATAATCAGTTAGTCGGTTATGGTCTGGTTGTCGGACTCGATGGCACTGGTGATAGAACCCAGGTTAGATTTACCAGCCAATCTGTTGTAAACATGCTCAAGCAATTTGGCGTTCAGTTAGATGGCAGAACCGATCCAAAACTGAAAAATGTTGCAGCAGTCGCAGTCCACGCTACCGTGCCGCCTTTAGCCAGCCCGGGTCAAACACTCGATATCACCGTCTCATCCCTAGGTGATGCAAAGAGTCTACGTGGCGGTACCCTGCTAATGACCCCTTTAAGGGCCGTTGATGGTGAGATATATGCTGTGGCTCAGGGTAACTTAGTCGTCGGTGGCGTCTCTGCTCAAGGTCGTAACGGCACATCAGTCACCATTAATGTACCTACCGTGGGTAGCATTCCTAACGGCGCCCTCCTCGAAGCTCCCATGGAAAGTGACTTCAACGACAATGAGGAGATTGTACTTAACCTAAGAGACCCCAGCTTTATGACGGCTCGCAATATTGAGCGTCAGGTCAATGCCCTCTTCGGCCCGGATGTCGCTCAGGCCGATAGCAGCGCCAAGGTGCTAGTTCGCGCCCCCAAAAGCAACCGCGAGCGAGTCACCTTTATGTCTATGCTTGAGGAGTTGCAGATAGAGCAAGGCCGCAAATCCCCACGAGTCGTATTCAACAGTCGCACAGGCACTGTGGTTATGGGCGGTGATGTGGTCGTTAGGAAAGCAGCTGTTAGTCATGGAAACCTCACGATTTCCATTACTGAACAAGAGTTTGTCAGCCAGCCCAATGCACCCATGTGGGGTCAGGGGCAGGGAGAAACCGTGGTTATTTCAGATAGCCAAGTCGATATTGATACCGGAGATGGCCATATGTTCGTTTGGCCAGAAGGGATCGCTCTAGAGGAGGTCGTTCGGGCAGTCAACAGCTTGGGCGCTTCGCCTATGGATCTGATGGCAATTTTACAGGCGCTTGATGAGGCCGGAGCGCTGGAAGCTGAATTGGTGGTGATCTAATGAAACTAGAAAACTCCCACGGCTACCTTAATAACCTGAGTGCTGGCGAGCTTATTAAGGCTAACGGTGAACATGGCGCACTGAAATTAGTCAGTCAGCAGTTTGAGGCCCTGTTTCTACAAACGGTCTTAAAACAGATGCGCAGCGCTTCAGATGTGATGGCTGACAGTGACAGTCCACTCTCTTCACAAAATGATGGCATGTATCGCGACTGGCATGATGCCGAACTGGCGGGTCGACTAAGCCAGATGCAAAGCACTGGGCTTGCGAGTGTAATGACAAAACAATTAAGTGCCGCCCTTAAGTCACAGCCTGACACGGTCGCTTCTACTGAACATACCCAACAGGGTAATGCAGTTAACGCTCCCCAGTCTAACGGGATAAATAGTGGGACCAAGGCGATGCAACCCGCCCTGATAGCGCCACTATTTAACCAAGCAAACACAGAGTGAATACTCCAACGAGCTGCGAACTCTACCGACACGAATAACAGAGATAAGGAAACGTTATGAGCATGCTCAATATCGGCATGTCAGGACTTACATCGAGTATGGCAGCCCTGAATGCAACCTCAAATAATGTCGCTAATGCCATGGTACCTGGCTACTCTCGTCAGCAAGTGATGCTGAGCTCTGTGGGTGGTGGGATCTATGGCAGTGGTGCTGGGGTTCAGATCGATGGCGTTCGTCGCATCTCAGATCAGTACGAGGTAGCTCAGCTATGGAACACCACCAGCGGCGTGGGCTATGCCAAAGTTAAGAGTAGTTATTATGGTCAGGTTGAACAAATTTTTGGTTCGAAAGGCAACAACATCTCTTTCGGACTCGATCAGCTGTTCGCTTCACTCAACTCTGCACTCGAGCAGCCGAGTGACATTGCCTATCGCCAAGGCGTCCTAAGTGAAGCTAAGGCGATGGGCCAAAGGTTTAACTCAATTAGCCAGTCACTTAACTCCCAACTGACACAAATAGAGGGACAGATTGGCGCCTCTGCGAAAGAGATAAACTCTCAGCTAGAAACCATTGCTCAGTTCAATGAGGAGATCCAGAGGTCCGGAGCCGATGTTCCCGCCTCACTGCTAGATGCCAGAGATGCCGCCATCGATGACCTATCTCAACTGGTCGATATTCGAGTCACCGAAGATGCTAACGGCATGGTTAATATCTCTCTCGCACAAGGCCAACCCCTACTTTCAGGTACGACTGCATCCACATTAGAGGTGAAGCCAGATCCTAGTAACCCAGCGCTGAGTACTATCACCATAAAGTTTGGCGACTCAAGCTTTCCATTAGATGAAACCGCTGGAGGCAGCTTAGGCGCATTGCTTGATTATCGTGATAATAGCTTGATGGAATCGATGGCATTTACCAATGAAATGGCGATGACTTTTGCCGATGAATTTAATGCCATTCTAGCAGGCGGTACCGACCTAGGTGGCAACACGCCAACCCAAGACCTGTTCATCTACGACCCAACAAACCCAGCCGGCAGCATCAAGGTCACCGATGGCTTTACTGCTGAGATGCTCGCCTTTGGCCAAAGTGGCGCCCCTGGTGATAACAGCAACCTAAAAGAACTGATTGAGCTGGCTAATACCGAATTTACCTTCGACTCTATCGGAGTAACAGCCTCCATGGGCGATGCTTACTCAAGCATAGTGGGTAAACTCGGTTCTGAATCAAGACAAGCCCAAGTCAGCGAAGATACGGCACTTAGTCTACAAAGAGAGGCTCAATCACAATGGGCCAGCACCAGCGGAGTCAACATGGATGAAGAAGCGGTGAATTTAATCATCTATCAACAAAGCTACCAAGCTAATGCCAAGGTGATCTCTACCGCCGATCAACTCTTTCAAACCATACTCAACATATAGCGGCTACTGCTAACCAATAACCTGCTGCAAGAGTCCCTGAGTAGATGAGCTAGCTTTACAGATTAGAGGAATAAACAATGAGAGTCAGTACCTACAATTTATACGCCAGTAACCTTAACAGCCTGCAAAACTCTACCGCCGATATTGCTCGATTAAATCAAATGATGGCAACAGGCAAGTCAATTCTGCGCCCGTCAGATGATCCTATCGGCTCAGTGAAAGTGATCTCAAGCCAACGTGATGTGGCTGCAACGGAGCAATATCTAAAAAATATAGGTTCACTAAGCTCAAGCTTTGGTCGCGCCGAGACCTATCTATCCTCTATGGTAGAGATAGAGTCTCGTATGCGTGAAATCACTCTTTCAACTCGAAACGGTTCACTCTCAGCAGAAGACAGAGCCGCCTACGCATCAGAGCTTGAAGAACTGTTAGAAGCATTCGTTGGGGCCGTAAATGCACAAGATGATGCAGGTAACTATATCTTCTCAGGCAACGAGACTGGCACTGTACCGATAGCCCAAGATGCTAGCGGCAACTACATCTATCAGGGTGATAATAACCAAAGAGAGGTGCAAACCTCAGGTTCATCTTGGATGACAGCCAATGTCACCGCAGAGCAGTTTATCTTCTCCAACGGTAGCGCGGATATACTGAATCAAACTCAGGATTTTATCGATGTGCTTAAAGATCCAAACTTAGCACCCGGTGCACCTGGGTTTGATAACGTGGCAGATGCCATGATGGCTACACTTGACGACACGCTTTCGAGTGTCAGTGGCGCGATAACTGATATAGGTGGAAAGCAAAAGAGTCTGATGCTGATGGAGGAGTCTCATGAAGAGATGATCCTATTTAACCAAGAGGTCATTGGTGACACTGAAGGGCTAGACTATGCCCAAGCAACCGCCGAGTTTAACCTTAAGCTCACCACATTGAAGATCACCCAACAGACTTTTGTACAGATCAGTCAACTCACTCTGTTTAACCAACTTTAACAAGGAAGCACAGCATGGCTATGGTTAGTGGAGTTTCTGATGCGCTGAGTGTTCAGCACCGTAGCCAAACTGTCAGTGCCCCTGTTGGTGAGCAACCGGCTCTCAAGCAAGCAGAAACCAAGCAAAGATCAGACATTCCCACCCACAGGTTAGAAAGCTATTCCCGTTGGGCCAAAGTCACTCAGGGCCAACACAAGATTTCAGCTTCTCAGGTCGCTGAGCAAGGGCTAAGGCAGGTCAGTCATCTGTTAAAGCAGTTAAAAAAACAGAGCCAAAAAGCCTTGAGCACAGAAGGCGCAGCACAAGCAGAAAAGATCAGCCTAGCTAAAAAGATGCAAAACCAGCTCTCAAGTCTTAAGCTTGAGTATCAAAATACCCCACTGGTTGATCATCAACTCAACCTCATCTCACCCAAGCGACCTGCTGCGTTATATGAGTTCAAACTAAAGTCTGTAGACCTTGCCAGCACTAAGCCAAGAGATGAGATGATTGTGGTTCAGTTAGCCCAAAAAACGGCGAGCCTTTTTTTACCCGCTAACGACAGCTCCCCACAACTTAAGACTAAAATAGCAAAGCAGATGGATAGTCTCGGGATCGGGGTATTAAAATCAGTGGGTTTGGCAGTTAGCACAGAGACAATATACACAGCCAATAAGAGTCACTGGCAAACGTTAAAATCAGGAATTTTGATGACCGGACAGGGTCAGCGGCTCCCTGCTGGGGAGGCTAGAACAATAAAAGTTCATGAACAACTGTCATGGCAAGATCCCAGAGAGTGGCGCTTTAGCAGTAATGAGGAGCTGAAACAGGCTATCGCTAAGATCAATAAGTCGCTGCATAAAGTCGATCAGCAACTCAGGGAGATCAGTGAAGCTAAGTTAAAATTACAACGGCAGATCGATAAACTAAATCGTAGCCAAAGTGACAGTAAAGTGATCGAGGAGACACTCTATCAGCTAGATAGTCAAATGCAGGCTAACCCCTTATATAAAAAGGTTACATCCATTATGGCTCAGGCTAATATCACCCGTTCTCATGTATCTTCGTTACTAAAGTAATGCTTGTGCATTATGCACTAATAATGTTTTTCAGTTTTAGCAAAAGCGGTCGCATTAGCACTTAGACTTGATAAACTTTTAAGCGAAATGCGAGCCTTATTCGCCTCTCTTAATCACTTCCCATGTCTCTTCCTATTTGATTGATTCACTTAACCGGCCCAGTGCCGGTTTTTTTTACCTTCATTGTGCCAACCAGTTACAAGCCAGCTAAAACTAGTCTCTCATTTTTCATCTATTTTCTCTTTTTTTTAACTATTTCTTAGTCGAGAGTTCAGTTTCGAATTTGGGTGTCGTTTTATCAAATATGAGACACAACGAATTGTTTAACTGCGACTTACTGTTCTTCATTGAAAATTGTTGAATTAGCTGAGCCTCAGATGAATAACTTTTAAAATATTTGGAGAAACAGCCATGTTATCAGTTCATACTAACTACGCTTCTATGGTCGCCCAAAATGCGGTCGGTAAAAATAATAGCTTACTTACAACTTCTATGGAGCGCCTATCTACTGGCCTTCGTATCAACAGCGCTTCAGATGATGCAGCTGGCCTACAGATCGCTTCACGTCTAAACGCTAACGTCGTTGGTATGGAAACCGCTAGCCGTAACGTGTCAGATGCAACCTCTATGCTACAGACTGCCGATGGTGCTCTTGATGAGCTAAACACTATCGCTAACCGCCAGAAAGAACTAGCCACACAAGCGGCTAACGGCGTGAACTCAGGAGAAGATCTAAAAGCACTTAATGCCGAATATAAAGAGCTGACAGCTGAAATTGATCGTATCGTTGGCAGCACTGAGTACGCGGGTAATAACCTGTTTACTACGTTAGATGGTGGGGTTAAGTTCCAGATTGGTGCCGGTGCTACTGAAACATTAGATGTAAAAACAAATGTTGTGACAAACCTTAAGGGTGATGGTACCGATATCAGTGTTAAAGGCGATGCTTCTAAGGCAATTACCGCCATAGACGACTTTATCGACGCTGTCGGTGTTGAACGCTCAAACTTAGGTGCAAATATCAACCGTCTAGGTCATACCTCTTCTAACTTAGCCAATGTCACCGAAAATACTAAAGCCGCTGCAGGCCGTATCATGGATGCAGATTTTGCTGTAGAAACAGCAAACATGACTAAAAACCAGCTACTTGTTCAAGCAGGTACTAGCATCCTGTCTTCTGCCAACCAGAACACTGGTTTGGTTATGGGTCTGCTATAAGCATCAAAGCTCCCACCAACGGGACCTTGCACAAAGGAGCCATATGGCTCCTTTTTTATATCTTTTATCTCTTCATAACTTCTTACGCCTCAATATTTATCGCTAGCAACTTCATCTCCTCTGCAAAAGGTCGCCTTTAAAAGTTGTCGGCTAGCGGCTTTGCGCTCAACAAACTAAGCGGAAGCATCACTTCCTATACACCAGCCAGAATCGGAAGTGATTTAGGCCTACAGAATAACAACAAACAAACAATACACCTAATAAACAACAAGTTAACCATTGGCATGGAGATTGCCATATCCCTTTAACAGGAGGAGTCACAATGATATCTGGTATGAGTGCCGCCCAGTTCGCCGAACAGCTGATAATGGCTGAACGAATGGGTAAAGATCAGCTCTACAAGAACCAAATAGATCGCTATCAAGCCCAGCTTGATGCCTATGGTGTGTTAGAGAAAAGCTTAAACAACATGATCAGTAAACTGGAAAAGATTGATGGCGATGCCTTCGATAATAAAACGGTTTCTGTCAGTGATGATAATGCCTCTGTCACAGTAGGTGCCGATGCGCCTGAAGGTAGTTATGACCTCAAAGTTAAACAACTTGCTCAGGCACACCAGCTAACTAAAACCTTTGCCAGTGAAGACGCCACTGGCCTCCCTACCAGTGGTGATTTCACCATAGAGATTGCTGGCGAAGTACTCACCCTAGATATGGGGGATATCAATAGTGATGGCAGTATCACCATCAGCCAGTTCAGAGATCATATCAATAATCACTCTGACAACCCTGGTGTACAGGCTTCCTTAGTACGTACTGGTGGCAGCGTTGAGTTTATGTTGACCTCAACAGAGACAGGTGCAGCAAGTGAGATAACCGTGCTTGATAGCGGTGCTGATTTTGGCATGACGCCAACCCGCGCCGCCCAAGATGCACTGGCAACACTCAACGGTATTTCAATTCAGAGTAGTAGCAACTACCTCGAAAATGTCGTCGATGGCATGAATATCGAACTCAACAAGGTTCATCAAGCCGGAGAAAGCAGCACGATTACCGTAGGTACTGATTTTGAGTCCAGCGAGCAAGCGGTCAACGATTTTGTCGATGCTTTCAATACGCTCATGGATCAGATCAACAAACTCACCCGCTCCATGGGCAGTGAAGTTGCCGATGAGGTCGATGATGAAAAAGATGACGATGATGACGATGATGACTCTTCATCTGGCAGTGGTTCAGTCACCGAGGAGCAGCTAGGCGTTCTAAAGGGTGACTCTAGCGTTCGCATGCTACAAAACAGCATGAGACAAACAGTTTTCGCCCCATCACCTAATGGCATGCGTCTATCAGATATCGGCATTGAGATGACTCGTGACGGCAAGCTTGAGATCAATGACGACAAACTCTCAGAAGCCCTCAAGAGTGATCCATCTGCAGTAAAAGCGATGTTTACCGATGATGGCGGTTATGTCGACCGCCTCGATAGCATTATCGATCCTTTCACAAAATCTAACGGCTACTTAGATCTTAAACAGGGCAACCTTGATAAACAGGTTTCTCGTGTTGAAGACAATATGGATCGCCATGACTACCAGATGCAGCAGAGATATCAGATCTATCTGGCTCAATTCACTGCTATGGAAGCCAATATTATGAAAATGAGTGCAGCCAGCGGGCTGTTTTAACAAAGGAAACCTAACACTATGTTGAATGAGCATGATCCCTTTAGCGCTTATAAACAGACAACCTTAGATGCCAGAGCAGCAGCGGCAAATCCTCATGAGATGGTGCGCATGTTACTCGATGGCCTACTTGAGGAGATAGAGCGAACCCGAGGGTTTATGGAGCGTAAAAGCTTTGAGGACAAGGGCAAGAGTGTCAATAAGTGCCTCAACATAGTACATGGGCTCGACTCAATGCTAGACCTTGAAAATGGCGGTGAGGTGGCAACTAGCCTTAACCGCCTTTATGACTACTGTAGCAGACAACTTGTCTCTGCTAGCGTCGAGAATAACCCAGATAGTTTAGATCCCATTATACAGGTAATTAGTAATGTCAGAGCAGGTTGGGCAAATCTCAATTGAGCAGTGGGGGCAATTTGAACATGCCCTGTTAAAACACGCTCAATCAAAGGATTGGGACAAGGTTATCAAGGTCAATGAACTGATGATTAGCGCGCTAACCCGTGAAGGGAAAGCCAAGAGTAAATCTCAGTTCAATGCTAGGCAAGCTTTGGCAAAGACCCATTCTTTGGTCTTAGCACAACTTAAGCAGGACAAAGATAAATTGGAAATCGAGATGAAGCAATTCCAAAACCAGCAGGATGGTCTTGCTGCTTATCAGCTAACCAGTCTCAGTGGGGAAAGTGATGATATCTAGTATGGCAGACCTACGTACCACAGCGAATAACTCTGACAAACTTGAGAAAAATATTACAGATGCCGTAGAGGATCTGTTATCGACGGAACAAGGTGACTTCTCTGTTTATGCATCGGCAAGCCTGCCACAGTTACAAGCGCTAAATGCTAACTCCCCTTTTACACCGCAGTCACTTGTGACACATGCGGAAAAACTACCAGATTACGCTGGATTTGAAGGCAGAACGAACACCCTGTATCAGAGCATAGATGTTGAATCTAAGGCTAATGACTCCAAAAGATTTATCAATATAGATTTACCCTTGCAGCTTACTTCAGAACGTTCTTTTACCTCTGGCTACAGTCAGACAACAGAGTTCATCGACGCTAGGCTAGCAAAATCAGTCGATAGAGGAGTACCTGAAGTCATACGGCTTAACCAGTCAAATGCGACCACTGAACAAGCTTTGGTTAATCAAGGTGAAAAAAGTATTTTCCATCCAGTTAAGCAAAGTCAATTCACAGCTCAGCCGCAGCCAGCGCCTAATCAATTAATCTCTTCTGTGGGTCATTCGTTAAAAGGAGAAGTAAACCCTCAAGCTAACTTGATGATGAGTCAAATTCTTAATGTAAACAGTCAAATTACAGAAAGTGACCCTGCTACGCTAGCGATAACGGTGGCCAACAGAACCCAAGCAGCAGTGAGCCAGTGGGGGCCTGTTTCTGTCTCTGCCGCAGCACCTTTAGCCCAACAAGCGCAGGAGATGTTAACTCCGCTAAGGGAGCAATTAAGGTTTCAGATCGACCAGAAAATTAAGCAAGCAGAGCTAAGGCTAGACCCCCCATCACTTGGAAAAGTGGAGCTCAGTATTCGCCTCGATGGCGACCGTCTACATATTCAGATGCACGCTGCCAATGCCAATGTAAGAGATTCGTTATTGATGGGGCTCGATCGCCTCAGAGAAGAGCTAGCCATGGATCATGGCGGGCAGATCGAATTGGATATCGGTCAGGGTGAGAAGCACGAACAGCAAGATGAGCGGCATACAGCCAAGATAGCAGAACATCAAATAGAGATGCTTGAGCCTGAACTTCCCCAGCAAGACAGCCACCTAAACAATCACATTGATCTATTAGCCTAACTAGGAGTATTCACATGGCTTTTGGTAACACCAGTACCAGCAAAAAAATGACAATTTCCCTATTGATTATCCTTTGGACTGTCTCAATATTTTGGATTGGTTGGCAATCACCAAGCATTATTGGCGGTCCGTTTATAGCGCAAGAAAAGCAGGACAATAGTGCGAAATTTTATCCGTTAGATCGCTTTGTTATCTCAGTACCTGGTGACAAATTCCCCCACTACTTATTACTTGAGCTAGCGCTAAAGAGCCGTTCAGCTAATGTCACCAGCACCCTTAGTGAGGCGGATCCCCTAGTTAGGAACTCACTGATGAAGATGTTTTCTCGTAAACACTTTGATCAACTGAATGATTCAAATCAACTAGAAGGACTACAACTGGAGGCGTTAGCACTACTTTCTGACGTACTCAAAGAGAACAAGTATGAAATAGAACTCGATGAAGTTCTATTTACCCGCATGGTTATACAGTAGGAAGTAACGACATGAACTCTGGCCAGCTCGCATATCAAGAATCATTCGAAGAGAAAGCAACTAACAGACTCAGCGAGAGTCAATTAATGAGGCAGTACCTTCCATTAGTAAAGCGCTCAGTATCTCAGCTACGTAGTCATTGCGGAGCAGCATTGGCCATTGAAGACATGGAACAGATTGGCATGATGGCACTGCTGGAGTCATCAAGACGCTATCCTGGCGAGTTTGATAATGGCTTTATCTCATTTGCGGGTCAGAGGATCCGAGGCGCTATTCTTGATGAGTTAAGACGACAAGATTGGCGCCCTAGACCCGTTAGACAACAAGCCCATGAGCTTAATGACTCGGTACGCAAGCTAACCCGTAAACTGGGGCGGGACCCAACAGATATAGAAGTAGCAGACTCAATGGGGATTAACAGAGAGCAATATAGAGACCGCCTCTATGCCTCTCAATCTGAATCGATGAAAAGCCTGGACGATATGCTCAGTGCAGGTAGTCACTTTTCCGATAACGTTAATGCTATTGAACAATTTTCATCCAAACAGACATTAATGAAGGCAATATCAAAATTAAACAAAAGAGAACAGGTGATCCTGTCGCTTTATTATCAACATGAACTCAATTTAAAAGAGATTGCCGGAACCCTAGGATTAACTGAAACGCGGATCTGCCAACTACATAAACTGGCAGTAAAACACCTTCAGGAGATCTACCAACAGTGGGAAAGGTAATATAGGTAAGGAAACATGAGTAAGATTTTAGGGCTAGTTATCATTCTACTGTCAGTATTTGGAGGCTATGTATGGGCAGGTGGCAACCTTAGCTCTCTATGGCAACCTGCTGAGTTCCTCATCATCTTTGGCGCAGGTACCGGCGCCTTAATCATCGCTAACCCTAAGCCTGTTCTTGAAGAGATGGCCAGCCAACTAAAAGAACTTATTTCTATCGAGAAAGAGGATCCTGAGCTCTACCCACAACTTTTTGGTTTAATGGGAATGTTGATGAGTCAGATCCAATCACAAGGACTAAAGGTACTCGATGAGCATGTCGAGAAGCCTAGAGAAAGTTCACTCTTTTTGATGTACCCCACCGTGCTTGATCACCCAAATGTACTGCAGTTTTTAATCGATAACCTGCGTTTACAATCTATTGGAAAAATATCTCCTCATGACCTTGAACATATCTTGGAAGAGGAGATCTACCGTATCGAAGAGGACCGTATGAGACCCTCTCATGCACTAGCAAGAGTAGCAGAGGCTATGCCTGGATTTGGTATTCTTGCTGCGGTAATGGGGATTATTATCACCATGTCCAGTATTGATGGTCCCATCACTATGATTGGCGTAAAGGTGGCTGCTGCTCTAGTGGGTACTTTTATAGGTATCTTCGCCTGTTATTGCTTGTTCGAGCCAATCTCTAAGGCGCTTGAGCACTTGGTCGAGAGAAAGTCAGCCCAATTACGCTGTGTTGCCGCAATTTTAACATCCTTCGCGAAAGGTAAACCTCCTATGCTAGCCATAGATGCAGGAAGAAAGCAGATACAGAGTGAGAACAGACCTAGCTTTGTCGAACTTGAACGTTGGATGGTGGAGCAGAAAAGCTAATGGCAATTAATAATGAGCCAATAGTTATAAAGAGACGCAGGCGGAACAAGTCAAAAGGTAGCCACGGTGGCGCATGGAAGGTTGCTTTTGCCGACTTCACTTTAGCCATGATGGCACTCTTTATGGTGCTATGGATCCTGCAAATTGCCGATCAACAGGAGCGAACCATGATTGTTCAGTATCTCAATGGCGATATGTTTGCTTCAGGCTCAATTAATCCATTCGATCTTTCTCAATCGCCATCGATGATAGATTTTCAAGGCTCAGTTGCGTTGCAACAAGCCATTATCCCAGCGACTGGAACCGGGGTCGATAGAGCAGGGCCTGCAATGCATAACCATATTCCAGCAGGAGAAGATAACGCTAAGGCGGGCAAAGGGCCTGAACTTAACTCATTAGTACCAGGACAGTTTGAAACTCAATCTCAACTAGAGTTTCTAGCCAGAGAAGTTAATAAAGTTATCGACCAGGTAAACCTCAGTGCCAATGTTGAGATAAGAGTAGTGCCCCAAGGGATCAGAATTCTGGTACACGATAATATTCACCAGTTCATGTTTACCCGAGGCAGCGCTGATATGAAGCCATACTTCGAAGATCTCCTTCTAGCTTTAGGTCCTCTTCTGGGAAAAGTTGAGAATAAGATCAGTATATCGGGTCACACTGATTCAACACCTTACGCAGGAAAGACATTCACCAACTGGGAGCTGTCTAGCCAACGAGCACTACTTGCAAGACGGGTCTTGGAATATGGCGGTGTCAAACGTAACCAAGTCATTCAAGTTACAGGGATGGCGGATCAAGTCCCCTACATTACAGATGACCATGCTGCGGCAGCGAATAGACGTATTGAGATGTTGGTACTAACCAGCACAGCTGAAACTCAAATAAGAGAGATGGCTGGGCTACCAAGTAAGCCAGCAAAGGTTGACTCCAGGCTAACCCAGGCACAAGAGGCTGCTACTGATAACCAGCCACGAACTCGCTACCCAGAGCTATGGACAGACGAATGAATCAATTTGAAGAGTATATTCCAGCCGAGAAAAAACAAGAAAAGCCTGAGTCGAACCATGAGTATCGACAATATTTACGCATTAATCTAAGAGAGAGCAGTGATGAGTGTCTAACACTTGCCTGCGATGGTGTGACTGTTGAGCTGTTTGTAGGTAATTGGTGGCGAAAGCAGAAGCTGGGGGTCGCTAATATCAAAAATATAGGACTCGGAGGAGTCGGGCTATTATCCGCAACACAGCTAGAGATAGGTCAATTGATAGTCATAGTGTTTCAAGGCCATCGCCTCAAACTTGAAGTAGCGAGAAGCTGGCCTGTTAACAATAGACTTCACTTCGCTGGCGCAAAATGGGTTACTCAAGATGAAAATGACATCATCAATATGATCAACCTTATCACCAAGAAAATGTAAACGCCCCAGCTGGTATCTAACTCAATCAACCCAAGATTGAACTGCGACTTTTTAGAGGTTTCCATGGCATACACCTATCGGAGAAAAGGCCCTGATGGTCTACAAAAGCTCTTTCTGTACCTCATACTGCTAGACTGGTTTATCTTGTTATATATCTCAACTGAGATAAAACATATGACCTTTCGACATGGTGCATTAGCCTCCCTTATGCTGGCAGTGTTTAATCTCATCTTAGTGAATTTGTGCTTACGACGGGCAAGACGTTCTGGAGATAGTTATCTTCTTTATCCTGTGATTGCTGGTGCACTTTTCTCGTTCATCTTGATGGTTTTTTTCTTCTTCTTTTAACTCACAGACTTTAGGCTGCCAATTTGAGAATGTTCAATATATTCAATAAAGTCAGCCTCTTTAAGTGGTCGTGAAAACAAATACCCTTGAAATGTATCACATTGATTTTTTAGCAGGAAATCATACTGTTCTTGAGTCTCCACCCCCTCCGCAACAATCTGTAAATTCAAGCCATGTGCCATATCAATGATCGCTTTTACAATTGCATTTGATGAGTTGTTTTCACCAATCTTGCTCACGAATGTTGCATCAAGCTTTAATCTTGAAAGCGGAATACTTTGTAGATAACTGAGCGAACTATAACCCGTACCAAAGTCATCAACCGCAATAGAAATACCCGCCCTTTTTAATTGTTCCATCGCTTGTTTAGCTACATCAAGATTGCTAAGGAGAGCATATTCAGTAAGCTCTAACTCTATTGAACTTGCCTTTATCCCTAGATCACTAATAACCTTCAATAAGCTACTAGCAAATTCCCCTTGGTTGAACTGTCTAGCACTGACATTGATGGCAACTGCATCTAATGAAACATGTTTAGCCTTAAGTTGATTAATGAAATTACATGACTCATGTAAGACCCAGTCCCCAAGCTCTTCAATTAAACTACTCCCCTCAGCAAGCGGAATAAATTTAGAGGGAGGAATGTTGCCCATTTCATGGTGCTGCCAACGTAAAAGTGCCTCAGCGCATACCACCTTGCCATTACGATCCACTATAGGTTGATATACAAGAGATAATTGATTCAATGCTATCGCTTCGCTAAGTTCACTTTTAATGTGCAAACTATGATGAGCAGATTCTTCCATTCCCTCACTATAAAGAAGGTAACCATCTCTGCCTTTTTCTTTTACACGTTGCATAGCTAAATCAGCCTGATTAAGAATTTTTTCAGGCTCAATGGCTACTTGATCTTCAATAAAACACGCACCAACACTGGCTGAAATACTGATAGTTTGGTTATTTATATGGAAGCTGCGACCAATAATTTGGCGAACTTGGCTCGCTAATGCATGAACACGGCGTTTTGCTGCCTGATGCTCTACAGGAAGCTGCTTTATTAAAACGACAAACTCATCGGTACCAAGCCTAGCGATCAATGAGTTAGAAGAGAAATAGCTAGTAAGGCGTGCAGCAACCTGAATTAACAAGCGATCACCATGATGATGCCCTAACGCATCATTAATCATTTTAAAGTTATCGAGATCGATAAGAAATAGCGCTGCAGCCGTCTCTTGAGAGCTTTCTTTCAATGAATACAGAGACTCGAGTAAGCTCCTACGATTTGGTAAATCTGTCAGTAAATCATGCTTAGCCTGATGCTGAATGACTTGCTTATTTCGCATCTCACTAGAAACATCAGCATGAGTACCAATCATGCGAGTCGCCTTACCTGTATCATCCCACTCGACAATCATTCCACGATCTAACACCCAAATATAATGGCCTTGCTTATGTTTGAGCCGATGAACACTTTCAAATTCATCCACTTCATTATTTAGGTATTGGTTTAATGTTTCTAGTGCATCAGATTTATCTTCAGGGTGTAAGAGGGCTTTCCAAGTAGATAAACTATTTTCTAGCTCAGCATTGCTGTAACCAAGCATCTCTTTCCATCGATCTGAGAGGAATACCTCACCTGTTACGAAGTTCCAATCCCAAATACCATTTCTAGATACTTCAATTGCGAATAACCACCTTTGCTGGCTATCACTGAGGCGCTTTTCACTGCGCTCTAACTTTTCTGTGAAGTTGATAAGCTGACTATTTATCGCTTCTAGTTCACTAAATACTACTTTTACGGGGCTCATTTGCCATTTAGAATTGCCTGCACCAGAAAGTGTTATCGCCTCGGTGGCAGCTATTGCCATGAGTCTCAGTGGACGAATTAAGTAAATATGCAGAAAAACAAGAAAAATGAATAAGCCAATAAGGCTGACAAACCAAGATCGCATAGCACTTTGAAATACACCATTTCTAACCTCTAATAATAGAGGGGAAACATCGTATTCTAAGTAAATAATACTGCCATCCTTGGTAATATCTGCGCTTTCTGATGCATTAAGTGGATAGTAGGCCTGAATAGAAAGACGTTCAGAGTTGAACTTAATCAATGGTTTATTACTCTCTGAAATAGCATGATGTACTTTTCGCTCATATCCATCAATAACCAAATTGGCCTGGCTTCCACGCCATACTAAGTGATTAGCAAATCTAATCTGGCTTTTCTTATTCAACACAGTGTAAACCATGATATCTAGATCAGTTGCAGCAAGTGAGATCTCTTGCTCTATCCTTCTAACATCTTGTATTTCAAGAGCTGATTCAACGATATGCTGCATTCTGAGTAGATGCTGTTCAATATTAGACTCTTTATTGGTTAAAGCTTCTTGCTGACTTTCACTGCGCTCATAGAAGTACTCTGCGGACATTAAACACAGATATAGAGCTAAAGTGATTAAGGGCACTATAAAAACCAAAGATGGTCGATACTTATTCAACAAATCTAACAACACCTAAATAATGAGTAAACCAAAAAAATGATGACTGAAATAGACGGAAATAAACAGAAATGCCAATTGATAAAATGTATAGCGGCATTTATACCTAAACTATGCCGATGTTAACAAGCAACGTACTAGTAAAGATACAGTATTGATGGATAAAAATGTTACAGACAATGCCGTATGCTAGCAATGATAACTAAATATCACGTATCTGGCAGAACAACTTACAAGCCTCTATAGGCTAAGTAAATATTAATAAATGCAGGCCTACCAGTACGGAACCTTCATTTGAATTGTTTTCTGTTTTCTGTTTTCTAGCAAGATACTTGAAATTAATATCTTTAAGATCATTCATTGGCTCAAATACGCCTAGTAAGGATATTCAATTAGATCACATTTTCCTTAGATTGGTATTACACGTACGTGCTTAAGTGGATAAGCCACCTGCCTACAGTGAAGTTGGATAAATTTGTTTTGTAGCCTGCAACCAAGGCGCCTTCCAATGACATAGCTTTGAATGGACATGATACTTGCCGAAGGCCGAACACATGGGGGCGGAGAAGTCGTGCTTTGGATGCGAAGCATTTAGCTACTTTGTAGCGAGAGGCGACATAGTCGTCGAACTGAGGGGGCCACACTGCGTTAGCAGCTTTGGACTGCATGTGAAGTAGGCATTGCACGCACGTGCTTAAGTGAATAAGCCACCTGCCTACATTGACATTGGATATGGGAAATTGGATCTATATTTAAAAATACCCAGACGCAAAAAAGCCACCTTATTCAGGTGGCTTCTCTACTTAATTAGGCGCCTGGAAATGACCTACTCTCACATGGGGAGACCCCACACTACCATCGGCGCAATTGCGTTTCACTTCTGAGTTCGGGATGGGATCAGGTGGGGCCACAATGCTATGGTTTCCAGACTAATTTGGTAAAATTTCGAAAGCTGGCTATTCAGATGCATTAACGCGTCTAAATTGCAAAATAATTGGTCTAACTTAAATCAAATACGTATTCTTTTGTGCTTATGAAGTAACACACACATTAACTACACAAACCCATCTGGGTTGTATGGTTAAGCCTCACGAGTCATTAGTACAGGTTAGCTCAACGCCTCACAACGCTTACACACCCTGCCTATCAACGTCCTAGTCTCGAACGGCTCTTTAGAGGAATTAAATTCCTAGGGATGACTCATCTTAGGACTCGCTTCCCGCTTAGATGCTTTCAGCGGTTATCGATTCCGAACGTAGCTACCGGGCAATGCTATTGGCATAACAACCCGAACACCAGCGGTTCGTCCACTCCGGTCCTCTCGTACTAGGAGCAGCTTCCTTCAATCATCCAACGCCCACGGCAGATAGGGACCGAACTGTCTCACGACGTTCTGAACCCAGCTCGCGTACCACTTTAAATGGCGAACAGCCATACCCTTGGGACCGACTTCAGCCCCAGGATGTGATGAGCCGACATCGAGGTGCCAAACACCGCCGTCGATATGAACTCTTGGGCGGTATCAGCCTGTTATCCCCGGCGTACCTTTTATCCGTTGAGCGATGGCCCTTCCATTCAGAACCACCGGATCACTATGACCTACTTTCGTACCTGCTCGACGTGTATGTCTCGCAGTTAAGCTGGCTTATGCCATTGCACTAACCGTACGATGTCCGACCGTACTTAGCCAACCTTCGTGCTCCTCCGTTACTCTTTGGGAGGAGACCGCCCCAGTCAAACTACCCACCAGGCACTGTCCTCAACCCCGATTCAGGGGCCAGAGTTAGAACATCAAAACTACAAGGGTGGTATTTCAAGGTTGACTCCACAAAAACTAGCGTCTCTGCTTCAAAGTCTCCCACCTATCCTACACATGTAGGTTCAATGTTCAGTGCCAAGCTATAGTAAAGGTGCACGGGGTCTTTCCGTCTAGCCGCGGGTATACGGCATCTTCACCGCAATTTCAACTTCACTGAGTCTCGGCTGGAGACAGCGTGGCCGTCATTACGCCATTCGTGCAGGTCGGAACTTACCCGACAAGGAATTTCGCTACCTTAGGACCGTTATAGTTACGGCCGCCGTTTACCGGGGCTTCGATCATGAGCTTCTCCGAAGATAACCCAATCAATTAACCTTCCGGCACCGGGCAGGCGTCATACCGTATACTTCCTCTTGCGAGTTTGCACAGTACTGTGTTTTTGATAAACAGTTGCAGCCACCTGGTATCTGCGACTGCCAGCAGCTTAAGGAGCAAGTCCCATCACCGCCGGCAGCGTACCTTCTCCCGAAGTTACGGTACCATTTTGCCTAGTTCCTTCAGCCGAGTTCTCTCAAGCGCCTTGGTATTCTCTACCCAACCACCTGTGTCGGTTTGGGGTACGATTCCTACTAACCTGAAGCTTAGAAGATTTTCCTGGAAGCATGGCATCAACTACTTCATCCCCTTGGGGACTCGTCATCAACTCTCAGCTTTGCAATTTAATGCGTTCACCCGGATTTGCCTAAGTGAACAGCCTACAGCCTTAAACGCGGACAACCAACGCCGCGCTAGCCTAGCCTTCTCCGTCTCTCCATCGCAGTTAGTAGAAGTACGGGAATATTAACCCGTTTCCCATCGATTACGCCTTTCGGCCTCACCTTAGGGGTCGACTTACCCTGCCCTGATTAACATTGGACAGGAAACCTTGGTCTTTCGGCGAGGGAGTTTTTCACTCCCTTTATCGTTACTCATGTCAGCATTCGCACTTCTGATACCTCCAGCGTGGGTTACCCCTTCGCCTTCAACGGCTTACAGAACGCTCCTCTACCGCTTGCTAGTAAACTAGCAAACCCATAGCTTCGGTGTATTGCTTAGCCCCGTTAAATCTTCCGCGCAGGCCGACTCGACTAGTGAGCTATTACGCTTTCTTTAAATGATGGCTGCTTCTAAGCCAACATCCTAGCTGTCTAAGCCTTCCCACATCGTTTCCCACTTAGCAATAACTTTGGGACCTTAGCTGATGGTCTGGGTTGTTTCCCTTTTCACGACGGACGTTAGCACCCGCCGTGTGTCTCCCGTATAGTACTCATTGGTATTCGGAGTTTGCAAAGGGTTGGTAAGTCGGGATGACCCCCTAGCCTTAACAGTGCTCTACCCCCAATGGTATTCGTACGAGGCGCTACCTAAATAGCTTTCGAGGAGAACCAGATATCTCCGAGTTTGATTGGCCTTTCACCCCCAGCCACAAGTCATCACCGCATTTTTCAACATACGTGTGTTCGGTCCTCCAGTTGATGTTACTCAACCTTCAACCTGCCCATGGCTAGATCACTCGGTTTCGGGTCTACACCTTGCAACTAAACGCGCAGTTAACACTCGGTTTCCCTACGGCTCCGCTATTCGCTTAACCTTGCTACAAAATGTAAGTCGCTGACCCATTATACAAAAGGTACGCAGTCACGGTCTCAAGGACCGCTCCCACTGCTTGTACGTATACGGTTTCAGGTTCTATTTCACTCCCCTCACAGGGGTTCTTTTCGCCTTTCCCTCACGGTACTGGTTCACTATCGGTCAGTCAGGAGTATTTAGCCTTGGAGGATGGTCCCCCCATGTTCAGACAAGATGTCACGTGTCCCGTCCTACTCGTTTTCATCTATAGTTAGTTTTCATGTACGGGGCTATCACCCTGTGCCGCTGAGCTTTCCAACTCATTCCACTAACACCCTATAGACTTAAGGGCTAATCCCCGTTCGCTCGCCGCTACTAGGGGAATCTCGGTTGATTTCTTTTCCTCCGGGTACTTAGATGTTTCAGTTCCCCGGGTTTGCCTCACATACCTATGTATTCAGTATGTGATACTCACTTATGTGAGTGGGTTTCCCCATTCGGATATCGTTAGCTCAAATGCTTGTTACTAGCTCGCCAACGCTTTTCGCAAGTTACTACGTCCTTCATCGCCTCTGACTGCCAAGGCATCCACCGTATACGCTTAGTCACTTAACCATACAACCCACATAAGTTTGAAACCTACATGCACTGTATCGCAACTAATGGTGTTTACTTTCGCCAAAAGAATACTCTTGAAGTACATTGCTGCACTTCGGCACTTGATTTAAGTGTTTGAGAACTCAATTATTTTATATTTCGCGCTAATGCTATAAACCACTGCAATCCATATCTCTTACGAAACACTTTTCACAATAGTCCCTTTCACATTAACACTATCAGCTTTCCAAATTTTTAAAGAACAAACATCACCGTAAAGGCATGTTTCTCGCTCTAACAAGAACAAGTTATCTGTGTGAACACTCAGCAAATATTGAGTTAGTCGTATAGGTAAGGAGGTGATCCAGCCCCAGGTTCCCCTAGGGCTACCTTGTTACGACTTCACCCCAGTCATGAACCACACCGTGGTAAACGCCCTCCCCGAAGGGTTAAGCTATCTACTTCTGGTGCAGCCCACTCCCATGGTGTGACGGGCGGTGTGTACAAGGCCCGGGAACGTATTCACCGTAGCATTCTGATCTACGATTACTAGCGATTCCGACTTCACGGAGTCGAGTTGCAGACTCCGATCCGGACTACGACCGGCTTTGTGGGATTAGCTTGACCTCGCGGCTTTGCGACCCTCTGTACCGACCATTGTAGCACGTGTGTAGCCCTACTCGTAAGGGCCATGATGACTTGACGTCGTCCCCACCTTCCTCCGGTTTATCACCGGCAGTCTCCCTAAAGTTCCCACCATTACGTGCTGGCAAATAAGGATAAGGGTTGCGCTCGTTGCGGGACTTAACCCAACATTTCACAACACGAGCTGACGACAGCCATGCAGCACCTGTCTCACAGTTCCCGAAGGCACCAAGCTATCTCTAGCGAGTTCTGTGGATGTCAAGAGTAGGTAAGGTTCTTCGCGTTGCATCGAATTAAACCACATGCTCCACCGCTTGTGCGGGCCCCCGTCAATTCATTTGAGTTTTAACCTTGCGGCCGTACTCCCCAGGCGGTCTACTTAATGCGTTAGCTTGGGAGCCCAGTAACTAAGTTACCAAACTCCGAGTAGACATCGTTTACGGCGTGGACTACCAGGGTATCTAATCCTGTTTGCTCCCCACGCTTTCGTACCTGAGCGTCAGTCTTTGTCCAGGGGGCCGCCTTCGCCACCGGTATTCCTTCAGATCTCTACGCATTTCACCGCTACACCTGAAATTCTACCCCCCTCTACAAGACTCTAGTTTGCCAGTTCAAAATGCAATTCCCAGGTTGAGCCCGGGGCTTTCACATCTTGCTTAACAAACCGCCTGCGTACGCTTTACGCCCAGTAATTCCGATTAACGCTTGCACCCCTCGTATTACCGCGGCTGCTGGCACGAAGTTAGCCGGTGCTTCTTCTGCGAGTAACGTCACAGCTATAGTTTATTAAACTACAACCTTTCCTCCTCGCTGAAAGTGCTTTACAACCCGAAGGCCTTCTTCACACACGCGGCATGGCTGCATCAGGCTTTCGCCCATTGTGCAATATTCCCCACTGCTGCCTCCCGTAGGAGTCTGGGCCGTGTCTCAGTCCCAGTGTGGCTGATCATCCTCTCAGAACAGCTAGGGATCGTCGCCTTGGTGAGCTATTACCTCACCAACTAGCTAATCCCACCTAGACTCATCTAATCGCGAAAGGCCCGAAGGTCCCCTCCTTTCCCCCGTAGGGCGTATGCGGTATTAGCAGTCGTTTCCAACTGTTATCCCCCACGACTAGGCAGATATCTAGGCATTACTCACCCGTCCGCCGCTCGACAGCAAAGGTAGCAAGCTACCTTCCTGTTTCCGCTCGACTTGCATGTGTTAGGCCTGCCGCCAGCGTTCAATCTGAGCCATGATCAAACTCTTCAATTAAAGTTTTTTGTTCTCATCCGATTAAGGATGAAGAACGGCTCAACGAATTATACTGTTTCACAAACCCGAAGGTTTATGAAGTTTACATATTGCTATGGTCACTCAGTAGTTCATTGAGTAAATTTTTGATTGCCTACATTCCGAAGAACAGAAGGCAATTTCGAATAACTCAACACCTGTGAGTGCCCACACAGATTTCTTGTTTTGAATTGTTAAAGAACGTGGTACTTGATAGTACCGCCGTTGACGCTAGGTCGTAGGCTTTTACTTGCTAACTAAGACGTTTCGTCTTGGCTAGGGAGGCGTATTCTACACTCTCCGTGGTTGGCGTCAAGAGCTTTTTTAAAATGTTTTTAAAATCGCTTAACTCGTTGCCCTGACTGCGTTTCAGCTTCCGTTTAAGAAGGCTGGTTTGCCGTGTCAGTGGATGCGCATTATAGGGATGTCAGCCCAGAGCGCAAGCACTTATTTGAGTAAAATGATGATATAAAGACTGAGTGGGCACTTATCACTCGATACGCATATATAAGATACTGCACAGCGGTACAAACAGAGGGATCAATCATGAAAAAAAGATGCAAGGCCCATTTTATCCCTTCTTCCCGGCTTAAAGCCGGTCCTACACCATTGAAGAATGCCCATCCCCCACGTAGGAGCATGCTTTAGCCGCGAAGTTTACATCATCCTTGGCAACCTTAGATCATGGCAATTGGTAATCCTAAATATCAGATGTATGGAACACGCCTTCATTTAAGAATAAAGTGCACGACTGAATGGTTATAGGAGGTGCGAGGCCAAGGAAGGACGAAGCTAGAATAATGCACGATTGTATGGATATAAGAGGTAGAGCATTGTCAGGAACAAATGCCGAGGAGCTACTAGCGAGAGCGAAGCAGGGCGAAAATCATAAAATGATGGCTTTTAAGCGAGAGACATGGAGGTCGAACTGGCCTTTTAACAAGGATGTTATTGCCAGAGCCGAGAAACAATTAACGGCTACACTGCGTTAGCAGCTTTGGGCTGCATGTGAAGTAGGTATTGCACGGACGCGCTTAAGTGAATAAGCCACCTGCCTACAGTGAAGTTGGATAAATTGGTTTTGTAGCCTGCAACTAAAGCGCCTTCCAATGACAAAGCTTTGAATGGACATGATACTTGCCGAAGGCCGAACACATGGGGGCGGAGAAGTCGTGCTTTGGATGCGAAGCATTCAGCTACTTTGTAGCGAGAGGCGACATAGTCGTCGAACTGAGGGGGCTGAACCCTCAACGGCGTAATAGCTTCGAAGCAGGAGCTTTTAGAACCTTAACAAAGGCGTCTGTCATGGCCAGCTACGCTAAAGCTTCGCGCTAACCCACATGGATAATGGAATGGACCCATCCACTTTTAATCGGCCTCGCAATGGGCCACGATGTAGTTGCTAAAACTCATCAGAAAGAGGACGGGTCCACCATGAAGATTACTACAGTTGGTTTAGATATCGCAAAGTCTGTTTTTCATTTTGTGGGTGTGAACAGAGCCGGAAAGCTAGTCAGAAAGAAGATGATTAAGCGCACCGAGTTAATTCACTTCTTTTCTCAAGTAGAGCCTTGCCTTGTCGTAATGGAAGCCTGTGGCGGTGCTAATTATTGGGCTAGAGAGTTTCAAAAAATGGGTCATGAGGTCAAGCTAATCGCTCCTCAATACGTTGTCCCGTACAGACAGGGAAATAAAAACGACTACAACGATGCGTTTGCCATTGCTGAAGCAGCCCAACGGCCTAACATGCGATTTGTACAGCCTAAGCCTGTCGAGCAACAGGATGTCCAGATGCTACATCGTATGAGAGAAAGACTAAACAAGCAGTCTACAGCGCTAGTCAACCAAGTAAGAGGAATGCTCGCTGAGTACGGTATTGTAATAGCAAAAGGCAAAGCATCTTTTAGGTCAAAACTGCCTGATCTTTTAGAAAACGCTGATAATGCACTAACAGTAAAAGGTCGCAGCATATTTTATCAGCTGTATGAAGAGTTTACGGACATAGATACAAGGCTTAAAAATTGTGATACGCAAGTACTACAAGAAACCAAAAGTAACCATGTATGCCTACGTTTAGAAGCTGTACCATGTATAGGTCCTGTGACGGCTACCGCTTTTTATGCAGCAGCAGGTAACGGCAAAGATTTTACTAATGGCAGGCATTTTTCCGCTTGGTGTGGGCTCGTACCAAAGCAGCGCAGCAGTGGCGGTAAAGATAATTTGCTTGGCATTAGCAAACGCGGCAATGCTTATCTTCGCACTTTATTTATCCACGGAGCAAGAGCTGTACTGCGCCATAGTAATGGTAAAGTGGATAGATTCAGTCGCTGGGCAGTCGCACTGGTGGAAAGGCGAGGATTTAACAGAGCCTGTGTTGCAGTGGCTAACAAGCTTGCTCGAATAGCGTGGGTCATCGCTGCGAGAGAGGAAGAATACCAAATGGTCGACTAAAAAATCAAAGTCGCCGTTAGCGTTATAAAGATAAGATTTAACCCACCACCAAGTTGCTTAGGCAATTGATTTGATGATGAGACAGTCAGACTGATCTACTTAAAACCTGTTCCCTCCATAGGCTCTAAAGAAGCCGTAAGGATGATAAGGAAAGTAGAAGCAGATATCCATCAGGGCCAGAGGATAACCTCAACAACAGGCCGAATATATGGGTGCAATGAACTTTTCTCAGAATTGATATCGAATGTCTTGCAAACCGGATGGGTCCATATATGTGGGGAATGCAGAAAGTACATGGAGCAACTTTCTGCCATAAACACATCGCTATTGCGATATTCGCCCTACTATCACATGGAATGAACCTCACTGCGTGAGGGCTCTTAACATTCCCCATGCTCGAGTGGTCATCTTTCCAGGCTAAAAACGAAAAAAGCCCATTGCGTTAGCAATGGGCTTATTCGTTATTAGGCGCCTGGAAATGACCTACTCTCACATGGGGAGACCCCACACTACCATCGGCGCAATTGCGTTTCACTTCTGAGTTCGGGATGGGATCAGGTGGGGCCACAATGCTATGGTTTCCAGACTAATTTGGCAAAATTTCGAAAGCTGGCTATTCAGATGCATTAACGCGTCTAAATCGCAAAAATAATTGGTCTAACTTAAATCAAATACGTATTCTTTTGTGCTTATGAAGTAACACACACACTAACTACACAAACCCATCTGGGTTGTATGGTTAAGCCTCACGAGTCATTAGTACAGGTTAGCTCAACGCCTCACAACGCTTACACACCCTGCCTATCAACGTCCTAGTCTCGAACGGCTCTTTAGAGGAATTAAATTCCTAGGGATGACTCATCTTAGGACTCGCTTCCCGCTTAGATGCTTTCAGCGGTTATCGATTCCGAACGTAGCTACCGGGCAATGCTATTGGCATAACAACCCGAACACCAGCGGTTCGTCCACTCCGGTCCTCTCGTACTAGGAGCAGCTTCCTTCAATCATCCAACGCCCACGGCAGATAGGGACCGAACTGTCTCACGACGTTCTGAACCCAGCTCGCGTACCACTTTAAATGGCGAACAGCCATACCCTTGGGACCGACTTCAGCCCCAGGATGTGATGAGCCGACATCGAGGTGCCAAACACCGCCGTCGATATGAACTCTTGGGCGGTATCAGCCTGTTATCCCCGGCGTACCTTTTATCCGTTGAGCGATGGCCCTTCCATTCAGAACCACCGGATCACTATGACCTACTTTCGTACCTGCTCGACGTGTATGTCTCGCAGTTAAGCTGGCTTATGCCATTGCACTAACCGTACGATGTCCGACCGTACTTAGCCAACCTTCGTGCTCCTCCGTTACTCTTTGGGAGGAGACCGCCCCAGTCAAACTACCCACCAGGCACTGTCCTCAACCCCGATTCAGGGGCCAGAGTTAGAACATCAAAACTACAAGGGTGGTATTTCAAGGTTGACTCCACAAAAACTAGCGTCTCTGCTTCAAAGTCTCCCACCTATCCTACACATGTAGGTTCAATGTTCAGTGCCAAGCTATAGTAAAGGTGCACGGGGTCTTTCCGTCTAGCCGCGGGTATACGGCATCTTCACCGCAATTTCAACTTCACTGAGTCTCGGCTGGAGACAGCGTGGCCGTCATTACGCCATTCGTGCAGGTCGGAACTTACCCGACAAGGAATTTCGCTACCTTAGGACCGTTATAGTTACGGCCGCCGTTTACCGGGGCTTCGATCATGAGCTTCTCCGAAGATAACCCAATCAATTAACCTTCCGGCACCGGGCAGGCGTCATACCGTATACTTCCTCTTGCGAGTTTGCACAGTACTGTGTTTTTGATAAACAGTTGCAGCCACCTGGTATCTGCGACTGCCAGCAGCTTAAGGAGCAAGTCCCATCACCGCCGGCAGCGTACCTTCTCCCGAAGTTACGGTACCATTTTGCCTAGTTCCTTCAGCCGAGTTCTCTCAAGCGCCTTGGTATTCTCTACCCAACCACCTGTGTCGGTTTGGGGTACGATTCCTACTAACCTGAAGCTTAGAAGATTTTCCTGGAAGCATGGCATCAACTACTTCATCCCCTTGGGGACTCGTCATCAACTCTCAGCTTTGCAATTTAATGCGTTCACCCGGATTTGCCTAAGTGAACAGCCTACAGCCTTAAACGCGGACAACCAACGCCGCGCTAGCCTAGCCTTCTCCGTCTCTCCATCGCAGTTAGTAGAAGTACGGGAATATTAACCCGTTTCCCATCGATTACGCCTTTCGGCCTCACCTTAGGGGTCGACTTACCCTGCCCTGATTAACATTGGACAGGAAACCTTGGTCTTTCGGCGAGGGAGTTTTTCACTCCCTTTATCGTTACTCATGTCAGCATTCGCACTTCTGATACCTCCAGCGTGGGTTACCCCTTCGCCTTCAACGGCTTACAGAACGCTCCTCTACCGCTTGCTAGTAAACTAGCAAACCCATAGCTTCGGTGTATTGCTTAGCCCCGTTAAATCTTCCGCGCAGGCCGACTCGACTAGTGAGCTATTACGCTTTCTTTAAATGATGGCTGCTTCTAAGCCAACATCCTAGCTGTCTAAGCCTTCCCACATCGTTTCCCACTTAGCAATAACTTTGGGACCTTAGCTGATGGTCTGGGTTGTTTCCCTTTTCACGACGGACGTTAGCACCCGCCGTGTGTCTCCCGTATAGTACTCATTGGTATTCGGAGTTTGCAAAGGGTTGGTAAGTCGGGATGACCCCCTAGCCTTAACAGTGCTCTACCCCCAATGGTATTCGTACGAGGCGCTACCTAAATAGCTTTCGAGGAGAACCAGATATCTCCGAGTTTGATTGGCCTTTCACCCCCAGCCACAAGTCATCACCGCATTTTTCAACATACGTGTGTTCGGTCCTCCAGTTGATGTTACTCAACCTTCAACCTGCCCATGGCTAGATCACTCGGTTTCGGGTCTACACCTTGCAACTAAACGCGCAGTTAACACTCGGTTTCCCTACGGCTCCGCTATTCGCTTAACCTTGCTACAAAATGTAAGTCGCTGACCCATTATACAAAAGGTACGCAGTCACGGTCTCAAGGACCGCTCCCACTGCTTGTACGTATACGGTTTCAGGTTCTATTTCACTCCCCTCACAGGGGTTCTTTTCGCCTTTCCCTCACGGTACTGGTTCACTATCGGTCAGTCAGGAGTATTTAGCCTTGGAGGATGGTCCCCCCATGTTCAGACAAGATGTCACGTGTCCCGTCCTACTCGTTTTCATCTATAGTTAGTTTTCATGTACGGGGCTATCACCCTGTGCCGCTGAGCTTTCCAACTCATTCCACTAACACCCTATAGACTTAAGGGCTAATCCCCGTTCGCTCGCCGCTACTAGGGGAATCTCGGTTGATTTCTTTTCCTCCGGGTACTTAGATGTTTCAGTTCCCCGGGTTTGCCTCACATACCTATGTATTCAGTATGTGATACTCACTTATGTGAGTGGGTTTCCCCATTCGGATATCGTTAGCTCAAATGCTTGTTACTAGCTCGCCAACGCTTTTCGCAAGTTACTACGTCCTTCATCGCCTCTGACTGCCAAGGCATCCACCGTATACGCTTAGTCACTTAACCATACAACCCACATAAGTTTGTAACCTACATGCACTGTATCGCAACTAATGGTGTTTACTTTCGCCAAAAGAATACTCTTGAAGTGCATTGCTGCACTTCGGCACTTGATTTAAGTGTTGAGAACTCAATTATTTTATATTTCGCGCTAATGCTATAAACCACTGTAATCGTTATCTCTTACGAGATACTTTTCACAATAGTCCCTTTCACATTAACACTATCAGCTTTCCAAATTTTTAAAGAACAAACATCACCGTAAAGGCATGTTTCTCGCTCTAACAAGAACAAGTTATCTGTGTGAACACTCAGCAAATATTGAGTTAGTCGTATAGGTAAGGAGGTGATCCAGCCCCAGGTTCCCCTAGGGCTACCTTGTTACGACTTCACCCCAGTCATGAACCACACCGTGGTAAACGCCCTCCCCGAAGGGTTAAGCTATCTACTTCTGGTGCAGCCCACTCCCATGGTGTGACGGGCGGTGTGTACAAGGCCCGGGAACGTATTCACCGTAGCATTCTGATCTACGATTACTAGCGATTCCGACTTCACGGAGTCGAGTTGCAGACTCCGATCCGGACTACGACCGGCTTTGTGGGATTAGCTTGACCTCGCGGCTTTGCGACCCTCTGTACCGACCATTGTAGCACGTGTGTAGCCCTACTCGTAAGGGCCATGATGACTTGACGTCGTCCCCACCTTCCTCCGGTTTATCACCGGCAGTCTCCCTAAAGTTCCCACCATTACGTGCTGGCAAATAAGGATAAGGGTTGCGCTCGTTGCGGGACTTAACCCAACATTTCACAACACGAGCTGACGACAGCCATGCAGCACCTGTCTCACAGTTCCCGAAGGCACCAAGCTATCTCTAGCGAGTTCTGTGGATGTCAAGAGTAGGTAAGGTTCTTCGCGTTGCATCGAATTAAACCACATGCTCCACCGCTTGTGCGGGCCCCCGTCAATTCATTTGAGTTTTAACCTTGCGGCCGTACTCCCCAGGCGGTCTACTTAATGCGTTAGCTTGGGAGCCCAGTAACTAAGTTACCAAACTCCGAGTAGACATCGTTTACGGCGTGGACTACCAGGGTATCTAATCCTGTTTGCTCCCCACGCTTTCGTACCTGAGCGTCAGTCTTTGTCCAGGGGGCCGCCTTCGCCACCGGTATTCCTTCAGATCTCTACGCATTTCACCGCTACACCTGAAATTCTACCCCCCTCTACAAGACTCTAGTTTGCCAGTTCAAAATGCAATTCCCAGGTTGAGCCCGGGGCTTTCACATCTTGCTTAACAAACCGCCTGCGTACGCTTTACGCCCAGTAATTCCGATTAACGCTTGCACCCCTCGTATTACCGCGGCTGCTGGCACGAAGTTAGCCGGTGCTTCTTCTGCGAGTAACGTCACAGCTATAGTTTATTAAACTACAACCTTTCCTCCTCGCTGAAAGTGCTTTACAACCCGAAGGCCTTCTTCACACACGCGGCATGGCTGCATCAGGCTTTCGCCCATTGTGCAATATTCCCCACTGCTGCCTCCCGTAGGAGTCTGGGCCGTGTCTCAGTCCCAGTGTGGCTGATCATCCTCTCAGAACAGCTAGGGATCGTCGCCTTGGTGAGCTATTACCTCACCAACTAGCTAATCCCACCTAGACTCATCTAATCGCGAAAGGCCCGAAGGTCCCCTCCTTTCCCCCGTAGGGCGTATGCGGTATTAGCAGTCGTTTCCAACTGTTATCCCCCACGACTAGGCAGATACCTAGGCATTACTCACCCGTCCGCCGCTCGACAGCAAAGGTAGCAAGCTACCTTCCTGTTTCCGCTCGACTTGCATGTGTTAGGCCTGCCGCCAGCGTTCAATCTGAGCCATGATCAAACTCTTCAATTAAAGTTTTTTTGATGCACTTCCTTTCGAAAATGACATCGGCTCAACGAATTATACTGTTTTCACAAACTCGAAAGTTTATGAAGTTTACATATTGCTATGGTCACTCAGTAGTTCATTGAGTAAATTTTTGATTGCCTACATTCCAAAGAACAGAAGGCAATTTCGAATAACTCAACACCTGTGAGTGCCCACACAGATTTCTTGTTTTGAATTGTTAAAGAGCGTTGCTAACATGAAGAGCGAATCTTTCAGTAGCAGCCTTGACGCTAGGTCGTTGGCTTGAGGAGGCGTATTCTACACGCTCCGTGGTTGGCGTCAAGGGCTTTTTTAAAATGTTTTAAAATCGCTTAACTTGTTGCCCTGACTGCGTTTCAGCTTCCGTTTAAGAAGGCTGGTTTGCCGTGTCAGTGGGTGCGCATTATAGGGATGTCAGCCCAGAGCGCAAGCGCTAATATTGAGTTAATTACCTTATCGAGTTCGTTTGAATGTTATTTAGCCTGACCTCCTACTTTTTAAGCATTATAATGGCTGAATTACGCTTCAAACCTATATTTAAGGAGTTTCAGTGCCTGTTTCATTAAGAGCCTATAAAGGTGTAAGCCCTCAATTCGATGATTCTGTCTACCTGGACGACGCCTGTGTACTCGTTGGTGACATTTTTTTAGATACAGATTCTAGTATTTGGCCTTTAGTCGCCGCACGCGGTGATGTTAACCATATGAGAATTGGCAAAAGGACCAATGTTCAAGATGGTGCCATTCTTCATGTGACACGCAAGTCTCCCTCCAATCCCGATGGTCATCCTCTATTAATAGGTGACGATGTCACTATAGGGCACAAGGCTATGCTACATGGTTGTACAGTAGGGAGCCGAATCTTAGTTGGTATGGGAGCCATCATACTTGATGGTGCTATATTAGAAGACGATGTGATCTTAGGAGCCGGTTCTTTAGTTCCTCCAGGGAAGGTACTCAAGAGTGGCCATTTATATGTAGGCAGTCCAGCAAAACAGGTCCGCGCCCTGACCGAAGCAGAGCTTAAGTTTCTACCCCAGTCAGCGGATAATTATGTTCTGCTCAAGAATGAATATTTAAATGAAGAGATAGTCACTTCAATCTAGCTCAAAGGGGGATTAGCACCAACTAACCCCTCCATCCTCATCGAACTTCTCCTGTTCGATGAGCTCTTCTATATGATCTTCTATATCGAAACGACTTCTCTCGAAGGCTTCGAGCACTTGTGCTCCCTCAGTCAGCTCCTCACCATTTAGCTTAGTTAGTCTTGATAGGCTTACACGACACTTTATATTTGCCCCCATCACTTGAGCTGGAAAAATGATCTGTTGACTAGCGTCGTCCCAATCTTGTAAATCAGGAAATATAATATTCTGATTCATTCTGTATCCAACTTTATTCTCAAAGCGTCTAATACCGATGACACTTCAGGCTTAACACCTCGCCATAATTCAAAACTCTTTGCAGCTTGTCCAACTAACATGCCTAAACCATCGACTACCTTACTCGCTCCCAAAGATGAGGCCCACGAATTAAACGAAGTGATCTGCTTGCTATACATCATGTCATAGCAACTCGTTTCAGCATCTATTACTGACGTTGGGATCTGTGGAATATCACCAGATAGGCTTGAAGATGTTGAATTGATGATAATATCGAATGAAGCTGTCAGATCATCAGTCGCTACGGCGCTGATGTTACCGTATTCAGCGAACAGTTCGGCCAACACTGCAGCCTTTTCATGGGTTCTATTATGAATACTAAGCTCGTCTATTCCTGCATTTAACATAGGAAGAATACAGCCTCTTGCCGCCCCACCAGCCCCTAAAAGAAGCACTCGCTTGCCGACTAAGCTACCAAAGTTACGCTGGAGATCGGCGACCAGACCTAAACCATCGGTATTGTCACCACGGACATGACCGTTCTCTAATAAGGTTAAGGTGTTTACCGCTCCAGCCAATTGAGCTAATTCACTCAACTCATCGCATAATTTAAATGCTTGCTCTTTAAAGGGGACGGTAACATTGGCTCCCTTACCTTTATTTAGCCAAAACTCCGACAAGCTTGTTTCGAAACCATCGATAGGAGCCAACAAGGCCTCATACTCGAGTACTTGTTCAGTCTCTTCGGCAAATAACCCATGAATTAGTGGAGATTTACTGTGTGCTATCGGGTTTCCAAAAACGGCATATCTGTCAGTCATGTTTATCTCAAGAGTAGAATGCTATCTAATTAGGTCATAGTCTCACTCAGTATGGATCGCGGCGCAATTGATTAGTTTAAAATAGCTGAGGAGATGCGAGATCAATGGCTGATGTTTATGAAAGATGCACTAGCTATCGGAATTAAAGACCCTTTGCATTGGGATGCGATTTAGCAGGGTTTCAAGGTATTAGTCGATAATACAAGTAACCAATAAACCATGAACATGGATAATTGGTTACTCATACAGTTCAACGAGCTTAACTTTATTTATTCAAACCCAGCCAGTCTCTCGGCTTAAGAAAGTCTGTATAAAGTAATGCTTCTGGTGAGTTTTCTGCTGGGGTATAGCAATACTCCCAACGAACTTATAGTCAGGGCAATGACATAGACATCTCTGATGTATTGCCACTGCCACTAGCGTACTAACGAGACTATTTATTCAAACCCAGCCAGTCTCTCGGCTTAAGAAAGTCTGTATAAAGTAATGCTTCTGGTGAGCTAACTTCTGGAGTGTAACAGTACTCCCAACGAACTAGTGGTGGCATCGACATCAATATGGACTCAGTTCTCCCACCAGTTTGTAGCCCGAATAAAGTACCTCTGTCATACACAAGATTGAACTCTACGTAACGCCCACGGCGATAGAGCTGAAAATCACGTTCTTTTTCACCATACTCAGTATCTTTACGGCGGTTAACGATTGGTGCATAGGCAGTTAAGAATCCTGTACCTACAGCTTGCATAAACTCAAAGCTAGTATCGAAACCTTGCTGGTTCAGATCATCGAAAAAGAGCCCACCGACACCACGAGTCTCATCTCTGTGAGGTAAATAAAAGTATTCATCGCACCACTTCTTATACTTGGGATAAACTTCCTCACCAAATGGATCGCAGAATGATTTAGCGTGCTGATGCCACTCAACCACATCTTCTTCAAATGGATAATAAGGCGTCAGGTCGAATCCACCGCCAAACCACCAAACAGGATCAGCCCCCTCTTTAGATGCAATAAAGAAGCGAACATTAGCATGTGTCGTTGGGATAAAAGGGTTATTAGGATGAATTACCAGAGAGACCCCCATAGCCTCGAAGCTGCGGCCAGCAAGCTCCGGGCGGTGAGCAGTGGCTGATGCAGGCATTGAAGCCCCCGTCACATGTGAAAAGTTAACCCCAGCCTGTTCAAATACGGCTCCTTTCGTCAGTACTCGGCTTTGGCCTCCACCACCTTCTTCACGCTTCCAAGAATCGGCCTTAAACTCAGCTTTACCATCAAGCTGCTCTAAGCCCTCACAGATTTGCTGCTGAAGATCCAGTAAAAACGTTTTTACAGCGCTGATGTCAGGTACAGACATGTAGATTCCTTTTCTTTTATATTTATAAGCAGGCACATTTGTAGCGCCTTTGTTCTAACGGCTCTAACGCAAGACCTTACCACTAATTGCATCGATAATCGTTGAAGGTTTAGCCTCAGAACCCAGCTCACCAGAAACAACCGCTGCGATTGTATTTCCAAATTGTTCAATCACTTCCGCCACACTCATTGCTGGCTCTTCGCCAGTCAAATTTGCACTGGTAGATACTAGAGGTTTGCCAAGCTGTTTACAGATTTTTTGAATACCTGGATGAGAAGAAACTCTTACAGCAAGAGAATTAAAGCTACCGCAAAGCAACTTAGATATATCGGCTCTTATGGGCATGATGAAGGTGAAAGGGCCTGGCCACTTGGAAGCAGCAAACTCAAGCTGTTTTTGAGTCAACTGTGTTTCATCAAGGTAAGGGGCTAATTGAGCAAAATCACTGGCCACTAAGATCAAACCTTTTTGCCAAGGGCGCTTCTTCAGTTTAAGCAATTTCTCTATCGCTTTATCATTATCAGGATCACAACCAAGCCCAAATACAGCCTCGGTGGGATAGGCTATTACGCCTCCACTCTCAATTACCTCAGATACTTCTGATGGGTCTAACTGCAACATGTGTAGTAGCCTTCAATTAAATTAAGACACTAAAAACTTAGATAGGTCTTTTATATTTGCATGTCTTCTTCGGACATTCCAAGCGTGATCCTGCGGCCCCTTTTCTCTCTACCAGAATACCGAAACCACACTCGGGACACTCTTCGGCAACAGGAGGATAGTTCACTAAGAACTTACATTTAGGGTAACCACTGCATGCATAAAAACTTTTACCAAACCGATTAGTTCTATGCTCAACCTTACCGGATTTACAACTCGGGCAAGCAATCTGATCTTCAGGCTCTTCCTGATCATGTTTTTCAATGTGCTTACAATCAGGGTAATTTGTACAGCCAATAAAAATGCCAAACCGTCCAGACTTTACCGCTAGTTCGTGACCACATTCGGGGCAATTTGAGCCAGGGATAACTTGAGTTTCAATTGACTCATGCTGAACTAATGGCCGGATATAATCACACACGGGATAACTATTACACCCAATGAAGCCACCATGTTTACTATGCCGAACCGATAACTCACTGCCGCATTTAGGACAGAGTTCATACTCTTTCTTTAATGCATGTTCATGGGAACTAAACAGTTGATCATCAATTTTAGACATGGGGCTCTCAGCTATATCGGGTATTCACCATTTTACCAAGCAAAGCCAAAACAGGGAAATATCTTAGGAAAATAATTACCACTAGGTTTATGCAAACAATGTAAGTATATTGTATGCAAAAATACAATAGGATGAATATTATGTTGCGCAAGTCAGTTCTGGCTCTAGCGATAGCTCTCCCTACGCTTGTAGGGCTATCGGCTTGTAGTACCTCACCTCAAATCATCACAGACACGAGTCTATTACAGAAAATTACTCAGGCATCAGATGAAAGCCTATTCGATGCCAGTAGCCCGCTGCTGACTCAAAGTGCCTTCGAGCAAGTTGCGGCTAGGTTGGACACTACAGCCAGTTTATCTGAAGCCAACAGCCTACTCTATTATTTAAGAGCCTTTAGTTACTTCGGTCCAATAGATGATTTAGATGACAACAGCATTGTATTGCTGACATCAGGATTAACCAGCTTAACTTCTACAGATGTTTTTGCTTCATCTGCTCGGCTGCAAGAACAATTTGCCGTCACCCTGTATCGCTACTACGCCAACAATGAACAAGCGAGTGCACTAGTAACATTGACCACTATTCTCGATAAACAATTTGGCCAACTAGCTAAGAGTGCCAGTGATCAAGAACATGATTACGCCCTATGGGAAACGCTTCGGGCTTACGGCTTGCTATTCAATGTCGCGAGAAAGGACAGTGATGGTGAGCTAAACAAAACACTGCTAGAGCTGGGACTCGATAAAACTTTATTGGACTTTGCAGGCTCAGATAACAGCATTCGTAATGATAAAGGCTGGCCTAAGCGTAACGCTTACTGGGCTCTGGGCCTATACCGCTTGGCGCTACCAGCCAGTGAGGATGGCAGCGTCACTCAAGATGAAGCAGCTTTGGATAAGGCCGTAGCCGATATAGCAAAGCAAGATATCAGCGTCAGAGGCGATACGGCAAAGGATGCCTATACCTTAGGCTATCACGTCAACTCATTTGCAGGATTAGAGGAGTGTGAGAAAAATAGTGATATCTGCCGTATCCCTGAGCAGAGCGAAATTCTGCCTATTGAACATCACTGTTCAGACAGCCTATTTATTCTTGCGCAAGATCTGAATGAGCAGGAGCTGGCCATCAGCTGTACTAAGCTCACTTCTCAGGAATCTAACTTCCACACTTTATTAGAAACCAGTGAACAGCCAACGGCTAACGATTTTAATGATGCTCTCAGAGTCATCGCCTTCAAGAACTGGAGCCAATATAACGCTTACGGCCAGCTGTTATTCGATATAAGCACAGACAATGGTGGCATGTATATAGAGGGAACTCCCTCTAAACCAGGTAATCAGGCAACTTTCTTCGCTTATCGTCAGTTTTGGATAGAGCCTGAATTTGCTATCTGGAATCTCAATCACGAGTACGTGCATTACCTGGACGGACACTTCATCAAGTATGGAGGCTTCGGTCACTTCCCTGAAAAAATGGTGTGGTGGTCAGAAGGTTTAGCCGAATACATCTCTAAGGGAGATGACAACGCTAAAACTTTGAGAATCGTAAAGAAGAAACTAGACGAAGCACCCACGCTGGAAGAGATCTTCGCCACCGAATATAAAGACGGTTTGGAGCGAACTTATAGCTGGAGCTATATGGCCATTCGATTCTTGGCCGAAAACTACCACAAAGACTTCGTTCAACTGAGTAAGTACCTTAAAACAGACTATTTCGAGGGCTATGATGAGTTACTTGCTGATTTGACTCAGCATCAAAATGAGTTTAGTCACTGGCTATCGGATCGAGCAGAGCAGTTTGATGATAGTGAAGACCAAGCTAAGCCTAGGCTGCACAAACAAAATCGCTACAGTTATCGTGATTACTTAGCCCCTGAACACCTCAAAAAGGATGATGCACACAGGCATTATTAATCAATTAAGGGAGACGAAGCTCATTTATGGGCTTCGAAGGTATTTCCCTTCAATACAACACTGATGCTGGAATGCCGATACTCTTGAACAAAACAGGGAACATTTACGGCCGGACACAAATACCCTCTAACGCTGTCTGACCTCCAGGGATGGAGGAAATGCCAATAAATACCGGGAGTATTTATGGTCTTGCGATCGGGGATAGCTTTTATAAACCAAAAGGGCCATGTACAAAGCCAATTTATATCCATCCATGGCAAATTGACATAAATGTTCCAGACACAAAAAAGGAGGCCTAGCCTCCTTTCTTTATGTCACGTGAATAGATTCTCAGCTCAAATATAGTTATGAGTGCAATCGACCATCAGGCTGCTCAAAGATAAGATCTTCCATCTGTTCATAAGCAGACTCATTGCCAGGTGCATTAAATAACACCATTAAAACAACCCACTTTAAATCTTCAAGGATCAATACTGGCTCATCAAGCTCCATGACTCGATCTATGACCATCTCACGAGTTTCAACACTTAATACCTTGATCTGTTCAAGAAAAAGAAGAAATCCTCGGCACTCTACATCTAGCTTATCCATTTCATTCTGAGTATAAATTCTAAATGAATGTTGTGCATGATCACACAGGTAAGGCGTATCGCCCTCCTGTAACTCTGCTAAATGCTCAAGCCATGAAATGGCTTTAGTGATCTCGGCCTGATGAAACCCGGCACGGGTAAGCTCTTGTGTGAGCTCATCTTCATCCACTAAGAACTCTACTTCACTGTGAACATAGTTTTCAAATAGATACATGAGGATATCAAACATGGCTAGCTCCTCTTTAGTCTTATATAACCACCGGGTACTACAGCGACCCAACCTTGTAATTCAAGTTCAAGCAATTGCTCTAATACTAAATCTATGGCCTTTCCACTATGCTCAACGACAACATCTAATGTTGTAGTCTCATATCCTACACTAGCTAACAGTGAGGTAAATGGCAAATCAGAAGCCTTCTCCCCCCCTATATGGTGACGCCTTCTCAATTCTTCAAGGTGATATTGAGATAAAGCTACGACTTCTTCTATTATATCGGCCGCACTCTCAACAAGCTTTGCCCCATCTTTAAGAAGATCATGGCATCCCTGACTCTGCCCAGCCAGAATACTTCCGGGCACAGCAAATACTTCCCGTCCCTGCTCTAATGCCAACTTTGCAGTAATTAAGGAGCCACTTTTCCTACAAGCTTCTACCACTAAGGTACCTACAGATAGACCGCTAATTAGCCTGTTTCGTTTCGGGAAATTTCCGGCATAAGGTTTAGTACCCGGCCAAAACTCACTCATAATGACACCATGACTCTGAATATCTTCATAAATCTTTCTATGTCTCCTTGGGTAAACAATATCAACACCCGTTCCTAATACTGCAAGTGTTCTGCTATTTTTATCAATACAGCCTTGGTGTGCAGCCCCATCAATGCCAACAGCCATCCCACTGACAACGGTAAAGCCAAATGTCGATAACTCTGCTGCCAGTTGATAGGAAATTTGCAGGCCAGTGCGTGATGCAGCTCTACTCCCCACCACTCCAATACAAGGAAACTTCAATGCATTAATATCCCCTTTAACGAAAATAACACTGGGTGGATCAGAGATCTGCTTTAACAAATAGGGATAGTCAGGATCATCTAGAGTGAGTATAAAATGATTTTCGGCAGCCTCTTGCCACGCTAGGGCAGATTCGACACGTGTGAAATTGGGGGTGAGTTTACACTTAAGCAGACTTTCAGGAAGAGGAAGCGCATCTTGCTCATGCTCTAGCATCTGCCTGAGTTCTTCTACATCCATATAATTAAGCAGTTGTTGGATCCGAGCGGGTCCAAGCCCGGATACTGCACTAACAACTAGCCAATCGACCAGTTTATCGGTAATCCTTCACCTCTGTGTTTACTGAAATAGAAAGTTTGTTAAAAACTGGTAATCCCTTACCAGTTACTCAAACATCAATACACGCGTACTATCTAGTGTAATTTAGTCGAAATTATTTATTCACTAACCAAGAGTTCATCTGGAGTCATTAGCTTATCTTCGACCCTAACAGGCTTCTCGTTGATCATAATTAAACCTAAACTAGTTTTATCAAAGACTTTAAATACCATCAGCTTTCCACGGTAAATATCAGGCATTTTGATCGAATTGTCTGACGAAACACTCGACAGTGCACTTTCATAGGTACTACGTTCATTCGGTAACACGGGTTGGCCGCTGCCATTAATAACCATATCGACACCATCTCTATAGATAGAAAACACATGGCCGGTTTCTACGCCGTCATTACTGCCTTTATCTATATAAACAACATCCAACTTGCCCATCTCACGTAAGTGCTTCTCCGATGCTAAAACCGATGCAGGCGAAGCAAGCTCTGCCGCCCTAGGCATGAAATAAGCAGACATCAAAGAATCGTCCTCTATCGGTAAAATACGTGTTCCAGCGACCGTTTCACGAAAATTACTCAGCAGTTTCACTTTAGAAATGGTACCTGACTCGATAACGCGTCCACTGGCTGTTAAAATAGCTTCGACACCGAGATGTTCACCCTCATCCTTACTAATAAATTCACGACCTCTTTCATAAATACCAAATTTGTCACCTAGTATAAGCTCGGCTTGAATATAGATAACATCGCCAACCACATGGAATTTAGACTCACTTTCACCACCTAACACCATAGGCTGTTCATCAAACCATTCCACATCAACCACTCGGTTCTGAATCAAATAGGGATGAATTAAGGATAAATCTACCGCTGGGATTGCGCCTCCTTTAGGCATAATTCTCCCCTCTGGTGACTTACGAACATGCGGTTTTACCACAAGCCTAGGTTCACCATCGATAAACACCAAGGTCAGCCTGTCACCAGGATAGATAAGATGCGGATTGGCTACTTGAGGATTGGCTCCCCATAGTTTAGGCCAACGCCAGGGATCTTTGAGAAAGTGTGCAGAGATATCCCAAAGGGTATCTCCCTTCTCTACGACATAAGAATCGGGATGCCCTGACTTCAGCGTCAAGGTATCGGCGAATACAAAAGAGCAATTTAATATAATTAAACCGAGTAAAATTAATCGTTTCATCGGGGTATCCATGCTGTTTATTCGCTATATAGCAAACTCTTCCTTACAGGAAGCACTCGAGAAATAAAACTAGTTTGACGATATAGAGAGCTTTTGCTGTTATTGATTGCCACTAAGGATTAAAATTGACCCATTAGCTAAAGTCAGTATAACCAACTGATAAAGATTTGACAGACTTGTTAAGAGTTTATGTATGAGTTTATTAAAAGTTTTACGTTTCCCCGATGAGAGATTACGCACACTAGCCAAGCCTGTTACAGAGTTTAACACTGGTCTGCAAACTCAAATCGATAATATGTTCGAAACCATGTATGAAGAGAAGGGGATCGGCCTGGCAGCAACCCAAGTCGATTTCCACCAGCAACTTATAATTATGGATCTTCAAGATGAAATAGAAAGGCCAAAAGTCTTCATTAATTTGGAAATAGTTGCCAGTAGTGGTCACTTTGCCAATGAGGAAGGTTGCCTTTCTGTGCCTGGGATCTATGCCGATATTGAGCGTGCTGAACATGTCACCATCAAGGCATTAGATCGTGATAACAACGAGTTCACTCTCGAAGCCGATGGCCTATTCGCTATCTGTTTACAGCACGAGCTAGATCATCTTAAAGGTAAGTTGTTTGTCGATTACCTGTCGCCCTTAAAGCGTCAGCGCATCAAGCAAAAGCTAGAAAAAGCCGCACGACTAGAAGCAAAACAGGGATAAAGTTATCTTGAAACCATTAAACGTCATTTTTGCCGGTACTCCGGACTTCGCCGCTCGCCATCTACAGGCTCTATTAGACTCAGAACATAATGTGATTGGTGTCTACTCTCAGCCAGATCGCCCCGCAGGACGTGGCAAGAAACTACAAGCAAGCCCGGTAAAAATCTTGGCTCTCGAGCATGACATTCCCGTTTATCAGCCAAAGTCACTACGTGATGAAGCCGCTCAGCAGGAACTTGCCTCTTTGAATGCGGATATCATGGTCGTCGTTGCCTACGGTTTAATCTTACCTCAAATCGTTTTAGACACACCTAAGATGGGCTGCATTAACGTACATGGTTCAATTTTGCCACGCTGGCGAGGCGCTGCGCCGATCCAAAGAGCACTTTGGGCTGGCGACAAGGAGACTGGCATAACCATCATGCAGATGGATCTCGGTCTTGATACAGGTGATATGTTACTCAAGACTCAGCTTACTATCGAAGATGATGATACTTCAGCTAGCCTCTATGAAAAGCTTGCATTACAAGGGCCTAATGCACTCATTCAAGCATTAGCAGGCCTAGCAAGTAGTGAGCTTAAGGCCGAGAAGCAAGATGAATCTCTGGCAAACTACGCGAAAAAACTCAGTAAAGAAGAAGCTGAATTAGATTGGAGTAAATCTGCAGAGCAACTTTGGCGTGAAATACGCGCCTTTAACCCATGGCCAATCAGTCACTTCACTCATCAAGATGCCAGCATCAAGATAAGAGAAGCAAAAGTTAGCGGAACAAGCAGCGATGCACCGGCTGGAACAATTATCTCAGCAGGTAAAGATGGCATTGAAATCGCGACAGGCGAAGGCGTACTCTCCTTGTTAAATATGCAATTACCAGGTAAAAAGCCATTGAGTGTCGGCGATATCCTTAACTCTCGCGGTGAATGGTTTACACCGGGCACCCTCTTACCCAGCAAAGCAGTAAATGCTAACGAGACTAACTAATATGAATTTGCGTGCATTGGCGGCAAAAGTCGCATTTCAGGTACTTGAGAAAGGAATTTCACTTTCCGTCGCCCTACCCGATCAGCAAAAGCACCTAGAGAGTGGCAAAGATAAGGCCCTCCTTGCAGAGCTTAGCTACGGCGTGATGCGCCACCTGCCACAGCTGGATAAACTGGTCGGCGATTGCATGAGCAAGCCATTAAAAGGTAAGCAAAGAATTGTTCACCAACTGCTTCTTGTAGGCTGTTATCAAATTTACTTTACTCGAATTCCTAGCCATGCCGCGATTTCAGAAACTGCAGAAGCCTGTCGTCAATTAAGATTTGAAGGTCTAGTTAAAGTGGTCAATGGCGTTTTACGTAATATTCAACGTCAAGACAAGCCACTGCCTACCGATAACGATACCTTAGCCTTCAACACGCCAGCCTGGATAGTGAAACGTCTGAAAGAGGCCTATCCACAGAGCTGGCAAGAAGTTATCGAACATAGCCACCAACGTCCTCCGATGTGGTTGCGTAATAACAAGCTCTCTCAAACACGTGATGAATACCTAGCAGCCTTAGCCGATATAGAGATCGGTGCATCCGCAGGTAAAAGCAGCGATGCTATCTTACTCGATAGTCCACGCGATGTTGCTCAGCTCCCAGGTTTTGAACAAGGTGCTGCCTCGGTTCAAGATGGTGCAGCACAATGGGCGGCGACGCTGCTGGCTCCTAAAGATGGTGAGCTGATACTCGATGCATGTGCAGCCCCTGGCGGCAAGACCTGTCATCTACTGGAACAGGCGAATATCGAATTAATGGCCGTTGATTTTGATGAGAAACGTCTCGAGCGCGTGCAGCAAAACCTAGATAGACTATCTCTCAAAGCCAAGCTGGTTCATGGCGATGCCGCCGATATCGATTCCTGGTGGCAAGGTGATAAATTTGACCGTATATTACTCGATGCTCCCTGCTCAGCAACAGGAGTGATCCGTCGTCATCCAGATATCAAATGGCTAAGAAAACAATCAGACATTGAAGAGCTTGCTTCTCTGCAGAGTAAAATATTAGATCATTGCTGGCAGTGGCTTAAACCTGGTGGCACACTCCTATATGCAACTTGCTCAATTCTGCCTCAGGAAAACGAGCAGCAGATCCGATCATTCCTAGAAAGAACCGATGATGTCACTCTTGTCCCTATCATTGAGCAGCCAAATACTGAAAGTATCGGCTGGCAGATAACCCCAGGAACCGAGAATATGGATGGTTTCTATTACGCACGCCTAGTTAAGGGATAAAGCAAGGCCATGAAGATTATCATTTTGGGTGCTGGCCAGGTGGGTGGCACACTGGCTGAAAACTTAGTCGGTGAAAACAACGACATCACCGTCGTCGATAACGATAAATCACGATTACGCTCATTGCAGGATAAATATGATCTGCGCGTCGTTCTTGGTCATGGTGCCCATCCTGATGTACTCAAAGAAGCTGGCGCTGAAGATGCCGATATGCTCATTGCCGTCACCAATAGTGATGAGTGTAATATGGCTGCTTGTCAGATCGCCTACTCCTTGTTTGGCACACCAACCAAAATTGCTCGGATCCGCTCCGAGCAATATTTAGGTCTGAAAGACAAGCTGTTTATCAACAGTGAAACTAAACAGAGTGATAATCGTCCCCGTGGCGGTTTCATCATCGATGAGCTTATTGCACCTGAACAACTTGTCACCTCCTACATTCGACGCTTGGTAGAATACCCTGGAGCATTACAGGTACTGGAGTTTGCCGAAGGTCGATTAAGTCTAGTTGCTGTTCGTGCTTATTATGGTGGCCCCTTAGTGGGGAACGCGCTTGCAGCTCTTCGTGAGCATATGCCTAATATTGATACCCGGGTAGCAGCGATTTTTCGTCAAGGACGATCCATCATGCCGCGTGGTACCACGATTATCGAAGCCGATGATGAGGTTTTCTTCTTGGCCGATAGCCGTCATGTCCGTGCAGTAATGAGTGAGATGCAAAAGCTCGATAACTCCTACCGTAATATCATGATCGCCGGTGGTGGTAATATCGGTATGGGGCTAGCTAAACAGCTACAACGCAACCACTCGGTCAAGCTTATCGAACACAAGCAAGATCGCGCCGAGATACTTTCCGAGCGACTAGAAAACACTACCGTATTTTGTGGTGACGCCTCAGATCAGGAGCTTCTGCTAGAAGAACATATCGATCAGACTGATGTATTCATTGCCGTGACTAACGACGATGAAGCCAACATCATGGCAGCCTTACTCGCTAAACGAATGGGCGCTAAGAAAGTCATGGTGTTAATTCAACGAGAAGCCTATGTCGATATTGTTCAGGAAGCCAATATAGATATCGCAATATCACCTCAGCAAGCTACAATATCTGCGTTGCTTACTCATATTCGTCAAGGTGATATCTGTAATGTTTACTCGCTACGTCGTGGCGCTGCCGAGGCCATTGAGGCCATTGCTCACGGCGACTCTAAAACCTCCAAAGTAGTAGGTAAGAAGATTGGCAATATTAAGCTGCCACCGGGTACAACTATCGGCGCCATAGTGCGGGATGAAGAAGTATTGATGGCTCATGACAAAACAGTCATAGAGCAAGGTGATCATGTCATCCTCTTCTTGGTAAACAAAAAGTTTATTGGTGAAGTAGAGAAGCTTTTCCAACCGAGTGCTTTTTTCTTCTAAGCTCCTCCACCCTGTTAATTAATGGCGGCTTATTTATGATGGTAAGCCGTTAACCTGCTTTCAAAGGATTGTAATATACCAATCCTATCAAATATGCTCTATTTCAGCGGGAATTCAAAGCGCTGTAGGCAAGGTGCATGTTTGAAGCTAATAGTTATTCTATATCGAGAACATGTTACGCTGCATAAAGCGCTTTGAAACCCGTACTACGTAAGCCAATCAGACATTCCACTTCTGTGTTGCACTGACTTAAAAGGGAATAACCATTTCTACATCAATGCGCCTTGAATTGAAAAGCCTGAGAGGCTCTGAAATGACCAGATATTTAATGAGATTGGTATAATTATGCTGAACTATCGGCCGCTGCTCTTTATTTTGGGTATTTTTCTGTCGACCCTGACAGTCTTTATGTTTATCCCCTTGGTCTTTGCACTGATCTACAATGAAGAAACCGTGGGCGCTTTCATGATCTCCTCACTAGTGACAGGTACTGTTGCGAGTGCTTGCATGCACCAAGGACGGGGCCGCAATCTCAACCTCAATATCCGCGATATGTTCCTGTTAACCAGTTTAACTTGGTTAATAGTCAGCTTTTTCGCCGCCATGCCATTTACGCTTTACCACGGTATAAACTATACCGATGCCTTCTTTGAGACAATGTCAGGGATCACCACTACAGGTTCTACGGTTTTATCTGGCTTAGATAACATGGATCACAGCATCTTGATCTGGCGTTCCTTGTTGCAGTGGTTAGGCGGAATAGGTTTCATCGTGATGGCAGTAGCCGTACTCCCCTTCCTAAACGTCGGTGGTATGCGATTATTCAGAACCGAATCCTCCGACTGGAGTGACAAGGCTATCCCCCGCACTCAAGATATGGCCAAGAATCTTTTCTACATCTATATACTACTCACAGTGTTGTGTGGCTTTGCCTACCATGTGGCTGGTATGACTTGGTTTCAGGCGATCAATCATGCCATGACCACACTTTCCACTGGCGGCTACTCCACTTCCGACAGCTCGATGGCAGCCTTCTCTGATAATGCCCATTGGGTCGGCATAGTCTTTATGGCCGCCGGCGGCTTACCTTTGCTGATGTTCGTCAACTGTATTCAGCAAAGATCGCTCTGGGTATGGAACGATGCTCAAGTTAAAGGTTTTCTGTTATTTATCTCCACAGTCTCTGCTGGACTCGCCTTCTGGCTCTGGACTGGCCATGAAATGTCCCCACTCGATGCCATTCGCCTCGCGAGTTTTAATGTCATCTCGGTTGTCACCACCACAGGTTATGGTTTAACTGACTATACCGCCTGGGGCGCACTGGCTAATGTCGCGTTTCTGTTTTTAATGTTTGCTGGCAGCTGCTCAGGCTCAACATCAGGTGGCATCAAAATTTTCCGCTTCCAGATAGCGGGTGCCATCATGCGAGAGCAACTTAAGCAGCAGTTCCATCCCAACGGAATATTTAAAGAAAGATATAATAATCGTCCTATTGGCGATGATATTGTTCGCTCTCTGGTGACCTTTATCTTGCTCTTTATGCTCGTTATCGTCGTGCTATCAGTAATACTCGTCATGACGGGGCTAGACCCAACCACAAGTTTTACCGGTGCAATCACTGCAGTGACCAACGTAGGCCCAGGGCTTGGCGATACTATTGGGCCAGCTGGAAATTTCTCTAGCTTACCCGATGTGGCTAAGTGGGCATTAGCGATTGGTATGCTACTCGGTCGCCTAGAAATACTTACAGTTGCTGTGTTGTTTCACCCCGGATTCTGGAAGTATTAGCGGAAATGCTAATCGAAGTATTTGGATCGATGTTTGAGCTACTTGCCTGATAGCAAGCTTCAAATATCTTTTTAGGTTAGGTTCATTTGGCAGGTTTGGTATTTGGTTACTATTTGATAAGCATAACTTTGTTGTTATCTATAGCCTGCGGCTCGCTGAAAATGTAAACACTTCTGTGACACGCTGTGGATATGTCCCTATACGCTCTGCGGTTTCATCCCTGAAACCGAAGGTCACAGCCGCGTTCACACATGGGTATTTGCTTCTTCGATTTCAGTGATGAAGATAGACAAACCCGATAGAAGTTGGCTACAAGCTCTTTATTATTAGGCGAACTTGGCACTTGTTTAGCTCACAGATTCAGGCTTGTTCTCTTGAAGTATGTACATGCGTTTAACGTCTCGGTATTGGCCGTTGATGAAGATCTCTTTGACTAGGTGCCCCTCTTCAATGAAGCCGCACTTTTGATAAAGGTGAATCGCACGTTCATTTTCTATTGCCACATGCAGATAGACTTTATGCAGGTTCAAGATAGTAAATGCATAGTTGAGGGCCTTGTTGATCAAAGTTCGTGCGTACCCTTTGCCCTGAAACTCTGGCGAAATAATAATTTGAAATTCAGCACTACGGTGAATGTTATTAATCTCGACAAGCTCTACTAATCCAATGATCTGCTTATCACTGTCTTCAGCAATAAATCGACGTTCTGTTTTATCATGGATATGCTTGCCGTATAACGCCTCTAACTCATCAAATGATTCGTAGGGCTCTTCGAACCAATAAGCCATGATAGTTCGATTATTATTTAACTGATGGATAAACCTTAAATCCGTTCTCTCTAAAGCACGGAGTCTAATTTCACTACTCATAAAACACCTTACCCTTTAAAATTTACTAAATGAACAACACTAAAAAATGACTATCAACCCAATGGTTAATAGTCACTATTATTTAAGACAGAGTCTGAGTCGGATTGTTGTTCGATACAGAATTACAAAGCAATTATATGAGCAGTAGATAACGTTCTCTCAATGAATTTTTGATCATAATCCATTAAAAATGCTACTAACGAGAAAAAGACCAGAGAGTAAGACGAAGAGAATAGACTATCGAAAGCTAACAAACTTCGTGAGAAGAAATCAGTTATAACCTCAGTCTAGATTTACTTCGAAGAGGTAAATAACTGAGTGTAGTTGCGGCTGCGGACTTCGGCTTCAAGGACGAAGCCGCAGAGCGTATAGGGATATATTCACAGCGTGCCGCAGAAGTGTCTGCACATACCCTGCTGGAGGCAATAAAAAGCAATGTAGGTTCGACCTTCAAATACACAAACCCAATATCAAACTCAGCTAGAAGCTTAAATTCGAACTAAGAAAATGTAATTAGCCTTCATTCGAAGGCTGTTAAATCACTTTGCTAGACTAACTAGGTGATCCGCATAGACTTTAACATCATCCCAGTCGGTGTAGTCGATCACCGACTTAGGGTCTGTTGGTCCATCAGTCATCTTCATGATCATCTGAATCGCGAGTCTATCCCACCAGCGCCATGAGGGGTAATCTACCTTACCGGCAATGACTTTGACGTCTTTTGGCTTCCAAGGGGAAAGTTCAATAAACTTCTGTAGGTATTTGTTGTTTTCGGGGACACGCTTCTCTGGATTGCGAGCAACGACATTCACGCTATAGAAACTATTAGGTATATTATTTAAAGCTGCTTGATGTTCAGTAGTAAAAGCGAATACCGATTTATCATAACTGCCGTAAAGCACACAGGCTCCAAGGGCGACACAATCATATTGTGACCAATCCACACCATTTTTGACAGCTTCACTGATATGCATCACAGCACACTTATTGCCACCGCGTTCAATATGCTCAGCAACCGCACGGCTAATCCTGGCAGTGTGTCCACCTCTAGAGTAATAAAGTACCAATACAGACTTCATCAATATACCTATTAAAAACCTATTTTCAGCGCTCATTGTTACAGCAAGTCAGTTTACAAACATAAGTTTTGATCACAAATTAGCGCTAGCTCATATAAATAGAAGTCAAAATTGAGATCTAAAGCTTGATTAGTATCATTGCCTTAACTCAGCGGCTCAATTAGAATTAACTAATCCAAGAGTAGAAGTGAACACCTCATGCAAAAAGATATTGATGTAGATGCTATGGTTACCAATGCAGAAAACGCGGCTAAGTGGCTAAAGGCGATTGCCAACTCAAATCGATTAATGATCCTATGCCTGCTACTTGATAATGAGTTGAGTGTCACTCAACTTAATGAGACAGTTCCACTCAGCCAGTCAGCTCTTTCACAGCACCTTGCCGTGCTCAGAACCCAAGATCTTGTTTCGACACGTAAGAGCTCTCAAATAGTGTATTACTCGCTTAAGAATGAGCAAGTCACAGAAATCATCTCTATTATGCATAAGCAATTTTGTGCTAAATGATATAAACAAACAAAAGCCTGCTACATGCAGGCTTTTAGTTTAGTCAGTGCCCTTATCTATCAGCAAAGGCCTTGGCAAATTCTTCGACTTGCTGCCAATCAGTGAATTCATAAGTCCCAGACATGTCCATTGACGACCCCTTGGTCATCCACTGCTTAAGTCTGAACGAGTAAACTATCTATCAGCAAAAGCCTTGGAAAACTCTTCGACTTGCTGCCAATCTGTGAACTCATAGGTGCCAGACGTGTCCATTAACGACTCCTTGGTCATCCACGATCTCTTAGCACCTAACCATTATCTATCAGCAAAAGCCTTGGCAAACTCTTCGACTTGCTGCCAATCAGTGAACTCATAAGTCCCAGACGTGTCCATTGACGACCCCTTGGTCATCCACTGCTTAAGTCTGAAAGAGTAAACTATCTATCAGCAAAAGCTTTAGCGAACTCTTCGACTTGCTGCCAATCAGTGAACTCATAGGTGCCTGATGTGTCAGTAGGCCCCTTAGTCATCCACATAATAAAACGGATCATTGTCTTATCGAAGAAGCGATACTTAGGGTAATCGATCTTCCCGGCAAATACGCCTAACTGTTGTGGCTTCCATAAAGACAGAGCCAAAAACTTCTTCATATAGGGATTAGTTTCTGGAGTGTTCTTCTCTGGTTTTCTCGCGACAACGTTAACGGTAAAGAAGGCATTCTTCTTGGTATTTAATACGGCTTGATGGCGATTGATATATTGATACAGCTCAGGTCTGTGCTTACCATAACGAATGCTCGCACCAATCAATATTTTATCAAAAGATGACAAATTTAAACCTTGAGCTTGCTCCAGAGATACCAAAGTTACACTATCGCCAGCAGCTTCATTTACCCCTTTGACAAGCTCACAAATGGCTTTAGTTTGTCCATCGACAGTAGAGTATATAATTAACGTATTGTTCATCAGTTGTCCTGAATAATGAAGGTAAAAACCAAGCGGCCACTAAAGGCACTGTTCAATAAAATCTAGCCGTCAATACTATAAGCTAAAGGGGTAATTCAGCCTTAGTTTCTCCAAAATGTTGGTGTAAACAAAACCAAAAGCGTAAATACCTCAAGACGGCCAAACAACATAGCTAACAAGAGTATCCATTTAGAACCATCGTTAATGCTGGCATAGTTACTAGCAACTTCACCCAGACCAGGCCCTAAGTTATTCAAGCAAGCCGCTGTAGCACTGAAGGCGGTAATATTATCCATCCCCATAGCCATCAATGCCAACATGCAGATAACAAAAACAAGGGCATAAGCGGAGAAAAATCCCCAAACAGCATCGATAACACGATCGGGCAAGGCTTTATTTCCGATCCGAATCGAGAACATCCCCCTAGGGTGTACCAGACGCTTTAACTCACGGGAGCCCTGCTTGAGTAACAAGATCATTCGTATGACCTTGATACCACCCGCAGTCGAGCCTCCACAGCCACCAATAAAGCTGGAGAAGATAAGCAGCATAGGTAGGAACAAGGGCCACATATGGAAACTTTCGGTGCCAAACCCTGCCGTTGTCGAAATAGACACCGCCTGAAACAATGCGTAATCAAAAGTCTCTTCAGGTGAGTCATAAATACCTGAGTGGTAAAGCGTAGCGAAGCAGATAGCCGTTAGCGTCAACTGCACAATAATCAACGCCTTAAACTCAGCGTCCTTAAAGTAAACCCTGAGGTTAAGACCGCGCCGAGTGAATGCCGCAAAATGTAGGCTAAAGTTAAGTGCGGCGATCAACAGAAAGACCACACAGACCATATTAATTGCCGTGCTATCGAAATGGCCGATACTGGCATCATAGGTAGAGAAGCCGCCAATGGCGATTGTAGAGAAAGAGTGACAGATAGCATCGAATACATTCATTCCTGCAACCCAGTAAGAGAAAGCGCAGGCGACAGTCAATAAAAAGTAGATATACCATAAAGCCTTAGCTGTCTCGGCTATCCTAGGAGTCATCTTACTGTCCTTCACCGGCCCAGGCATCTCAGCACGATACAACTGCATCCCCCCAATGCCCAATACGGGCAAGATAGCCACCGCCAAAACAATGATCCCCATACCGCCAAGCCATTGCAGTAGGTGACGGTAGAAGAGTATGGCCTTGGGAAGTGAATCTAAGCCAACGATTACAGTTGCACCTGTGGTAGTTAAGGCGGAAAAAGACTCAAAAAAACTATCGGTAATAGACAGGTCTGGCTGACTGGTAAATATAAAGGGCACAGCACCTATAGATCCCAGCACTCCCCAAAACAAGACCACGAGGAGGAAACCTTCACGGGTACGGAGATCTTTTTTATGCCTTCGATTGGGGTACCAGAGCATGAAGCCAAGAAATAGACTTAAAACAAACGCCTGAATAAATGCAGTACCGCCTCCATCCTTATAGATCACCGCCACCAAAGCTGGCGGAAGTAGGGATAGAGAAAACAAGCCCATTAGCAAACCTGTTATTCTTATAATTGTTCTATATTGCATCTAGGCCTATCTATTCATCCATTAGCGAGACTTACTCTCAATTCTGAGGGTAAGTCAAAACGCACAATTTGTTATTTTCGCACATTTCGATAACCCATCACAGAGACAAATCACCTTGGCCAATTACCAATATATTCTCTAGCCTCAAACAAGATCACAACTCGAAGTTGGCTTTGAGTTTTCCCTGGCTCATTGTAGCCAAATCAGTATTGATTGATTGCTGATTTCGTTTAGGCAGTTCAAAGGTCACTCGAATTTTATCCGTAAATACTTTATCAGAAACTACAGCATCATATTTTTTCAGCAGGAATTCCACATCTTGAAGCTGAGCATAATCACATTGAAGCAATCCAGGATAGCGTATCTGCTTAAGCTGAGTTTCGAGTTGAGTTAACCCTTGCTTAATACCCGAACTATATGCGCGAACTAAGCCTCCGACACCAAGTTTAGTGCCACCAAAATAACGTACCACGACAGCACCAATCTCTCCAATATTCGCCCCCTGCAGCATAGCCAACATTGGTCGGCCGGCACTTCCAGCTGGCTCGCCATCGTCACTCGAGCCAATGGCAATACTGTTACCCGGCTCCGCACTAACAAAAGCATAGCAATAATGGCTAGCACCTGGATATTCCCGCCTTACGTTAGTAAGCACACACTTCAGGTGTTCTTGAGATGGGCAATGGAAAATAAAGGAGATAAAACGACTATGTTTTATCTCCTCTTCAATCACTAAATCCGCTGATGGAATTTGATAACTATCAATCAATACGAGTCACTCTTGTTCAAGGCCAGAAAGTCTTTCATGTTTGTTAAGTAGCCAAAAACACTCTGAATTGACCATTCTTTTATACCTAGTTAGTATCACTGATTGTGCCAAGTAAAATTGCCACGCAGTGGCCTAAATAGCAATGCGCAGCAGTGATATTAGTCTAAGCCACAATCCCGGGTCATATTTTCATTTCTATCGGCATGAACAATAACATTATCTTCAATTCTTATACCGCCAAATGGACGCAGCAGATCTATGGTATCCCAATTAATCTGAGCCTGACGCTTATCCTGCTTTAACTCATTAAGCAGAGAGTCGATGATGTAAATGCCTGGCTCTATGGTCAGCACTTGATTCACGGCTAAGGTACGAGTGCAACGCAGGAAGGGATGCGCATCAGGTGCAGCAATATGAGTGCCGCGCTCATCATGAAGATAGCCCCCCATATCGTGGACTTGTAACCCAAGCATATGGCCTAAACCATGGGGGAAAAATACGCTGGTGATCCCTTGCTCAATTAGACCTTCAGCACCACCTGTCGCAATGTTGAAATCCAACATGATCTGCGCAATTTTTCTGTGAGTCTCAATATGTAAATCTACATACTTAACGCCCGGTTTCATCAAATCGATAAGCTCGAGTTGCGCTTTATCCATCGCCTCAATCAGAGCACTAAAGATATTTTTCTCGAACGCATAGGTACGAGTAATATCCGATGCATAACCAGCAAAATTAGCGCCAGCATCGATAAGAAAAGATCTTCTTGGATGAGGAGTTGCATGTTCGAGTTTAGTGTAATGTAGAATCGATGCGTTCCGATTTAACGCTACGATATTGCCATAGGGAACTTCATTCTCCCCTTGGTTTGTCGCAATCAAATATGCTTGCTGTATCTCAAATTCACTTCCACCGTTATAAAAAGCATTTTTGGCAGCAATATGTCCATGTACAGCAATGTCATTAGAGCGTCGCATACACTCAAGCTCGTATTGAGTCTTGGTCGTTCTGTGGTAATGCAGGTAGCTCATCACCGCATCTGGGTTTCTGGTCTTAAAGCCAAGCACTTCGGCAACATCCAAATGCTCACCAACATAAGCCCAATTGCCGATATCTTTTGGTAGTAACTCGGCGACTTTATCGGCCTTAGTGAGCAATTTAATGTCTATATGCTCACTCCAGAAACTATCAGGAAAGTCAGCAACTTTATGCCAAAAATCTACTGGACGATAGAAGATCAATTGCGGTTTATCCCGGCCATTAACCAGTAACCAACAGTGAGGGTTATCTAAAACAGGCAACCAAGCTTTAAAGTGTGGGTTGACCTTAAATGGATAATCCATATCATCTAAAAACTGTCGATGCGGTTGACCAGAGTGAATAACAAGACCAGATAGACTCTCGCGAGAAACAACGTCTGCCACACGGCGATTCAATTCGGTGATATGTGCAAGATAATGACTAGCGAGCTTATCCATGGCTACATCCTATTATTAGCTATTCTTATTTACTTAAAAACCTATTAAGCATCTGAAAACAGTCTAACATAAAGCTGAAAAAACCCTCTACCAAAGCAGGAATCAAACAAGTGTTTAAATTGGGTGTTGTAATTTGATTGATTTCATCGCACACTGAGAAGCAACTGGTCAGATGATGACCTAAGGCGAGAGAGTAAATTACCCTAACTATAATAATCCAGACGGGTATCACGCAAAAGGAAGCAAGCAATGATCTACCAAAGTCCTACGATTCAGGTTGAGTTACTTGAAGACAATATCGCTCGGCTCTGCTTTAACGCACCGGGTTCAGTCAACAAGCTAGATAGAGAAACAATTGATTCTCTCAATGCTGCACTCGATGCAATCAAACAAAATTCAGACATTCAAGGTTTAGTCCTATCCTCTGGTAAAAGTGCTTTCATCGTTGGCGCAGATATTACTGAGTTCCTTGGCCTTTTCGCTCAAGATGACAGCGTACTGTTACCTTGGATAGCTGAAGCGAATGTTGTTTTTAACAAGATTGAAGATCTGCCGTTCCCCACTATCTCGGCCATCAATGGCTTTGCACTAGGCGGCGGTTTCGAAACTGTGCTTGCAACCGATTTCCGTATTGCTGATACCAGTGCACGCGTCGGTCTTCCTGAATCTAAGCTTGGCTTAGTGCCTGGCTTTGGTGGCACGGTTCGCCTTCCACGTCTTATCGGTACAGATAATGCTCTCGAGTGGATCACTGGCGGTAAAGATCAGCGTCCAGATGCAGCACTTAAAGTCGGCGCTATCGACGCTATCGTCGCACCAGAAAATTTACAAGCTTCTGCGATTCAGATGCTCAAGGATGCCATCGTAGAAAAGCTCGATTGGCAGACTCGCCGTGCTCGCAAGCAGGCACCACTGACACTACCTAAGCTAGAAGCTATGATGTCATTCGCTACGGCGAAAGGCATGGTCTTCAAGATAGCAGGCAAGCATTACCCAGCACCTATGACAGCCATCAGCGTCATAGAGCAAGCCGCTAACCTCAGTAGAGATGAAGCACTTAAGATAGAACATCAAGCTTTTGTTAAGCTAGCCAAGACAGATGTGGCTCAGGCATTGATCGGTATATTCCTTAATGACCAGTTAGTCAAAGGCAAGGCTAAGAAGGCCGCTAAACTGGCTAAGAAAGTTGACACTGCAGCCGTTCTTGGTGCAGGCATCATGGGTGGCGGCATCGCCTACCAGAGTGCCAGCAAGGGCACGCCTATCGTCATGAAGGATATCGCACAGCCGGCTCTAGAGTTAGGCCTTGGTGAAGCATCTAAGCTTCTTGCTGCACAGATTAAACGTGGCCGCTCAACACCTGAGAAGATGGCTAAGGTGCTTAACAACATCACAGCGACTCTAGACTACACTCCAGTTAAAGATGTCGATGTTGTCGTCGAAGCCGTTGTCGAACATCCTAAGGTCAAGTCTATGGTACTGGCCGAAGTTGAGCAGCATGTTGCCGACGACGCCATCATCACCTCTAATACATCGACTATCTCGATCAACCTACTGGCTAAAGCCCTTAAGAAACCTGAACGTTTCTGTGGCATGCACTTCTTCAACCCGGTACATAAGATGCCACTGGTTGAAATTATTCGTGGTGAGAACAGCTCAGAAGAGACTATCGCGACTGTCGTTGCTTACGCTAGCAAGATGGGCAAAACCCCTATCGTAGTCAATGACTGCCCTGGCTTCTTTGTTAACCGCGTGCTGTTCCCTTACTTCGCAGGCTTTAGCGGGCTGCTTGCAGATGGCGCTGATTTCGCCGCTATCGATAAAGTGATGGAGAAGCAGTTCGGTTGGCCTATGGGCCCCGCATACTTGCTTGATGTTGTCGGTCTAGATACTGGCCATCACGCACAAGCAGTTATGGCTGAAGGTTTCCCTGATCGCATGGCGAAAGAAGGCAAAGATGCTATCGATATCATGTTCGATGCAGAGCGCTTCGGTCAGAAGAATAGCAAAGGTTTCTATACTTACTCGGTCGACCGTCGTGGTAAGCCAAAGAAAGATGTCGATGCAGTGAGCTATGAACTGCTAGGTGCCGAATTCGGTGAGCTTAAGCAATTCGAATCAGATGAGATCATCGCCCGCACTATGATCCCTATGATCATCGAAACCGTGCGCTGTCTCGAGGAAGGCATAATCGCTTCACCTGCTGAAGCCGATATGGGTCTGGTTTACGGTCTAGGTTTCCCACCATTCCGAGGTGGTGTATTCCGTTACATAGATACCATGGGCGTAGCAAACTTCGTTGCGCTTGCCGATAAATATGCTCACTTAGGTGGCCTATATCAAGTAACAGATGCCATGCGTGAACTTGCCGCAAATAATGGCAGCTACTACCAGTCTAAATAAGTGGGAAGGAATAAAACAATGAAACAAGCAGTTATCGTAGATTGCATCCGTACTCCCATGGGCCGCTCTAAGGCTGGAGTATTTAGAAATGTACGTGCAGAGACTCTTTCTGCAGAATTAATGAAGGCTCTGGTTGAGCGTAACCCAAAGCTAGATCCTAACACCATTGAAGACGTGATCTGGGGCTGTGTTCAGCAGACTCTGGAACAAGGCTTCAATATCGCACGTAACGCATCACTGCTTGCGGGTCTGCCTAAGCAGATTGGCGGCGTGACCGTAAACCGTTTATGTGGTTCATCTATGGATGCTCTACATCAGGCGGCACGCGCAATTATGACAGGCCAAGGCGATACGTTTATCGTCGGTGGTGTCGAGCACATGGGTCACGTACCTATGAACCATGGCGTCGACTTCCATCCAGGTCTTGCCAGCAATGTCGCTAAGGCATCGGGCATGATGGGTCTTACTGCTGAGATGCTAGGTAAAATGCACGGCATCACACGTGAGCAGCAAGATGAATTTGCAGTACGTTCACATAAACGTGCTCATGCAGCCACAGTCGAAGGTCGCTTCGCCAATGAGATCCACCCGATCGAAGGCCATGATGCCAATGGTGCCTTGATCATGGTTGAGCATGACGAAGTCATTCGTCCTGAAACATCCATGGAGTCGCTATCTGGACTTCGTCCAGCATTCGACCCAGTCAATGGCACAGTCACAGCAGGGACATCTTCAGCTCTGTCTGATGGAGCTTCAGCCATGCTGGTCATGGAAGAAGAGAAAGCCAAGGCTTTAGGCTTACCTATCCGTGCACGCATCCGCTCTATGGCTGTTGCCGGTTGTGATGCGGCAATCATGGGCTATGGTCCAGTACCTGCGACTAAGAAAGCACTGGAGCGCGCTGGTCTAACTGTCGACGATCTTGATGTTATCGAACTCAACGAAGCCTTCGCAGCCCAGTCTCTGCCTTGTGTGAAAGAGTTAGGCCTAATGGATGTTGTCGACGAGAAGATCAACCTCAATGGCGGCGCGATAGCGCTAGGCCACCCATTAGGGTGTTCAGGTACACGTATCTCTACTACGCTTATCAACTTGATGGAAAGTAAAGATGCAAAATATGGTCTGGCGACCATGTGTATCGGCTTAGGCCAAGGTATAGCCACTATCTTTGAAAGGCCTTAGTCTTCTGTAACTAGAAGCATTAAATAAGATATGAAGACCCTAGGGACGAGTTCCTAGGGTCTTTTTTATGTTCCACGTGAAACATCCTCCTCCCCAGCAAACAGATCGACCCTTCCCTTGAACAATGAAGCAAAATCTGGCAAAAATAGTCTTCACACATCTTTATGGAGCCGATTGATGGAACTGGTATTACTCGCAGATAAACCTGACAAAATTCCACAAATTGCTAAGTGGTATAGCGATGAGTGGGGCTACCTTACTTCGGACAAGAATGCCAACGACGATAGCCGCTCGACTCATGCCTTGGAAATCAAGCTAAAAGATTACCTGAGTCGCGACCAGTTACCCCTGATACTTCTAGCTACTGATAAAGATGAAGATGGCGGCACTCGAGTCTTAGCCGCTGCTCAGCTAAGATTTCAAGAGATGACCACCTACCCTGAAACATCACATTGGCTCGGCGGTGTGTATGTAGATAAAGCCCACAGAGGAAAATCTGTGGCAAAAATGCTAATAAATGGCATATTAGATTTGGCAAATAAGCACGGAGTGAGCGAGCTTTATCTACAAACAGAAGATCACTCAGGTGGCCTGTATAAGAAGATGGGCTGGAAAGCCGTCGAGCGAGTGATCTACCACGGAGTCGATGTACTGGTAATGGAGATGAAGGTAAATAACCTATCTTGTGAAGAGCAGCAACAAGCATGACTCCTGCAATCATTACATTAAAGAAAGCTAAGATAGCATTCACCATTCATGAATATCACCATGAACCGAGTTGTGATTCCTATGGCTTAGAGGCAGCAGAAAAATTAGGTTTACAGCTTGAACAGGTATTCAAGACCTTAGTGGTTCAACTGGATGGCAAACAGCTAGCGGTTGCCATTATTCCCGTGGATGCCAAGCTAAGCATGAAGCTGATAGCCAAAGCTGCAAAAGCTAAAAAAGCGGCCATGGCCAATGCCGATGATGTGCAGCGCTCAACAGGATATAAGCTAGGTGGCGTCAGCCCTATTGCACAGAAAAAGCGCCTAATGACATTTATTGATATAAGCGCAGAGAGTCTTAAGCAGATGTATGTCAGTGGTGGTCAGCGAGGGTTGGATATAGAGCTTGCACCAGATCAACTTCAACGGGTAACTAAAGCACAATTCGCTCCGCTTACGAGCTAGCGAGAATCCTAATATCTAACTAAGCCCTAGCCATAGAAAAGCAATCGCTCAACTTGGATTTTTAACTTTGCTAGCGTAGTATTAGTCACTCTTTACAAGCCTATCCTCTGATTTGCAGTAGGTTAGATGGCAAAAATATGGTTGAGGAATTATGAGCGACCGAGTGAGTGATACGATTATCGATGGCATGAACCAGGCCGACCATCATTTAGATGCCATAGGACTCAGATGTCCAGAGCCAGTGATGATGGTTCGTAAATCAGTACGAAAAATGGAAGCTGGTGAAACCCTGCTGATTATCGCAGATGATCCAGCCACTACTCGAGATATCCCCAGCTTCTGTGAGTTTATGGATCATAAGCTGATTTCAAGTAGCACTGATAAGACTCCCTATCAGTATCTAATACAGAAAGGGCTTTAAACACTCTTAATGCCTAATCGAGCTTCAAACAATGGAAGGATTCATTTATGTCTACATTGATAGCCATCGGCTTCAAGCCCATTAAGCAGCAACCTATGACACTCGTTGCTAAGGCGAATGTCACTTGCTCCCATGGTGTCGAACAGGATTTCTTTGGCCGACCAGGTAAACGACAAGTCACCGTCATGTCTAAAGAGCAGTGGGTGACTGTTTGTGGTGAGCTTAATGCACTACTACCTTGGACCACTCGTAGAGCTAACTTACTGGTTGAAGGACTCAGCTTTACTCCCGAGCATGTCGGTAAAATTCTCGAGATAGGTGAACTCAAACTCGAGATCACCGGCGAGACAGATCCATGTAAGAAGATGGAAATTGCTCATGCCGGACTCGAAGCCGCATTAACACCTGATTGGCGCGGTGGTGTCACCTGTCGCGTACTAAATGATGCAGAAATTTTTGAAGGTGATACAGTTCAACTTCGTTAGCATATTCATACTAAGATCACTCAAGCCTTGATGACATCAGCCTCAATATAGATGATGTCATCCAACACTTTATCTATCCTTTAATCTCTAACTCCCTATCGAGCTCTCAGCATAAATAGTGCGCTTTCACTAATCTAAACATCTCCTACTCTTGTCGATATCGTTAACAAAATTGCTACACGATAGTTGTTTTACCTATGCCTTAAATATGCGATAAATGACAGGCGAAATTAACTTGCATACACCATACAAAAACAGAAACATCACAAAAATAACAACTCAGCTCGCTTTAATAAAAGCCTGGCACAATCAATAAAGAATAATTATCGCCAGCAATAACGCAAATTGACAAGGTTCAGGGATAAAAATGATTAAATATAAGTTAACTCCGCTATGTGCAGCTATCGCACTTAGCTTAAGTTTGCCAGTAATGGCTAGCGAATTGCCCGCAGAAAAAGAAACCAAGTGGCAGGTAAATGCCCCTGCAAATGCCCCGCTTGAGAAAGTTAAGATTGATGTGTCTGAAGGCACTTGGATGAACTTGAGTATCAGCCCAGATGGCGAACATATCGTATTTGATATGTTGGGTGATATCTATCAAATTCCCATGGAAGGCGGTGAAGCTAAAGTCCTTGCTAACGGTATCGCCTGGCAGATGCAACCCACCTATAGCCCGGATGGAAAATCTATTGCCTTTACCTCAGATGGAGATGGCGGCGACAATATCTGGGTGATGGATGCTGACGGCGGTAACCCAAGACCAGTGACAGACGAAACTTTCCGACTACTGAATAGTCCAGCCTGGAGTCCAGACTCACAATACCTTGTAGCTCGTAAACATTACACAGGTTCACGTAGTTTAGGTGCAGGCGAAGTCTGGCTATACCATGTCGCTGGCGGTAAAGGTATAAAACTGACTGAGCGACCTAACGAGCAGAAAGACTTAGGTGAACCCGCCTACTCTACAGATGGCCGCTATATCTACTTCAGCCAGGACGCGACTCCAGGAAAGACGTTTCATTACTCGAAAGATTCGGTCAAGGGCATCTATAAGATCAAACGTTACGATACCGAAACTGGTGATATAGAAATATTAGTTCAGGGCACAGGTGGTGCCATAAGGCCTACTCCTAGCCCAGATGGAACTAAGCTAGCCTATATCAAGCGTGACGGATTCCAGTCATCTCTCTACCTGCTTGATCTTAAGTCTGGCAAGCAAGAGAAGCTCTATGGCAAACTAGACAGAGACATGCAGGAAACATGGGCTATTCATGGTGTCTACCCAACCATGAGTTGGACCGCCGACAATGAAGAGATCATCTTCTGGGCAGGTGGTAAGATTAACAAACTAGATGTTGAGTCTAAATCAGTTAAACAGATCCCCTTCTCAGTAAAAACAGAACTTGCTGTTCAACCCGCGGTTCGTTTCAAACAGAATCTCGATAAAGACGTGTTCGACGTTAAGATGCTTCGTATGGCTCAGGTTTCACCGGATGGTACAAAGGTCGTCTATGAAGCGCTAGGTAAACTCTGGGTTAACTCACTATCAAATGGAAAGTCTGATGGGAAGCGTACGCGCCTCACTAAGCTAGATTCAGATCTTCGAGAGTTATACCCTCAATGGTCTAGGGATGGTAAACAAGTTGTTTTCACCACTTGGGATGATCAGGAGCAAGGCACAGTTAAAGTGGTTAGCGTTAGAAATAAGCGCAGTAAAACCTTGACCCAAGAGCCAGGAAAATATGTAGAACCGACCTTCTCACCTGATGGTTCATTCGTGGTTTACCGTAAAGCTAAGGGCGGATATATCACACCAAGAACCTGGTCCCAGGATACAGGTCTATACAAGGTAGATATCAAAGGCAAACAAAATACCCGCATCACACTCGACGGTTATCAGCCACAATTTGGCGCCGATTCAGAACGTGTCTACTTTATGGATCAAGGTGAGACCCCAGAGTTCTCCTCTATCAACCTGGATGGATTTCAGAAGCGAGTTCACTACACTAGCAAGCTAGGTACAGAATTCCGCATATCTCCCGATGGCAAGCAACTCGCTTTCGCAGAACGTTTCAAGGTTTGGGTTACTCCATTTGCTAAGCATGGTGAGACCGTAGAGATAGGCCCTAAAGCCAATAATCTGCCTGTTAGCCAGTTAAGCGTTCGGGCCGGTGAAAGTATTAGTTGGAGCGCTAATAGTGATCAGCTTTATTGGACCTTAGGACCTGAGCTCTATCAAATGCCTGTCGATATAGAGTACAAAGATAAACGTACAGCCAGTGCCGACAAGTATGAATCTAGCAAGCTTGATAAAACAGACAAGGTCGAACCTAGCATTACCAACCTAGGATTCACCCAAAAAGCAGATGTTCCACGTGGAACAATCGCTTTTGTTGGCGGTAAAATTATCACCATGGAAGATGACAAGGTCATTGAAAATGGTGTAGTTATCGTCAAGGATAATAAGATTGTCTCAGTCGGTGATGCATCAACTGAGATTCCAAGTGATGCCAAGGTCATGGACATTACAGGTAAAACACTTATGCCTGGTCTATTTGATGCCCATGCACACGGTGCTCAAGGTGAGAATGAGATCATTCCTCAACAGAACTGGGAACTCTACTCAAACTTGTCTCTGGGTGTCACTGCGATTCATGATCCGTCTAACGATACCACTGAAATTTTTGCCGCAGCTGAGCAGCAAAAAGCGGGTTACATAGCAGGGCCTCGCATCTTTTCTACAGGCACAATTCTCTATGGAGCCAATGGCCCAGGATACACTTCGCACATAGACTCACTTGATGATGCAAAATTCCATCTTGAACGCCTCAAAAAAGTGGGCGCATTTAGTGTGAAGAGTTACAACCAACCTCGTCGTAATCAGCGTCAGCAAGTTATCGCTGCAGCACGTGAACTCGAGATGATGGTTGTGCCAGAAGGTGGAAGCTTGCTGCAACACAACCTAACCATGATTGCCGATGGCCACACGGGTATAGAACATTCGCTTCCTGCTGCATCTATCTATAACGATATTAAACAGTTCTGGAGCCAGACTGAAGTCGGTTACACACCAACCTTAGTGGTTGCCTATGGTGGCATCTCAGGTGAAAACTATTGGTACGATAAGACAGATGTTTGGGCTCACCCAAGACTGTCTATGTATGTACCTAGTGATATGTTAGAGGCAAGATCCATGAGACGCCCTACTGCACCTGATGAACATTACAACCACTTCAATGTTGCTCGAGTCGCCAACGAAATGAATGATCTTGGAGTGAAGCCAAATATTGGTGCTCATGGTCAACGTGAAGGTTTGGCCGCTCATTGGGAGATGTGGATGTTTGCCCAGGGTGGCATGAGTAATCTAGAGGTACTCAAAACTGCGACCATCAATCCAGCCACACATTTTGCTATGGATCATCAAATCGGTTCCATCAAATCAGGTAAGCTTGCGGATTTGATTGTCATCGATGGTGACCCACTCGCAGATATTCGAGTCACAGATCGTGTTACCTATACCATGGTCAACGGCAAACTCTACAATGCCGAAACCATGAATCAAGTTAACGGTGGATCAAAAAATAGAGGCAAGGAAAGAAAACCCTTCTTTTTTGAGCTTTAAACTCTGTTTGAAATTTAAAATCTGGCTAACTTAACTGTCAGATTTTAATTTCAGGGAAATTATTTTTTGCAGAGAAAGAACCAAAAAATAATTGAGTTTTCGCTTCGCGAAGAAAAGTGAGATAGAAAAAGGGTGTTCCACGTGGAACACCCTTTTTTAGTTTCTAGAACCTAGGCTCTAGTTCCTAGGAACTTGTATTACCAGAGAGTGCAACGAACGTCCAACAGACGCAGCCGTCATCTTGGCTTTACTCCTTTCTCAGCTCTACGACTTGCTCTTTCTTCTCCTAAAACCTAAGCCCCTAGGAACCCGATCCTTATTTATTACATTTATCATAGCAAAAACAATATGTTGCATGGTCATTGACCATACCTACCGCCTGCATAAACGCATAACAGATTGTTGGGCCTACGAAGTTAAACCCCATTTTTTTCAATGCTTTAGACATAGCCTCAGACTCCGGAGTCTGGGTAGGGATCTGTTTCATCTCAGTAAAATGATTCACAATCGGCTTACCACCGACAAAACTCCAAAGAAATGCTGCGAAGTCATCACCCTGCTCACCCTTGGTGTCAGAAAAGTTGGCCATATAGCCACGAGCATTCTTAATGATGGAATTAACCTTGAGGCGGTTTCTGACTATTCCCTTATCCAGGAGTAACTCCTCGACCTTGGCATCATCAAACTTGGCTATCACCTCTGGATCGAAGTTGGCAAAAGCCGCTTCATAGTTGTGCTGTTTCTTAAGAATAGTGATCCAGGAAAGACCCGCTTGCTGACCATCGAGACAAAGTTTAGCAAACAGCTCCTGACTGTCATACACAGGCCTGCCCCAAACATGGTCATGATAATCACGGTAAATTTGATCATCGCCCACCCAACCACAACGCTTCTTATCCATGGACTCACTCCAAAATGTAAAGTTTAAATCAAATTTCCTCTAGGAGATAAAAAATAACCTACATTTGACTAATTCTACAAGGTATAATCTAAACCATTTTTTTAATTTCCAAGCTAGCTCTGCATGCTTAAATAGCATAAAGAAAGATTGGTATCATCCTGACGGCGTAGATAGTAGACATGACGACGAAACATGACGTAAAGACATTCCAGGGTTTCATTATGACCCTGCAGGAGTACTGGGCGCAGCAAGGTTGCGCAATCGTTCAACCATTGGACATGGAAGTAGGCGCGGGTACATTCCACCCTATGACCTTCTTACGAGCATTAGGCCCAGAGCCAATGAGCTGTGCTTATGTTCAACCTAGTCGCCGCCCTACTGATGGCCGTTATGGCGACAACCCGAATCGCCTACAACACTTCTATCAATTTCAAGTGGTGTTGAAGCCGTCTCCAGATAACATTCAAGAGCTTTATCTTGGATCTTTAGCAGCTGCGGGCGTCGACATGAATGTTCATGACGTACGCTTCGTTGAAGACAACTGGGAATCACCGACTCTAGGTGCCTGGGGTCTTGGCTGGGAAGTTTGGTTAAACGGCATGGAAGTCTCACAGTTCACTTATTTCCAGCAAGTAGGTGGATTAGAGTGTAAGCCTGTTACTGGCGAGATCACTTACGGTCTTGAGCGCCTAGCTATGTACATCCAGGAAGTCGATAACGTCTACGATCTCGTATGGACAGACGGCCCTATGGGCAAAGTTATGTATGGTGATATTTTCCACCAGAACGAAGTTGAACAGTCAGCTTATAACTTTGAACACGCTAATGTTGAAGTGTTATTTAGAAATTTTGATGACTGTGAGAAAGCTTGCCAGCATCTACTCACACTTGAAAAACCGCTTCCGCTGCCTGCCTATGAGCAAGTCATGAAAGCCTCTCACGCATTTAACCTGCTTGATGCGCGCCATGCAATTTCAGTGACTGAACGCCAACGTTATATCTTGCGTGTTCGTACTATGGCTAAAGGTGTTGCAGAGTCTTACTATCAAGCGCGTGAAGCTCTCGGCTTCCCAATCTGTAAGTAGAGGAATAACAAATGAATGTTGAAAACTTACTGATTGAAGTAGGCACAGAAGAACTACCTCCAAAATCTTTACGTAAATTAGCTGAGTCTTTACTTAGCAACTTTACTGATGAACTAAAAAAAGCGGAGCTCAGCTTTGAGTCTGCTGTATGGCATGCTGCGCCACGTCGCTTAGCAATCTGCATCAACCAACTTGCTTTAGCTCAAGCTGACAAGGTGGTAGAAAAACGTGGACCCGCTGTTGCACAAGCATTCGATGCTGACGGTAACCCAACCAAAGCTGCTATGGGCTGGGCTCGTGGTAACGGTATTACTATTGAACAAGCTGGCCGCCTTAAAACCGATAAAGGCGAATGGTTGCTACATCAAGCTAAAGTCGTTGGTGTTGAAACTAAGAGTCTTATTGCCGCGATGGCACAGCGCTCTTTAGATAAGTTACCTATCCCTAAGCCAATGCGCTGGGGTAACAACACCACTCAGTTTATTCGCCCAGTTCACACTGTGACTATGCTGCTTGGCAGTGAAGTGGTTGAAGGTGAATTGTTAGGCAAAAAATCGGCTCGGGTTATCCGTGGTCACCGTTTTATGGGTAAGCCTAGTTTCGAGCTTGATCATGCTGACAACTACCTTATTGCACTTAAAGAGCAAGGCAAGGTTCTCGTCGACTATGAAGCCCGTAAAGCGATTATCAAGGCTGATGCTGAAGCTGCTGCCACTAAGATTGGTGGTATCGCCGATCTTGAAAATGATCTACTTGAAGAAGTCACCTCGCTAGTAGAATGGCCTGTGGTATTGACTGCCAGCTTCGAAGAGAAGTTCCTCGACGTACCAGCTGAAGCCCTTGTTTACACCATGAAAGGCGATCAGAAGTATTTCCCGGTATTCGATAAAGCGGGTCAACTTCTACCTAACTTTATTTTTGTTACCAATATCGAATCTAAAGATCCACAGCAGATTATTGCGGGCAACGAAAAAGTGGTTCGTCCACGCCTTGCCGATGCAGAGTTCTTCTTCGAAACAGATAAGAAGACCTCACTAGAGTCTCGTCTTACGAGTTTAGAAACTGTGGTATTCCAAAAGCAGCTTGGTACCATCAAGCAGCGCGTGGAACGTATCTCTACAATGGCGGCTTATATTGCCACCAGTATTGGTGCTAATAGTGATGAAGCGGCACGTGCAGGGCTTTTATCTAAGTCTGATTTGATGACTAACATGGTCATGGAATTTACCGATCTTCAGGGTACTATGGGCATGCACTATGCGCGCCTTAATGGTGAAACAGAAGCTGTGGCTGTCGCTCTTGAAGAGCAGTATAAGCCTAAGTTCTCTGGCGATACCGTACCCACAGCGCCCATCTCTGTATGTGTCGCACTGGCTGAAAAGTTAGACACCTTAGTGGGTATCTTCGGTATTGGTATGGCACCTAAAGGCGCAGCCGATCCATTTGCACTTCGTCGTGCAGCTATCGGTATCCTGCGCATCTGTGTTGAGAATAACCTACCACTAGATCTTGTCGACCTTATTGCTAAGGCGCAGGAGCTTCATGCTAGTAACCTTACCAATGATAAAGTGACACAGCAGGTACTTGAGTTCTTTATGGGGCGCTTCCGTGCCTGGTATCAAGATCAAGGCGTTAGCGTCGATGTTATCTTAGCGGTATTAGCTCGTCGTCCAACAGCCCCAGCAGATTTCAATAGCCGTATCAAAGCGGTAGCTCACTTCAGAACGCTAGAGCAGGCATCTGCTCTAGCTGCAGCCAATAAGCGTGTATCGAATATTTTGGCTAAAGTTGAAGGCGATTTGCCAGCGACTATCGATGCAAGCCTACTTGTAGAGGGCGCAGAGAAAGCGTTAGCCGCGAAGCTCAATGAGCTACAACCGCAACTTGCTCCTCTGTTTGCTGCGGCAGACTATCAGCAAGCCTTAGCACTTCTGGCTGGACTACGAGAAAGTGTTGATACCTTCTTCGAAGATGTGATGGTTATGGCTGATGATGAAGCATTGAAGAATAACCGCTTAGCGCTACTTTCTAGCCTACGTGAGCAGTTCTTACATGCAGCGGATATATCTTTGCTGCAGTAAGAAGGTCCTAGAAACTAGTACCTAGGAACTAAAGAAGCCTCAGCCCTTGCTGAGGCTTCTTCTTTTAAATCTCTTTCAGCTTGTCATGCAAAATAGCAAACTCTTCGCGGCTCAAGTCAGCATCAATAAGTAAACGCGTTAAACAGGCATCATCAAGTTTATTGGCTTGAAATAACATAGAACATTCACTGATCAGATTCGCTCGCCATACCACGGCAGGTAGCGGCTTTACGGGCTTACTATTTAGGTTCGCCAGTTGACTTAGCGATGACTCGAAACTTTTAGGTAGCTGCCAACATTGAGCAAGCAGAGCACTGAGCGTCAATGATTTGCTCGTCATTACCTGCCTAAACAGCCAAGAGTTAGGTTGCTCTCCGGGTTCTGCCAGTTGAAACTCGTCCAATAGCATCTTGAAGATGGCAATTTTTCCTACATCATGCAGTAAGCCCAACATAAATGCGGCCTCTTGCTCTTCGACCGAGAGTCCATCGGTGAACTGAGTAGACAAAAAGGCCACCTGCAAACTATGACGCCATATCTGCAGACCGAAGCGACGATAATAGATTGGCTTAATGGCTATCATCTCTCGCACGAGACAAGTAGTCACATAGCGCTTGAGCTGTTCTCTTCCTAGTTGGACAAAGGCTTGCTGTAGACTAGTAACCTCATTATCACCACGCCTGAAAGCCGGTGAATTACACAATTTCAACAGATCTACACTCAATACAGGGTCTTGCTGAATAAGCTGTATCAGCTGCTTAATTTCGACACTGTCGTCGCTCAATCGCGTATTTAATTCGGCTATTCTCGTGGGCAGTTTAAGCACCTTATCGGCTATACCTTGCGGTGAGGACAATGCATGCTCAACGTCAGCTATGACTGCTTTCTCTAAATTATTAGCCACTCCCCCCGTATCTGTGGTTTTAGCCGGAAAAAGCAGGCTGTAAAAAAGCGCTGAGACATCGACTGAATCAGAGATGGGCACTTCCTCTGTTGCTGTTTGCTTTTGTGGCTTAGTCGATATATTAGCTAACTCATCCTGAACACTCGTGTCATTTCTAAAGCCCTTAGGCTGAGCAATGGATGTTTTCTGCCTGATATTAAACAGCTTATTAAAAAGTTTTCTAACCAATTTGTATGACCGGGGTTAATAAAGTTGAACCACAATGACGAGTACTAATCATAGTGGTTTTGAATAAACGCGGTGCAGTTTATCGGGTTACAAACTAGATTTTAAGTATTATCCTGTGTCTTTACTGAAATAGATAAAGAAAAGCTATGAGCGTCACACTACAACCTAAGCTATTCCGATTTGGCGAACGCGCTCTAGTGTTAGATTGTGCTTGTATATCTATTAACTTCAGCAAACTAGAAATACAAAAACGCATTTGGTCTTTAGCAAAGATATGTCATGACTCCGGAGAGTTTGAAGATATAGTCCCAGGGAATAACAACCTCACCCTTTTTTTCAAAGACAGTAAAAATATCGCTTTCTGGAGCAAAAAACTCCACAAACTTTTGAGCAATATAGAAGTTCAAGCAGAAACGGGAAAGCTCATCAAGATCCCGGTTAAATATGGTGGAGAATATGGGCCAGATCTTAATAAGGTAGCCGAATACAATAATTTAGATCCACAAGAAGTCATATCGATACATACCTCAACCCAATACAGTGTGCTGTTTTTAGGTTTTCAACCAGGTTTCCCCTATCTCGATGGACTCGATAAACGACTCTTTACCCCAAGGTTAGCAAACCCGAGATTATCGATTCCCGCTGGATCCGTTGGTATTGGCGGAGAGCAGACGGGGATTTATCCGGCTCAATCTCCAGGAGGTTGGCAACTGATAGGCCGTAGTGCTGTCAGTTTATTCGATAGCGCTTTAACCGGTAACAATAGCGCTCAACCGTCCCTGCTTTCACCTGGCGACACAGTGCAGTTCATTGCCATAGAATCTTTAAATGAAATTGAAGAAGCCAGATTAGAGGCCCCTAGATGATAGAATTTATCGAATCAGGCTTATTCACCACTGTGCAAGACCTTGGACGAACAGGTTTTCGCCATTTGGGCGTATCACTAGCCGGTGCCTTAGATCGTCAAGCCTTAATACTTGCCAATCGATTAACTGGCAATGGCGATAATGATGCAGGGCTTGAGCTTACCGCCGGAAACATGAAAATAAAGTTTCACCGTGATGCCTGGTTTACGCTAACCGGGGCTCAATATGAGATTAGAATCGGTGATAGACAGATATGGCATGGCTGGCGCAGTAAGATTAACGCTGGCGACATCCTTCAATTGAGAGGGCCCCTATCGGGCATGCGCGCCTACCTTGCCATTGATGGTGGCATTAATGTGCCTGTCTGCTTAGGGTCAAGGTCGACCTTAATGAGTGCAGAACTCGGTGGTTATGAAGGCAGGACTTTGAGATCAGGAGACAAACTCACTTTAGGTGAAAAGCGTTCACTGTCTAAACCTATAGGTGCCGTACAAAGAGGCTACTCGAATGAAATACGCGCCTTGCCCGGACCCGAGATGGCCCTGTTTACCCAGGAGTCGCGTAAAATATTCTGGAGTAGCCAGTGGCAAGTATCAAACGATAGCAACCGTATGGGCGCACGCTTATCCGGTGAAGCGTTAGCATTAGTAGAAGAGCAGAGCTTAAACTCACACGCTGTAATGCCAGGCACCATTCAGGTGCCACCATCGGGTCAGCCCATAGCCCTATTGGCCGATGGGCAAACGACAGGCGGCTATCCAAGGATTGCTACCGTTATAGAAGCTGACCTTTGGAAACTTGCTCAGACTCGCCCCGGAAGCAAGGTGCAATTTATTCACGTGAGTCCAAACCAAGCTGATGATGCAAACTACGAATGGGAGCAGTATTTTTATCGTCTCCAAAGAGCTATAGATGCTAATAGCTAGGGCTAAGAAGGTCTCGAGTTGCGAGTTAGAGACAAAGCTAAGAAAGTTGCGAGTTTAAAAGCCCGTAGCTCGTAGCTTATAATAACAGTAAGGTTATATAGTGAAATTAAACTCAAGAGCTTACCCTATCGACCTCAATGCCGACTTAGGTGAAGGAGGCCTGCATGATGAAGCGTTATTGCAGTTGATCACTTCAGCCAATATAGCCTGTGGAGGTCATATAGGTGATACCGCAAGTATGGAGGTAACGGTAAAACTTGCACTGGCTTCAGGAGTTAACATTGGCGCTCACCCCAGCTACCCAGATAGAGAACACTTTGGCCGTCAGTCGATTATTATTTCAGACTCGGAGTTGTTTGACTCTTTGTTCCAGCAAATAGTCGTAATTAAGGAGGTCTGTGACGCCATCAACGCAAAATTGTTCCACGTGAAACCTCATGGAGCTTTATATAACAAAGCCGCTGAAAACACCCATTTAGGGCTTTTACTCATCAAGGTGATAAAACAGGTAGACCCTAAGTTGAAGCTGATGATTTTAGCGAACAGCCCATTAGCCAAGTTAGCGAAGCAACACGGCCTTGATGTGATTGAGGAGGCTTTTGCCGATCGCGCTTATTTAAATAGTGGCATGCTAGCCCCAAGGCAGATGAAAGGAGCGGTATTGGCAGATGACGCTCAAGCACTAGTGCAGGTCGATAAGATAATAAACCAACAACCAATAACCACTTTAGATGGTGGTACAGTCCTTGTTTCAGCCGACAGCATCTGCCTGCACGGCGATAATGAACATGCCCTTAGGTTTGCCCAGAAAATAAGAAAAGTCTTAAGAACATGTAAATAAAAAGTAAGGACTCTCATATATTCATAGACAGGCCATCAGCCAGAGTCCGCCTATTTACAGATTAATCCCTTGGCTGTTACATCAGTAGACAGCATCGAAATACTAGAGCTTCGAATAAGTAAGTACGATATCACCACTACTCATGGTCGTAAAATCAATATTCAAATCAGGGTTATACTGCTGAAACTGTTCAAGATAATCTCGAGCATAAGCTAATGATTTATGACTTGCTCTTACCAAGCAAGTCGTTACTTTGCAGTAGTGATAATTTACATCCAACATATCAAACTCACCACCCCAGTTATTACTATATGGCTCATCAATCTCATTAAACTCTGCGACACGTAATTCGATATATTGATCCGGATCATCAAACATCAAATTATTCAGTGAGGGAGGTGAAGCTAAAAAATATGGGTTACCATCATTTTCCTTATAAAAATAAGAAGTTCCCCGTTCTACAAACGCACCTTTCTCCACTTCATATTTAGCAAGTAACCTCTTAAATTCCTTATTAGAGCGATCGATATGAAACGGGTGAATAGCTGCAACCTGCTTCCCCTCAACATCAATTAATTCATTTACGGTTTGAAGCTTTGCTGGATCAATAACTATTTGATCTTGTGTTGGCGAATGAAGCTGCTCTTGATTGAACGAAGTAAGCTGAAGTTCCGGCAATGAAACTTGCTGTGGTTCACGATAAGAATTGAGAAAGTAGGCCGCTAAGGTCAGTAAAGTAGTACTAAGTGCTATATGCCATGTATGGAGTTTCATCTTCTATATCCCTTTGAAAGATGGTTACTTCCCACTTAATCTAATTACAAACACCTCCTAAGTAAAGCGATATACATAGCGACAAAAAAGCCCCAGATTTCTCTGAGGCTTTATCTTTCACTGTTAACGCTTAGCTCTTAACGCCACGTAGTGGCATCAATAGAGATGCGCAGCAGATCTATTTAGACATCCAAGTTCGCTACGTTCAGCGCATTCTCTTCGATAAATTGACGACGCGGTTCAACTTGATCACCCATCAAACAGGTAAACAGCTGATCGGCACCGATAGCATCTTCAATCGTCACAACAAGCATACGACGCGTTTCAGGATCCATTGTGGTTTCCCAAAGCTGCTCAGGGTTCATCTCGCCCAATCCCTTATAACGTTGGATATAAAGACCACGTCTAGAATCGTTCATCAACCAGTTAAGTGCCTCGACAAAGGTAGAAATCTCCTTCATACGTTCGCCACGCTTAACATAACCGCCTTCGGCGATGAGTCCTTCAAGTGCTTCAGCTAGCTTAGCCATGCGCTCGTAATCACTAGAGGTCAGGAAGTCATAGGTAAACAAATAGCTAGTATCTATACCATGCTTACGTATGTGCACATTTGGCAAGTACACTTTACGCTCGGGATCCAATATGGGCTCTGCGCTATAGATAACGCCGCCTGACTCTCTCGCTGTTAGATCTGCGATATACTCATCACACCAGTGTTGAACTTTAGCCTCATCGGCCAACACCTCTGCGCTCAGAGCAGGATGATAAAGCATACGCTCAGTCAACAGAGTCGGGTAACGCAGATCTAAACGGCTAAAGATAGCTTCAACTTCGCGGTATTGATAAACCAACTTCTCTAACGGTGCACCCGACATAGCTGGTGCATCGGCAGATGCGTGGACTTCACCACCATCTAGCGCTAAGTTCGTTAAAAACTCAGTCAATGCAGGCTCATCTTTAAGATACTGTTCCTGTCTGCCTTTCTTCACCTTATAGAGAGGTGGCTGAGCAATATAAATATAACCACGTTCGATAAGCTCTGGCATCTGACGGAAGAAGAAAGTCAGTAACAAAGTACGAATGTGCGATCCATCGACGTCCGCATCGGTCATGATGACGATGTTGTGATAACGCGTCTTATCAGGATCGTATTCGTCACGGCCAATACCACAACCTAGCGCGGTGATCAGGGTCGCAACTTCTTGAGAGGAGAGCATCTTATCGAAACGTGCTTTCTCAACGTTTAAAATCTTACCTTTAAGCGGAAGAATCGCCTGATTCTTACGGTTACGTCCCTGCTTAGCGCTACCGCCAGCAGAGTCCCCTTCCACTATGTATATTTCAGAATGCGCAGGGTCTTTCTCTTGGCAATCAGCCAGTTTACCCGGCAGCCCACCTAAGTCTAAGGCGCCTTTACGACGTGTCATTTCACGAGCTTTACGCGCCGCTTCACGAGCACGAGCCGCATCGATAATCTTACCGACAATCAGCTTAGCTTCATTTGGATGCTCCATTAGGTAATCACCTAACTGCTCACCCATTGTTTGTTCAACAGCAGACTTAACTTCGCTTGAAACCAACTTATCTTTAGTCTGAGAACTGAACTTAGGATCCGGAACTTTAACCGAAACAACCGCAGTCAGACCTTCACGGGCATCATCACCAGTAGCACTGGTCTTGCCCTTCTTGTTATAACCTTCACGCTCCATGTAGGCGTTTAGATTACGGGTCAATGCACCACGGAAACCGGCAAGGTGAGTACCACCATCACGCTGAGGAATGTTGTTGGTGAAACAGAAGATATTCTCCTGGAAACCATCGTTCCACTGCATAGCCACTTCGACTGTGATACCGTCATCGCGCTCCTGAATGAAGTGGAACACATCTTTGTTGACCGGCGTCTTGTTCACGTTCAGGTAATCGACAAAGGCGCTGATGCCACCCTGGTACTGGAAAAACTCATCACGGTTATCACGTTCATCGATCAAACGAATGCCGACACCTGAGTTTAGGAATGACAGCTCACGGACGCGTTTAACCAGAATATCGAAATGAAATTCGATATTACTAGTGAAGGTTTCATGGCTTGGCCAAAATCTTAGCTCGGTACCCGTACTCGTCGAATCGCCAATCTCTTTGATCGGCGCATCGGGCTCACCCGAGGTATAGAACTGCTCGTAGAGCTTACCGTTACGACGAATAGTCAGCTGTAGCTTCTCAGACAGAGCGTTTACAACCGAAACCCCCACACCATGAAGACCACCGGAGACTTTATATGAATTATCATCGAACTTACCGCCCGCATGGAGTACGGTCATGATCACTTCTGCGGCCGAAATACCCTCTTCTGGGTGAATTTCGACAGGAATACCACGACCATCATCTTTCACCGATACCGAACCATCAGCATGGATTGTGATGACAACCTCATTACAGTGACCCGCTAAAGCTTCATCGATAGAGTTATCGACCACTTCGAATACCATGTGATGTAGACCGGATCCGTCGTCGGTATCACCGATATACATCCCTGGTCTCTTCCGTACTGCATCAAGGCCTTTTAGTACCTTAATACTCGAAGAATCGTAACTATTCTCTGACATATTATTCTCTCGTCGGTTGTTCAATTACCGTTACACGCCCCAGTTCCACATGGAACACCTTACTCGGTGGCGTGTTTAACGAATCTAGTATCGCTGCAGGCTCGATGGCGGTGACAAAAACTTGTGCGCCGGTATCGATTAACTGCTGCAGCAACAATTGCCTGTGCTTTGCATCCAATTCCGATGGAAGATCATCCACCAGATAAATACTATTCTTATCTATTTGCTGCTTAAGTAACTTTCCCTGTGCAATACGCAGTGCACAGACTAACAATTTAAGCTGTCCCCGGGATAAAGCATCCTGAACTGGCAAGGTGCCAACACGTAATCTCAAATCGGCTTTATGGGGACCGCTAGCGGTATTGCCGCTAGATACATCTCTGGGATATTGCGTCTCTAAGAGCTGCGCATAATCTGTTTTACTATCCCAACCTCGGGTAAAAGAAATCTTCACATCGATCTTAGGTAAAAACTCTTCGATTATACCCTTAAGTAGCTCATTTAACGAGTTTACATATTGAGTTCTGATATCGGTCACGACTTCAGAATAACGAACTAACTCTCTATCCCAATATTGAATCTGAGCGTAGCTAGCCTCATTTTTAAGCAGCTGATTTCGTTGCTTTAAAATCCTCTTTACATTGATCCAGGCCGAATGGAAAGTTTTATCACAATGAAACGCTCCCCAATCGATAAACTGACGCCTCGACTTAGGCCCTTCAAACAGCAAGGCAAAACTCTCGGGAGTGATCACTTGTATCGGCAAAGACTCGGCCAAGGTCGATAATCGTTTGACCTTATCGCCATCAATCTTGACCTCGGTCTCACCGCTGCGAAATCGTCTCAAGCCAATTTTGCTCTCTTTATCCTGCACATTTAAGTTAGCGAATAAGGTTAACTTATCATCTGAGTGTTGAATCACTCGCTGGGAAAGATGACTGCGAAATGAGCGGCCCATACCAAGAAAATAGATAGCTTCTAAAATACTGGTTTTGCCACTGCCATTCTGACCGTAAATGAGGTTAATTCCTTCGGCCGGAAGCAGTTGAGCAGAGGCGATATTCCGAAAAGTTTCAATATGAAGACGCGTCAAACTCATTTATGGCTCATTAATCACTTATTCTGGCAAGCTAACAAAATGCACTTAATTTAACGGATAAAAACGTCGCAAATCATCAGGTGGAAAAATTTAAATAGCCAAGAAGATTAGCATATCCACAGACCACATCAAAGCGCAGATTTCATCCAGAATAAAGCCGTAAAATCATGATAAGCCAGCAACACAATAAAAAGCTAATTTACCTTTCCCTTATAGTCTAGGGATAGTCAAAATAAAGCCGCTTGTTAGCCTTCTCAGGCCATCCAGTCATAAATGTTGACTGCCAAGGATGGCGGAAATGCCAATAAATGTAGGGAACATTTATGGCCCGACATAAAAAAAGGCTGCGTTAGCAGCCTCTTCAATATTAATTTGGGTTTATCTAGTCGAATTAAGACTAGAGCCTCATCGGCATAACCACATACATAGAGTCTTCTTCAATATGATTCTCGATCAACGCACTGGAGTTGCCATCGATAAGCGTGATGCGCACATCATCTGAAGGTAGGTTATTGAGCACATCCAACAGATAACTTACGTTGAAGCCAATCTCTAGAGGGGTGTTGTCATACTCTACGTCTAAGATCTCCTCAGCTTCTTCCTGCTCAGGATTGTTAGCGGTGATCTTAATCAGGTTATTTTCCAGCTGTACCCGCACACCGCGGAACTTCTCATTTGACAGAATAGAGGCGCGAACCAAAGCCTGCTTTAGCTGGTTTCGACTAGCGATAACGATTTTATCGCCACCTTTAGGCAAGACTCGACGATAATCGGGGAAACGACCATCGACTAACTTACTGGTCAGCACTGCACTCGATGTCGTCGCGCGTATGGCATTATCACCTATGGCAATAGTCACATCTAAGTCTTCGCCTTCGAACAGACGCTGTAGCTCTACGACGCCTTTACGGGGCACAATCACTTGCTTCTCTGGCAGAGTCGCCTCTATTTGACGATGACTCAAGGCTAAGCGATGTCCGTCGGTTGCAATGGCACGCAACACATTGCCATCGGTTTCCAATAACAGACCGTTCAGATAATAACGCACATCCTGGTTAGCCATGGAAAACTGAGTCGCATCGATAAGCGATTTGAGTATGCCCTGCTTAATGGTAAATTCAATATCAGACTCGAAAGCTTCGACATTGGGATACTCTTCTGCCGGTAATGTCGCTAACGTAAAGCGGCTACGGCCAGATCTGAGCAGCAGACGGTTTTCCTGCTGTTCAATTTTAAGTTCAACTTGATCTGGTAGGGATTTAACGATATCGAGGAATTTCTTCGCCGGGACGGTTGTACGCCCCTCTTGAACATCGCCAACCAATTCAACTTGGCCGACTAATTCGACTTCAAGGTCGGTACCGGTCATTTTAAGTGAGTGACCACTTACTTCAACTAAAAGGTTTGCCAAAATAGGCAAGTTATGTCGTCTCTCCACCGCTCCATTAACCAATTGCAACGGCTTTAATAGGGCATCCCTATCAATTGAAAATTTCATTAGTTTCAATTTCCCAGATTTATGAAGATAGCGTACGGATCAAGTTAGCATAATCTTCTTTAATGTCATGACTTTCTTCTCTCAACTGTGCAATTTTACGACATGCGTGTAAAACAGTTGTATGGTCACGACCACCAAAAGCATCACCAATTTCTGGCAAACTTTGGTTGGTAAGTTCTTTCGATAACGCCATTGCCACCTGACGAGGTCTGGCAACACTACGAGAACGACGCTTCGACAACATATCAGCCATCTTGATCTTGTAATATTCAGCAACGGTTTTCTGAATATTATCTATCGTGACCAACTTTTCTTGCAGCGCCAATAAATCTCTTAAGGCTTCGCGCACAAAATCGATAGTTATCGGACGACCGGTGAAGTTTGCGTTAGCAATCACTCGATTCAATGCGCCTTCAAGCTCACGAACATTTGAACGTAAACGTTTAGCAATAAAGAATGCCACTTCATCAGGAAGGTTAATGCCACTCTCTTGTGCCTTACGCATCAAGATCGCTACACGGGTCTCTAATTCAGGTGGTTCGATAGCAACCGTTAAGCCCCAGCCAAAACGAGACTTTAGGCGATCTTCTACGCCGTCGATCTCTTTCGGATACTTATCTGAAGTCAAAATGATCTGATGATTACCTTCTAACAACGCATTGAAGGTATGGAAAAATTCTTCCTGAGATCTGTCTTTATTAGCAAAGAATTGAATGTCATCAATAAATAACGCATCTACACTACGGTAATAACGCTTAAATTCTTCGATAGCATTATTTTGTAATGCCTTAACCATATCCTGAACGAAACGCTCAGAATGCATGTAGACCACTTTAGCATTAGGGTTATTCTTGATAATCCCATTGCCCACAGCATGCAATAAGTGAGTCTTACCTAAACCAGTACCACCATAAAGGAATAGCGGGTTGTAGGCACCACCTGGATTTTCGGCAACTTGCATGGCCGCAGCTTTACCAAGTTGGTTCGACTTACCTTCAACGAAGTTATCAAACTGATAAGTCAGATTGATATTACTTCTGTGATTAGCTGCCATTGCAGGTTCAGGGCTATTTACATTAAATGAAGTTCTGCTCGGTCTACGGCTAGTTTCAATTCGTGGGCTACTGATAATAGCTGGAGATGCTTGGACTGGGCGAGGTGCTGCAGGCTTACTGCCTATATCGAAACGCAATTTAGGTGCATCAGCCCCCATCTGCTCAGTAAAAAACTGATTGATGATGTTGATGTACTTATCTCTAACCCAGTCGAGTACGAAGCGATTTGGCGCGTAGAGAACAAGTGTGTCTCCATCCATTTCTGCTTGCAACGGTCTAATCCACATACTGAATTGTTGAGCTGAAAGCTCATCTTGTAGTCGCCCGATACATTGCTGCCAAAGTGAAACCGCCAC